>CANFSY010000074.1 GCA_947449875.1 Paracoccaceae bacterium
CTTCCCCGCCAAATGGTCGATCTGGTGCTGGGCCGAGGTCGCCCAAAGCTCGACAAACTCGCGCTCTTCCAGCGCGCCTTGGGCGTTCAAGAACTGCACCGTCACCGCACGGGGGCGCTGGATCGTGGCGGAAACACCAGGCAGGTTTGGACTTGCCTCGTCATGCGGGCGCAGGTGGATCGAGGCGTGCAGAACCACAGGGTTTGCCATCAGCACCGCTTGCCCACGACTGGTGGAGCAATCCACCACCGCCAAGCGCAGCGGCACGCCGATTTGCACGGCGGCAAGGCCATAGCCCGGCATCGCCTCCATCGTGTCGACCATGTCGGCCCATATGGCGCGGATGTCGGGCGTGATTTCGGCCACATCGGCGGCCACGCTGCGCAACATCTGGTGCGGCCATGGCAGGCAGGGGCGGATCATCCCAGCACCGCGATCGCGGCGGCGCGCGCCTCGGGCGTTAGGTGATCAAGGGTGACGATCCCGTCCAGATGGTCAATCTCGTGCTGGGCGCAGATCGCGCGAAAGCCAGTTAGCTTTTGCGCTTGCAAAGAGCCGTCGGCCATCTGCCACTGCAAGACCAGCTCGCTGTGGCGCATCACCTCGGCCACCACGCCGGGGATCGACAGGCACCCCTCGGGGCCCGACGCCATCTGCGGCGAGCGCCAAAGGATTTCTGGGTTGATGAACACCTCCGGTGCCGGATCGCCCGACTTCCACGCCGCATCCATCACAAACACCCGTGCCAGAACGCCGATCTGCGGGGCCGCAAGCCCGCGCCCGTTGGCGGCGTACATGGTTTCAAGCATATCGCGCGTCAAAGCCAAAGTGGCCGCGTCGACGCAGGCTTGGGGCGTGATCTTGGCCAAAATCGGGTCTGGCCAGCGCAAAACGGGATGGATCATCGCTCGCCCCGCGCCATCTCGCGCTTGAGCTTTTCCATCTTGCGCGTGATCATCTGACGCTTCATCAGGCCCAGATAGTCGATGAACAGCCGCCCGTTCAGATGGTCAATCTCGTGCTGCACGCAGGTGGCCCACAGGCCGCTAAAGGTTTCCTCTTGCACGCTGCCCGTCTCGTCCAGCCAGCGCACGGTGACGGATTCGGGGCGTTCGACATCGGCGTATTGCTCGGGGATCGACAGGCACCCTTCTTCATAGGTTGAGCGTTCTGACGACTGCCAAACCACTTCGGGGTTGAACAAGATCAGCGGGCGGGCAGGCACGGGGGCCTTGTGGCAATCCATGACGACCAAGCGTTTGGTCACGCCGATCTGCGGGGCTGCCAGCCCGATGCCGGGCGCGTCATACATCGTGTCCAGCATGTCGCGGGCCAGTTTCACCAAATCCTCTGTCACTTGCGCCACGGGGTCGCAAAGCTTCTTGAGGCGCGGGTCGGGATGGATCAAGATAGGGCGGATCATGTCATGGATTTACGGTTTGGCAGGGTTTCGCGCAAGAGGCGCAGTGGGCTGGAATGACGTTCTGCGGTTTTCGCAAATTCAGAACAGATTTCTAAATATATAAATATAATCGGGATGACTTCCCAATACCTGTGTAGTATCCGGAACAAACACCCCAATAAGGACCGCGTTATGAGCTTTGACACCGTGATCAACCGCCTCGGCACCCATTCGGTCAAGTGGGATGGGATGGAGCCGATGTTCGGCGTGCCCGCCCAAGGCGGCTTGGCCATGTGGGTCGCTGACATGGATTTCCAACCTCCCGCCTGCGTGCAATCGGCGCTGGAAAAGATGCTGTCCCATGGCATCTACGGCTATTTCGGCGACGACAGCGCCTATCTGGCGGCGATCACGTGGTGGATGCAAGCCCGCCACGGCTGGCGCGTGGACCCAAAGCACATCTTCACCACCCACGGCCTTGTCAACGGCACCGCCCTTTGCATCGACGCTTTCACCCAAGCCGGTGACGGCGTGGTCTTGACCACCCCCGTCTACCACGCCTTCGCCCGTGTGATCAAAGCCGCAGGGCGCAATGTGGTGGAATGCCCGCTGAACATCGTTTCGGGCCAACATATGATGGATTTTGACGCGTGGGATGCGCAGATGACGGGGGCAGAGAAGATGTTCATCCTCTGCTCGCCCCACAATCCCGGCGGGCGTGTCTGGACATTGCAAGAGCTGCAAGGCGTGGCCGATTTTTGCAAACGCCATGATCTGGTGCTGGTCTCGGACGAGATTCACCACGATCTGGTGATGCCCGGTCATAAGCACCACGTGATGGCGAACCTAGCGGGGGTGCAGGACCGCTTGGTGATGATGACGGCCTCGACCAAGACGTTCAACATCGCAGGCGCGCATATTGGCAACGTGATCATCGCCGACCCCGTGCTGCGGCAGCGCTTTTCTGACACGATGAACAAAATGGGCATTTCGCCCAATTCGTTTGGGATGCACATGGCCACGGCGGCCTATTCGCCCGAAGGGGCGGCGTGGGTCGACGGGCTGACGGCGTACCTTGACCGCAACCGCAAAACCTTTGACGCCGCGGTCAATGCCATTCCGGGCGTCACGTCGATGCCGTTGCAGGCGACCTACCTGTCATGGGTTGATTTCAGCGGCACCGGCATGACCGAGGCAGAGTTCACCGCCCGTGTCGCCAAAGTTGCGCGAATCGCCACCAATCAGGGAACGGCTTTTGGCAAAGGCGGCGAAACCTGTCTGCGCTTTAACATCGCCATGCCGCATTCGCAGATTGTCGAGGCGGCGGCACGGCTGACAGAGGCCTTCAAAGACCTGCAGTGACCCGTCACGCCTTGGTCAACAAGCCCACGGGCAGTGCGGGGTCTAGCCAGAAATCCAAGGGCGCTTTGTCGGCCACATGGGTCAGGCGCTTGAACTCGCAAGTGATTTCGCCACCCTCGGCGGTGGCGGCCATGATCAGGCATTGAAAGACATGGCGGCTTCCATCGTAGACATCCACCAGCCCGCGCAGATGCGATGTCAACGCGCCGTCCAGCACAAAGCCATCGTGCCAAAAACGCAACACCGGATAGACCGCATTGCCCACCTGAACGCGCAACTTGGACTTGCGCCGCTCTTGGGCTTTGCGCGCCATGTCCAGCCCGTCTTGTACGTCTTTCGATAAAAATTCCAGCATCTGCGCCTCCGGTCTGCCCAGTTTGACGGCATCGGGTGGAAAGACAAGACAACTGGGGCCTGTTGCGTTTTTGTCTGTTCCTTGTGACTTTTGCGCCACAGGAAATAGGCGTTTCCCAAAAGCGCGCCCATCAGATAAACTGGCCAAGATATAGCAAAAGGATGACCGGCCGATGCAACGTTTCGCCCTTCTTGCCCTGTTGGCGCTGACAGCCCCCGCCCATGCCGCGCCCTGCGGTGGCAATTTTCCCACCTTCTTGCAGGATATGGCGGCAGAGGCCGCAGCCCTCGGCCTGCCCGACCGCGCCATTCATGCGGTGCTGGACGGGGCGCAGATCGACCCCGCCGTGATCAAGGCTGACCACGCGCAAGGCATCTTTCGCAAGACCTTCATCGACTTTTCCACCGCGCTGATCTCGAAAAACCGCATCGAGAATGCCGCCGTCTATGCAGACAAATACGACGCGGCCTTTGCGGCGGCAGAGCAAAGGTTTGGCGTGTCGCGCGGCGTCATTCTGGCCTTTTGGGCCTTTGAAACCGATTTCGGCCAAGTGCAGGGCGATTTTGACACGCGCAACGCCTTGCTCACCCTCGCCCATGATTGCCGCCGCCCCGAGGTGTTTCAACCCCAAGTCATGGCCGCCATCGCCCTGACCGATAAAGGCGATTTCACCCCCGGCCAAACCAAAGGCGCTTGGGCGGGCGAGATTGGCATGGTCCAGATGCTGCCCCGCGACATCTTGGAACGGGGCGAGGATGGCGACGGCGATGGGCTGATCACGCTGGCCACCTCTGCCCCCGATGCCATCGTGTCACTGGCGCATATGCTGCAATTTTACGGCTGGCGCGCGGGCGAACCTTGGATGCAAGAGGTGCGCGTGCCCGAGATGATGGATTGGTCGCAGTCGGGCTTGGAAACCGAATTGCCCGCTGCGGCGTGGCAGGCGATGGGCGTGACCCCAAGGTCAGGGACGCTGGCCGCCTTGCCCGCCTCGCTGATCCTGCCGCAGGGGCGCAACGGGCCGGCCTTTTTGGTCTATCCCAATTTCAAAGTGCTGTTTGAATGGAACAAAAGCTTCACCTATGTCGCCACCGCCGCCCATTTCGCCGCCCGCATCGAAGGCGCGCCCCCCTATGACGCCGGCACGCCAGAGGCAGGGCTAGACGGCGATCAGATGATTGCGTTGCAAGACAAACTGGCCAAACGCGGGTATCAGATGGGCAAAGCCGATGGCGTCTTGGGCGCTGCCACCCGTGCCGCCGTGCAGGCCGAACAAAAGCGCTTGGGCCTGCCCGCCGATGGCTGGCCCACCCCCGCCTTGTTGGCCTTGCTATGATCTAAACCGCGAGAGGGGTCTGCCTACGCTCAACTCGTTCATTTGTGCTGAAATATCCCACAGGGGTGCGGGGGTGTGAAACCCCCGCTTTTAGCGCGTTGGCACCGGCACATCGCCGCGGTAATCGTAAAACCCGCGCTGGGTCTTGCGGCCCAGCCAGCCCGCCTCGACATATTTGGTCAGCAAGGGGCAGGGGCGGTATTTGGTATCGGCCAAGCCTTCGTGCAGCACGTTCATGATGGCAAGGCAGGTGTCCAGCCCGATGAAATCGGCCAGTTCCAGCGGCCCCATCGGATGGTTGGCCCCCAGCTTCAGACTTTCGTCGATGGATTTGACCGACCCTACGCCCTCGTACAGCGTATAAACCGCCTCGTTGATCATCGGCATCAAGATGCGGTTGACGATGAAGGCGGGGAAATCTTCGGCACTCGCGGCGGTTTTGCCAAGGCGGGCGACGACCTGATGCAGACTGTCCCATGTGGCCTGATCGGTGGCAATCCCGCGGATCAGTTCCACCAGTTGCATCACGGGCACGGGGTTCATGAAGTGAAAGCCCATGAACTTTTCCGGCCGATCCGTCCGGCTGGCCAGCCGTGTGATGGAAATGGACGAGGTGTTCGAGGTCAAAATCGTCCCCGCTGCCAGATGCGGCACCAAGGCTTTAAAGATCGCGTCTTTGACACTTTCCTTTTCGGTCGCAGCCTCGATGATCAGATCGCAGGGCCCCAGATCGGCAATCGTCAAGGATGTCTTGATGCGCGCCATGGCGTCAGCCTTGGCCTCAGCCGTCACCTTGCCGCGCGACACTTGGCGTTCGATGTTGCGGTCAATCGTCGCCAAAGCCTTGGCCAAACTTTCCGCACTCACGTCATTCATCAGCACATCATAGCCTGCAAGGGCAAAGACATGCGCAATCCCGTTGCCCATCTGCCCCGCGCCCACGATCCCGACTGTTTGAATGGCCATCTGACGCCCCCTTATAGCTCTGTCCCACCCTATCCCCGCCGCGCCCCCTCAGCAAGGCCGCCGCACCGCAGCGATTTCCTTTCAGACTTGCGCAAATATCCCGGGGTGCGGGGCTGGCCCCGCTTCTGCTCTTCGCTTTTTGATTGGCGCGCACTATGTGCTTTTGCAATCAAAGGAACAAACCCCATGCTGTTGCACGATCCGCTCTTCTTGCTTGCCACTGCTGTTTGCCTTGTCGTTCTGGTCATCTTGTTGATTGGCATCGGCACTTTTGGCAAAGGCGGCGAGTTTAACCGCAAATATGCCAATAAATTGATGCAGTTGCGCATTCTGGCCCAAGGACTGGCCGTGGTGGCGATTGTGATTTTTGCCTGGGCCCGTTCGAAAGGAATGCCGTGATGGTGGTTTTGTCCAAGATCTACACCCGCACCGGCGATGCGGGCGAAACTGCGCTTGGCAATGGGGCGCGCGTGCCCAAGTTTGATCTGCGCGTCGCGGCATATGGCACGGTCGATGAAACTAACGCCACTTTGGGCATGGCGCGGCTGCATGGCGGCGCGTTGGATGACAGTTTGGCGCGGATCTCGAATGATCTTTTCGATCTGGGCGCAGATCTGTGCACGCCCGACATCGAAAATGACGCCACCGCCCCCTATCCCCGCCTGCGCATCATCGCCGCCCAAGTTGATCGGCTAGAGGCCGAGATTGATGCGATGAACACAAACCTTACCCCGCTGCGCAGTTTCATCCTGCCCGGCGGCACCCCCCTTGCCGCCCACCTGCACCTGTGCCGCACCACCTGTCGTCGGGCCGAGCGGTTGACGGTCGAACTCGCCGCGCATGAACCGGTGAACCCCGAGGCGATCAAATACCTCAACCGCTTGTCGGACTGGTTCTTTGTGGCGGGCCGCATCGCCAACGACAACGGTGCGCAAGATGTGCTGTGGGTTCCGGGCCTGACGCGGGGGTAAATCTGCGCGGGCGGCGGGCTTTTGGCGCTGCCGCCGCTGATTCTGCGCAAGCGCCGCCCCCATGGCGTCTGCGCGACAAACCGTGTCGATTTTGGCCTTTTGCCTCAAGCCAAGACCGTTTAAAGACCGCCGTGAGAGCTTGCCCTGGCCAACTGGCCCCCTATCGGAGAGATGCGCGATGAAGGTCCTTGTGCCTGTCAAACGTGTGATCGACTACAACGTGAAAGTTCGCGTCAAGGCGGACGGGTCCGGTGTCGATCTGGCGAACGTAAAAATGTCGATGAACCCCTTTGACGAAATCGCCGTCGAAGAGGCGATCCGCCTGAAAGAAAAAGGCATCGCAACCGAGGTGATCGTGGTTTCGATCGGTGTAAAGCAAGCGCAAGAAACCCTGCGCACCGCTTTGGCCATGGGGGCTGACCGCGCGATCCTGATCGAAGCGACAGCCGATGTGCAAACCGATATCGAACCGTTGGCTGTGGCCAAACTTCTGGCCGCAGTGGTGGCGCAAGAAGCGCCGGGCTTGGTGCTGTGTGGCAAGCAAGCGATTGACAATGACATGAACGCCACGGGCCAGATGCTGTCTGCGCTGCTGGGGTGGTCGCAGGGCACGTTCATTTCCGAACTGTCGGTCGCCGATGGCAAAGCCACCGTAACGCGCGAAGTCGATGGGGGTTTGCAAAGCATTGCTGTGACACTGCCTGCCGTTCTGACAGTTGACCTGCGCCTGAACGACCCGCGCTATGCCAGCCTGCCCAATATCATGAAGGCCAAGGCCAAGCCCTTGGCGCTGAAAACGCCGGCGGATTACGGGGTTGATGTTGCGCCGCGCCTGAGCGTGCTTAAAACCGTCGAACCCGCAGGCCGCAAGGCGGGCGTCAAGGTGGGCTCGGTGGCCGAGTTGATTGCAAAACTTAAAGACGAAGCAGGGGTGATCTAAGATGGCCGTTCTTCTGATTGCAGACGTCAATGACGGCGCTTTGGCCACCGATCAGGTTGCCAAGGCGCTGGCCGCTTTGACCGGCTTGGGCGAGGTGCATGTGCTGGTCGCTGGCACGGGCGGCGATGCCGCTGCGGCCGAGGCTGCGAGCCTTGCAGGTGTCTCGAAGGTGCTGTTCGCCGACGACCACGCCTATTGCCACGGCATGGCGGAATCCACCGCCGCTTTGGTGGTTGGGCTGGCGGGCGGCTATAGCCACATCTGCGGGGCTGCGACCGCTGCCAACAAGAACGTGCTGCCCCGTGTGGCCGCTTTGCTGGATGTGATGGTCCTGTCCGACGTGACCGCCGTGATCGACGCCGACACGTTCGAACGCCCGATCTATGCCGGAAACGCCGTGCAAACGGTCAAATCTTCTGATGCTAAAAAGGTTTTCTCTGTGCGCACCGCAGGCTTTACCGCCGTGGGCACGGGTGGCGCTGCCGCTGTCGAGAAAATCGGCGGGCCGGGGGCCAATGGCCTGTCGGCTTGGGTTGAAGACCGCGTTGCGACCTCGGATCGCCCTGAACTGACCTCGGCTGGCATCGTGGTGTCGGGCGGACGCGGTGTGGGGTCGAAGGAAAGCTTTGATCTGATCGAAAAGCTGGCAGACAAGCTGAACGGCGCTGTCGGGGCGTCGCGGGCGGCTGTGGATTCGGGCTATGCGCCCAACGATTGGCAAGTGGGGCAAACGGGCAAGGTTGTGGCCCCGAACCTGTATGTCGCTGTCGGGATTTCGGGGGCCATCCAGCACCTTGCGGGGATGAAGGATTCCAAGATCATCGTCGCCATCAACAAGGACGAAGAGGCTCCGATTTTCCAAGTGGCTGATTATGGCTTGGTGTCTGACCTGTTCACCGCTGTGCCGGAACTGATCGAAAAGCTCTAAGGTGCCTCTTGCACTTTAAATCACAAGGGCGGGCCGAAAGGGCCGCCCTTTGGCTTAGCGCACCAGCCAATCCAAAGCACGGGTGGGCAGAAAGCGCCGCGCAAGGCCTGCGATATAGGTGGGCATCGTGACGTAATAGCGCGGCTTTGGGCGGCGCGCCTCGACCGCGTGGATCAGGGCTTTCGTCACGGCGGTGCAGGTCAGCTCGAACCGGTCTTTTTTGCCCGAGGTGTCATACAGACGGGCGCGAAAGCGGGCGTAATCGGCAGCGCGGGCCGAGTTTTGCCAATCAATCCAGCGTTCGAAATGGGCTTGGGCATTGACCCTGATCTTGGTGCCAATCGGCCCCGGTTCGATCAAGATCACCTCAACCCCCGTGCCGCGCATCTCTAGGCGCAGCACATCGCTTAACCCTTCCAATGCAAATTTCGTCGCCACATAGGCCCCGCGCCATTCGGCCCCCACGATCCCCAACACGGACGAGCAGTTGACGATCCGCCCCCCGCCCTGCGCCCGCATCAAGGGCAAAACCCGCCGTGTCAGATCGTGGTAGCCAAAAAGGTTCACTTCAAAGATCGCCCGCAATGCGTCGCGCGGCAGGTCTTCGACCAAGCCGGGGCTGGCGAAGGCCCCGTTGTTGAACAGCGCATCCAAACGCCCGCCGCGAGCCTTGATCTCGTCGACCGCTGACGCGATGGACGATTCATCGGCATAATCCAGCACAAAGCTGTCCAGCCCTTCGGCTTTCAGCCGCGCGCAATCCTTGGCTTGGCGGCAGGTTGCCAAAACCCGCCATCCCCGCGCCGCAAGCTCCTTGGCCGCATCATAGCCAATGCCCGACGAACAGCCGGTGATCAGGATGGTATTCACAGCACAACTCCCCTTATTGGCCCCAAACCTACCAGAACCCCGCGCCGCGCAAACCCCCCTTACAAAACCCACTGGACCCAAGGTCAAGGCCGCACTACACACCGCTCATGTCCGATACACCCGACGATCTCCCGCAGGCCGCAGACCTGCCAGCCGAGCCGACCTTGCGCAGCGAGCCTTTGGCCCGCGCGATTGGCGAGCGGTATCTGACCTATGCCCTGTCAACCATCATGCACCGCGCCCTGCCAGATGCGCGTGACGGGCTAAAGCCTGTCCACCGCCGCATTTTGTTTGCGATGCGCGAACTCCGCTTGGCCTCGACCGGTGGGTTTCGCAAATCGGCCAAGATTTCCGGCGATGTGATGGGCAACTATCACCCGCACGGCGATGCGGCGATTTACGATGCCATGGCCCGCTTGGCGCAAGATTTCAACGTGCGCTACCCCTTGGTCGACGGCCAAGGCAACTTTGGCAACATCGACGGCGACAACCCCGCCGCCGCCCGCTACACCGAAGCCCGCCTGACGGCGGTGGCCGAGGCGCTGATGGAAGGCTTGGCCGAAAACGCGGTCGATTACCGCGCAAACTACGATGGCACGCTGGAAGAGCCTGTCGTGATGCCGGCGGCCTTCCCCAACCTTTTGGCCAACGGGTCGTCGGGCATTGCCGTGGGCATGGCCACCAACATCCCGCCCCATAATCTGGACGAGTTGATCCAAGGCTGCCATGCGCTTTTGGCCAATCCCGACCTTGGGATAGATGCGCTGGTTGATCTGATCCCCGGCCCCGATTTTCCCACGGGCGGCGTGATCATCGAAGACAGCGCGACGATCTTGGAAAGCTACCGCACCGGACGCGGCAGTTTTCGCACCCGCGCGCGGTGGGTAATCGAAGATATGGGCCGGGGGATGTGGCAAATCGTTGTCACCGAAATTCCCTATCAGGTTGCCAAATCCAAGCTGATCGAACGCTTGGCCGAACTGGTGAACCTTAAGAAGGTCCCTCTTCTGGCCGATGTGCGCGACGAATCCGCCGATGACATTCGCATCGTTCTAGAACCGCGCTCGCGCACCGTTGACCCTGACCAGCTGATGGCGGCGCTGTTTCGCAATTCGGAACTGGAAAGCCGCTTCAGCTTGAACATGAACGTGCTGATCGACGGCAAAGTGCCCAAGGTTTGCAGCCTGAAAGAGGTGTTGCGCGCCTTTCTCGATCACCGCCGCGATGTGCTTAACCGCCGCAGCCAGCACCGTGTGGATAAGATCGACGCGCGGCTAGAGATTTTGGCGGGGTTCTTGATCACCTTCCTTAATCTTGACCGCGTGATTGACATCATCCGCTACGATGATGACCCCAAGCGCGCGTTGATGGCGGAAAACTGGAAGAAAAAGCACAAGCGCGCCAGTTCGGAAAAAGACTATGTCCCACCGGCTGACGGCGTGGGCGACTTGAACGAGGTGCAGGCCGAGGCGATCTTGAACATGCGCCTGCGCTCGTTGCGGCGCTTGGAAGAGATGGAGCTGATCGCCGAGCGTGACGCCTTGGTGGCCGAACGGGCAGGGCTTGCAGGGCTTTTGGCCTCTGACGCCGC
This sequence comes from Paracoccaceae bacterium, assembly GCA_947449875.1. GTDB lineage: Bacteria > Pseudomonadota > Alphaproteobacteria > Rhodobacterales > Rhodobacteraceae > Stagnihabitans. The sequence goes on from CANFSY010000074.1 coordinate 10,722, forward strand.
ACAGTGGCAGCGCATCGGGGTAGAGCTGGAAGAGATTCGCAAAGCCTTTGGCAAAACCACCAAGCTTGGCGCGCGGCGCACGAGCTTTGCCGATGCGGGCGAGACGATCGAGATCACGGCAGAGGCGATGATCGAGCGCGAGCCGATCACGGTGATCTGCTCGCAGATGGGCTGGATACGGGCGCTGAAAGGCCATGTCGATCTGGCGCTAGAGCAAAAGTTCAAAGACGGCGACGCGGCGCGGTTTGCCTTTCACGCCGAGACGACTGACAAAATCCTGATCATCGGGGCCAATGGGCGCTTTTACACCGTCATGGGCGCCAACCTGCCCGGTGGGCGCGGCATGGGCGAACCCGTGCGCCTGATGGTTGATCTGCCCAATGACACGGCGATTGTCGATCTGATGATCTTCCGACCCGCGGAAAAGCTGCTCGTCTGCTCCAGCGCGGGGGATGGGTTTGTGGTGGTCTCGGACGAGGTCTTGGCCCAAACCAAGGCGGGCAAGCAGGTGTTGACGCTGGGCGAGGGGGCAAAGACCGCTGTTTGCCGCCGTGTGCAGGGCGATCATGTCGCAGCCGTGGGCGAGAACCGCAAGGTTCTGGTCTTCCCCCTGTCCGACCTGCCCGAAATGGCGCGGGGCAAGGGTGTGCGGTTGCAAAAGTACAAAGACGGCGGGCTAAGCGATGCCATCACCTTTGTGCTGGCCAAAGGCCTGTCATGGAAAGACCCCGCAGGGCGCACCCGCACCGAAACCGACTTGGCCGAATGGCAGGGCGCGCGCGGCACCATGGGCCGTATGGCCCCGCGCGGGTTCCCCCGTGACAACCGCTTTGACGAGGACGCGCGTTAGGCGGCGTTACGCGTCCACCCACATCCGCAGCAGGTTGGAACGGGTTTTGGACAATCGGTCAAACTGGGGTGATTTGCCTTCGGCGGCAAAGCAGGCCTCGACCGCTTGGTCCAGATCGAACAAGATCTCGCGCTGGCCCTGATCGCGGATCAGGCTTTGCACCCAGCCCACCACCGCCAACCGTGTGCCGCTGGTGACGGGTTCCACGCGGTGCAGCGTGGTGGAGGGGTACAAGATCACCTCGCCCGCTGCCAGTTTGACGGCACGCGCTTCGAAATGGTCTTCGATCACCAAAGCGCCGCCATCGTAGGTGTCAGGGTCTGACAGGAAAAGCGTAAAGGACAAATCCGTCCGCAGCCCTTGCATCAACGCATTGTCGACATGCAGCCCATAGGTCTGCCCCGTGCGGTAGCGCGACGCGATCAGCTTTGTCAGCGCCTTGGGCCGTGCGGCCGATTGGAACAGGGGGTGGGCGATCAACGCCGCCTCGACCTTGGCCAGCACCGCGTCAAGCTCGGCCCCCGGCAAGGCTTGGTCGTTGGCTTTGACCCCCACCGCATGACGCCCCGCCGTGGCGCGGCCATCGCCAAAGGGCAGGGCCGCGGCCATCTCTTGCACCGCGGCAAGATCGGCTTGCGACAGCAAAGGCCCGATCACCAGCATGGCCTAGCGCACCGAAGAAGCGATCAGTTCCAGCTTGGCCGCCACCCCCAGCAAGATCTGCGGATCGCCTGCCAGCGGCACGGCGGCCATGGGGTCGCCAAAGGCGGCGTCGACGTCTGCAAGGGCCTTGAGCGCCTTGGGGGCGGCTTTGGCCGACAGCGGTTGGCTGGACAAATCCGTCAACTCGGCACGGGCGAGGTCGATGAACGACCACGCCTCGTGCCAGCCCATAAGGTCTTCGACTTTGCCGTCGGTGATGCTGGCCTGATATTCCCCCGCCGCCGCCTTGACCAACAGCACCACCGCATCAAACCGCGCGCGGATTTCGGTGTCTTTGACCGATGCCGCCGCTGCAAACGCCTGCGCGACGTGTGCCGCCGCCTGATCCACCGCGTCTTGCGCGCCGCCTTGGGCCATGGTGTCGGTGAAAGCTGCTATCTCATCGGCCACATCTTGCGCCTGATATTTGGCAATTTCGGCCTGCAAAGCGGCCAAAGTGCCTTCTTCTTGCGGGTGTTTGGACAATTCCACCGCAATGTCCTTTTGCCCCATCGCATACAGATCGCGCGCGGCCTGCATGTGGCCCTCTACGATCATCAGCTCGGCCAGATAAGCCGACTCCGCAGGCGCTTCGGCGGTGATACCGGCTTCCCCCGCCTCGCCGCCCTCTGTCGCGGCCAGCCATACCCGCGCTTGCGGCATGGCCAGCGTGATGGGTGCGGGTTGCAAGCCTGCCATGACAGGCGATGCTGCCAGCGTCACCGAGGCCAAGGCAAGGCTGGTCCAGACGCGCGGTTGGGTGGGGCGGGGGGATTTGGTCATGATGCGTCCTATGCCTGAGTATTATACTCATCTTTAGGCGCGCTTTTTGCCCCCGTCAAGATTGCCCAAGTGTTTTAGTCGGAATTAGGCGGGGTCGAGCTTGAGCCAAACCCCGCCCTCGGGGCGCAAGGTTAGGATCATCACGGGTTTGGGGGCCTTGCCGGGGATTTGGCTAAAGCGAAAGCGGGCCAGCAGGGTGGCCAGAATGATCACCGCCTCTTGCAGGGCAAAGGACGCGCCGATGCAAATGCGCGGGCCATCGCCAAAGGGCAGATAGGCAAAGCGCGGCGTGGCTTTGGGGTCGGCAAAGCGGTTCGGGTCAAAGGCATCGGGGTTTTGCCAGAGGTCATGGTGGCGGTGCAGGGCGTAGATCGGCAAGATCACCGTATCACCGGGCTGCACCTCGCGCCCGCACAGCGTGTCGGCCTTGCGGGCGGTGCGGGCCAGAAAGGCGGCGGGGGGGTACAGGCGCAGCGCCTCGTCGACAATGCGGCGGATCAGGGGCAGGGCGGGCAGATCGGCGGCAGTGGCCGCGCGCGGGCCAAGGGCGGCTTGCGCCTCCTCGCGCGCGGCGTCTTGGACCTTTGGATCAAACGCGCACAGATACAGCGCCCAAGCCAAGGTCAGCGCCGTTGTTTCATGCCCTGCGACGATGAAGGTGAGAAGGTTATCACGCAACTCGTCAGCGTTCATCTGGCGGCCAGAGTTGGGGTCTGATCCCGCCAAAAGCAGGTCTAACAGATCGGGGATGCCGGTTTTCGGGCGGTGGCGGGCCCGATCAATCGCGCCGTTGGCCATCTGTTTCATCTGCCGCAGGGCGGGGCCGGAAAACATCCGCCCCGGGCGCGGCACCCAGCCCGGCGCGCCCAGAATATCCAACACCGACAGTTTGGCGGTTTGGCTGATGTAAGTTTCAATGGCGCGGTGCACGCCGGCGCGGTCAAATCCCTCGCCGCCGGAAAAGGTCACGTCCGAGATCACCTCGAACGTCGCGGCCACCATTTCGTCAAAGGCGTCAATGGCGCGGCCACTGGCTGCGGCAAAGCGGGCGGCGGCGCGTTCGGCGGCGGCGGTCATCACGGGGGCAAGGGCTGCGATGTTGCGATGCGAAAAGACCGGCGCGGCGGTGCGCCGCTGCCAATGCCAATCGGCCCCTTCGGCCACAAACATCGAATTGCCAATGGCAGGTTCCAAAATCAGCTTGGTCACCAAAGACTTGGGGTAATCTTCGACCCCGTCGCGCAGAATGTGGCGCAGGGCTTCGGGGTCCATCACCATATGCCAGCGTTTGCCGGTGGTGCCCGACAGGATGGGCTGACGCGTGGCGATTTCGGGGATCAGCTCCAACACATTGCGCCGACCGGCTTGAAGCGAGCCCCAAATGCCCAAGGGCACCGTGGCCAGCGGCACGCGCACGGGAAATTCTGCTGCCATTTTGGTCATTTTGCCCCTGTCGCCCCCTGCGCCGAAAGGGTGCATCTAGGGCGCTTCGCCGCCAAGACCACCCTTGCCCCGTTGCCAAGCGCCCTTTGCGCCGTTATCCCGAACAGGCCCCGTCCCGGGGAGCAAAGGCCCTGTCCCATGTTGCTGCTTCGCCTGATTCGCGCCCTTCCCGTCGTGGCCTTGCTGGTGGCACTGGCCGCTTGTGATGCCAAAGATATGGGCGATCCGCCTCGCCCGATGGGCCATTTCAGAATGAATGCGGTTTTCATTGATGCCAAGAAAGCCCAGACCGTTCCGCTGTCACGCACAGCCGAACCCGCAGACTGGGAAGCCGCCATGACCACCGCCATGCGCGCGCGTTTGGGCACTTATTCGGGCGATATGCCCTTGGAATTTGGCATTTCGGTTGACGGGTATGTCTTGGCACCCCCCGGAGTGCCTTTGGTGGCCAGCCCGCGGTCTGCGCTGATCTTACGGGTGCATGTCTATGATAGTACGAAAAAAGAGTTTCTCGAACCGGGGGGCAAGCGGTTTACAATTTTGGAAGGCGTGTCGAAAGACAGTGTGATCGGTTCGGGCTGGACGCAGAAAAAACAGGCCCAGATGAAGAAACTGGCCAACAATGCCGCCAAGGCGATCCAAGATTACATGCTTTTACACCCCGAATGGATCGGCTTGCCCGCCGTTTCAACCCCAAGTCCGGCCCATACCAACGCCTCGGTCACTCCGCGCTAGGCGGCCATCCGGCGGCAGGTGGGGCAAAGTCGATCCGGATCGCCAATCCCGCTTGATTTTCCCGCGGCTCCGGCTTAAGCCGCCGCGCGTGGAAATCGGGGTCCCTCGTGACCCCCCTGAACCGAGGGTGGCCCAAATGGGTAAGGCAAAGTTTGAACGGAACAAACCGCACGTTAACATCGGCACGATCGGCCACGTTGACCACGGCAAGACCACGCTGACCGCGGCGATCACGAAGTACTTCGGCGAATTCCGCGCCTATGACCAAATCGACGGCGCCCCCGAAGAGCGCGCTCGTGGCATCACGATCTCGACCGCGCACGTGGAATACGAGACCGAGAACCGCCACTACGCCCACGTCGACTGCCCCGGCCACGCCGACTATGTGAAAAACATGATCACCGGCGCTGCCCAGATGGACGGCGCGATCTTGGTTTGCGCCGCCTCTGACGGCCCGATGCCGCAAACCCGCGAGCACATCCTGCTCGGCCGCCAGGTGGGTATCCCCTACATGGTCTGCTACATGAACAAGATCGATCTGGTGGATGACGAAGAACTCATCGAACTGGTCGAGATGGAAATCCGCGAGCTGTTCTCGTCTTACGAATACCCCGGCGATGACATTCCGATCATCAAAGGCTCGGCCCACCAAGCCATGATGGGCACCCGTCCGGAAATCGGCGAATCGTCGATCCGCGCGCTGCTGGCCGCTGTTGACAGCTACATCCCGACCCCGGCGCGTGCTGTCGATCAGCCCTTCCTGCTGCCGATCGAAGACGTGTTCTCGATCTCGGGCCGCGGTACGGTTGTGACCGGCCGTATCGAGCGCGGCGTGATCAACGTCGGCGACGAAGTGGAAATCGTGGGTATCCGCGACACCAAGAAGTCGGTTTGCACGGGCGTGGAAATGTTCCGCAAACTGCTGGACCGTGGGGAGGCTGGCGACAACGTCGGCGTTCTGCTGCGCGGTATCGACCGGGAAGGCGTGGAACGCGGCCAAGTGCTGTGCAAGCCCAAGTCGGTCAACCCGCACACCAAGTTCGAAGCCGAAGCCTATATTCTGACCAAGGAAGAAGGCGGCCGCCACACCCCGTTCTTCGCCAACTACCGCCCGCAGTTCTACTTCCGCACGACGGACGTGACCGGCACGGTTGAATTGCCCGAAGGCACCGAAATGGTGATGCCGGGCGACAACCTGAAGTTCAACGTGAC
>CANFSY010000075.1 GCA_947449875.1 Paracoccaceae bacterium
AAAAATCGCCACAAGATTGAGAACAACTTCGCTCGGCTCAAGGACTGGAGAAGGGTAGCGACCCGATACGACCGGTGCCCCAAAGTCTTCCTATCCGCATGCGCCTTAGCCGCTGTGGTCTTGTTCTGGTTATGAATCCTGACCCTAATCCGAAGAACGTTACATTATCGTAAGTTTAGAATTTTGTGATTTTATCTAACTTCAGTGATTTCGTTCTGGTGACATCGGCGTCGCTGTAGCATGTTTGTTTCCTGCGACAAGAACCGCCGCAATGAATGGGCCATGCCAATCGGTCCGGTGTTAAATTCCATACAAAAGTAAGCTGGACTTTCCATCAAGACGTGATCCGCCCTTAAGTTGTTCGCCCTGAATGTCCAGAAGTCAACGATTTTGAGCGGCAATGAGGCAGTTTTTCTCCTCTGACCGCAGAGTTTGGTATGGCTCCTTCCGAAATCTTGCAATTTCGGTTCTGGTCATCAAGCGCCGCGCTCGCCGTCCTGAACAAGATGACCTCATGCGTCTGCGTTCGATTGAATTGATCGATCCGCGGCAGGCGTTGGTGGAGTAGATTGGGGTCGATCTGCGGCATTATTACGGCCGACGTGCCCCAGGGCTTGCAGTACAGTTGGGCCGATATGCCCATGCCAAACCGCTCAAGTGCATGCGCAAGGCATTGAAAACGCGGAAACCGAAGTCCGCTTGTGCCAAGTTGCCATGGTCTTGTGATTGATGCCCTAGCGTGCCGAAAGCGCCCCCAGGCTGTCTTCACTATTCTGTAGTGCTCGACGGATTGCCTCAATCTTCGTGGCGCTTCCGTGAAGAATCTGCCCCATAGTGCCTCCTTCCATTCCAAGGAAAAGACTGCACCATCAAAGTCTGGGATCAAACACCTAGAGTTTGCAATAGGTGGCGATGGCACTGGTGCAGGCAGGTGCATCGGTCAATCATTCTGTGAAATTCTTAGCGTTACATATTTTGGATCGGTTTTTTTAGGTAAAGCCCCCAAAGGATTAAGCACTTGTGGGGCGCCTTGGCTTAAGTATAACTTAAGAATAACTAATCAAGCTTTTACACTATTGATTTGCCTTTGTCAACTTAAGGTAGCATTCAAAAAAATTCCAACTATGCTACGCACCCAATCAAGATCGGTAAAAGTGTTTGGGTTTTTATGAAGCGCGAGAACATGTTCCTCACTTCATAAAGGCCAACGCTGGTAGACCAGATTTATGCACAATAATTCATCGGAGTGATCAGAATGACCAGAGGCCTGACTATAAACGGAACCGCTTCAGACGAAACGCTGACTGGTGATACGAACGATGACACGGTGAGGGCCGGCGACGGCAATGATACAGTGTATGGTGGCGATGGCGCGGACAGGTTGTTGGGTGAGGCAGGCAACGATACGCTAGATGGCGGCGCAGACAATGACAGTTTGTTCGGCGGTACCGGCAATGACAATTTGGATGGCGGTATCGGTATCGGCAATGACAGTCTTGACGGCGGTGATGGCGATGACAGCCTTGCCGGCGGTGATGGCAAAGACACCCTGTACGGTGGGGCTAACAATGACACCCTTGACGGCGGTGCTGCGAATGACACCCTGTACGGCGGTTCGGGCGATGACGTTGAGGCCGGCGGGGCAGGCAATGACAGCCTTCTGGGCGGTGATGACAATGACAACCTGAATGGCGATGCCGGCAATGACACCCTGTTGGCAGGTATGGGCGACGACACCCTGTACGGCGGCAGCGACAACGACAACCTGATGGGTGATGCCGGCAACGACAACCTGTACGGCGATTCCGGAGATGACACCCTTAAGGGGGGGGCTGACGATGACCTGCTGGAAGGCGTAGCCGGCAACGATAGCCTAGACGGCGGTACGGGCAACGATAACTTAGACGGCGGTGACGACGCTGACAGCCTGTATGGCGGCTACGGCGATGACAGCCTGTATGGCGGCTACGGCGATGATGTCTTGGATGGCGATGACGGTAATGACACCCTGGACGGCGGCGGCGGCGATGATAGTTTGAATGCCGATAACGGTAATGACATCCTGGACGGCGGCGATGGCAATGACACCCTTAACGGCGGTGCGGATGACGACAGTCTGACTGGCGGTTTGGGCAACGATAGCCTAGATGGCGGTACGGGCAACGACACCATTGATGGCGGCGACCACAATGACACCCTTGTCGGCTATACGGGCGATGACGGCTTAGATGGCGGCTTCGGCAATGATAGCTTGGATGGCGATGACGGTAATGACAGCCTGTACGGCGGCGACGGCGATGACACTCTTAACGGTGGTGCGAACGACGACAGTCTGAATGACGATCTGGGCAACGATAGCCTAGACGGCGGTGCGGGAGACGATACCATTGCTGGCGGGGACGGCTATGACACGCTGATCGGCGATACCGGCGATGACGAGCTATATGGCGGCGACGACTATGACAGTTTGGATGGCGATGACGGTAATGACATCCTGGACGGCGGCGACGGCGATGACACTCTCAACGGCGGTGTGGACGACGACAGTCTAACTGGCGACGGTGGCAATGACATCCTGGCTGGCGATGACGGCAATGACACACTGGACGGCGGAATAGGCGCCGATAGCTTGGATGGTGGTACGGGCAACGACATCCTTCTTGGCGGCGACAACAGTGACACCCTTCGCGGCGATGATGGTAAAGACACCCTCGATGGTGGTTCCGGATCTGACACTGTTGACGGAGGGGCAGGCGATGACAGTCTGGACGGAGGATTAGATGACGACAGCCTAGACGGCGGCGACGGCAACGATAGGTTGAATGGCAATGGCGGTAATGATGCCCTGTATGGCGGTGACGATAATGACACCCTTACCGGCGATACCGGCGCTGACAACCTGTATGGCGATGCAGACAATGACAGCCTAGATGGCGGTGACGGTAATGATACCCTCTATGGCGGTTCCGAGAATGACACTCTCAACGGAGCGGCCAACGATGATACCCTGTTTGGCGGTACGGGCGATGACAGTCAGCTCGGCGGTACAGGTGCAGACAGACTGAACGATGAAGCCGGTAAGGACAGCCTGTATGGCGGTGACGGCAATGACAGCCTGTATGGCGGTGCAGACAATGACATCCTGTACGGCGGTTTGAACGATGACGCCATTAACGGTGATACCGGTAAAGACAGCCTGTATGGCGATGGCGGCAATGACAGCCTGTATGGCGGTTCCGGGGATGACACCCTGGACGGCGGTGACGGCGATGACACCCTGTACGAAGATGCCGGAAACGACAGCATGATTGGTGGTGCCGGCAATGACACCTTCTACGGTGGTTCGAACAATGACAGCCTGTACGGCGGCGATGATAATGACAGACTCGAAGGTGATGCCGGCAATGACAGCCTATATGGTGGTGCAGGCAATGACAGCCTAAATGGTAGTGATGGCACTGACACCCTGTATGGCGGTGACAATACAGACACCCTGTATGGCGGAGACGGCCATGACAGCTTGTTCGGTGGTGACGGCAATGAAAGCCTGTACGGTGGCGGCGGGGACGACACCCTGTACGGCGGTGATGTCGGCAATGACAGCTTGTATGGTGAAGCCGGCAATGACAGCCTGTTTGGTGATGCCGGCAATGATAGCCTGTATGGCGGATCCGAGAATGACACCTTAAACGGGGGGGCTGACAATGACAGTCTGGACGGCGGAACAGGCAATGACAGCCTAATCGGTGATACGGGCAACGACACCCTGACTGGTGGCGTCGGAAATGACACCATGGCTGGCGGCGTCGGAAGTGACAGCGTCTATGGCGGTGCGGGCACTGACAGCCTGGATGGTGGTGTCGGGAACGATTTCATCCTGTTCGGCAGCGGGGACGATTCGGTCTACGGCGGATCAGGAAACGATTCGATCGACGATGTTACGGGTCAGCTTCAAACATCTGGTAATAACTATATCGATGCGGGATTCGGCACAGATACGGTTTGGAGCGGTGGAGGCAATGATATCGTTTTGGGTGGTGATGGGTCTGACACGTTGTTCGGCGAAACTGGGGATGATTCCTTGAACGGGGGGGAGGGGATTGACCAACTGTTCGGCGGGTCTGGTAACGATACGCTGATCGGGGGCGCGGGTGCCGACATTTTGTACGGCGATGCCGGGGCCGACACTTTCGTCTTTGACCAGTCGATAGGTGGCATCGCCGCTGACTCGATCCGCTACTTTGTTTCGGGCACCGATACCCTTTCCTTGAGCATCTCTTTCATGACAGGGCTTGGTGCCACGGGCACGCTAACAGCTGCAGAGTTCTATTCGGCTGCAAATGCCACCGCAGCGAATGATACCTCAGATAGAATTGTCTACAACACCACCACAGGCAATCTATACTATGATGCCGATGGCGCTGGTGGCACTACTGCCGTGAAGATCGCCCAACTCGTGGGAGCTCCGACCTTGCTGTTCACCGATGTCCTGATTTTCTAATCTGGGAGCAGTTGCGCTGAGGCTGTCGAAAGGCAACCTCAGCGCAACTGAAGACTACAAAATCTTTGCTGCCCGTCCAAGATTTTGGTGCGGGCACCATGCGTTTTAGAGATTAGGGTCAGGATGCATTGAATTTCGTTTTGCGGCATGATTCACTTTGTCGAAAATGGAGTGATAGCGCACCCGGTTTATGCTGGCGAGGCGCTTATTTGCGCAAAAGTGTAGTGCAATGACGCCAATTCCTCGGCCTCAATTCTTAAAAATAATACATAATTACTATTATCAGATTTTCTTTAAGTCATTGGCATAAATAGAAAAAAGGTCATTTATGCTGCTGGTCTATGTTCAACCAATACCGAGTGTGCCGACGTTCGCCGGTTCTCGTGAGCACGCCCTTCTCCATCAGGTCGTGCAGGTCACGCGTGGCGGTAGCGGATGAGGTTCCGGTGGTCGAGATATAGTTCTCTGCGCTCAAGCCGCCCTTGAAACCTGCGGGACCCTCGCGAAACATGCGCTCGATGGCCTTGGCCTGCCGGTCGTTCAGGCAAGACCGATGCAGGTCGTAGAACCGCGCCTTGGCGATGAAGAAGGCCACCCTTTCAAGTGTGACCGCTTGCGCAGCCAACACGGTTTCAGAGAACCAGACAAGCCAGGCTGTGATGTCGAGGGTTCTCTGATGCTGCTCCAAATGATCGTAATAGGCCTTGCGGTCGCGCTCGATCGTGTAGGACAGCGCGATCAGACTGGGTTGACCGATGCTTTGGGCCAGTGACTTCTCGGCCAGGGCCCGACCAAGGCGACCGTTGCCATCTTCGAAGGGGTGGATGCTTTCAAACCACAGATGGCCCATCCCTGCCCGCGTCAAGGCCGCCATCGGCGCAGGACCGTTCGGTGCGGTTTGGTTGAACCAATCGACGAACTTCAGCATTTCGTCAGGCACACGAGCAGACGGTGGGGCTTCGAAGTGCACAGTTGGTTGACCCACTGACCCTGAGACGATCTGCATGGCCTCATCATGGGTGCGGTAGCCGCCGATCACCTCCAAGCTGCCATCGTTGGCCAAGAGCATCTGATGCCAGCAGAACAGGGTTTGATGGTCCAGCTGCGTGCTGAAGCCGGAATAGACATCGACCATCATGGCCGAGACGCCCTGCTCACGGGGTTTGACGGGATAGGCATCCGACGCAAGGCCAAGGTGGCGGCGCAGCGAGGACTGAACGCTGAGCCGATCCAGGACTTCGCCTTCGATGGCGCTGGTCCGAAGGGCCTCTTCGCTCAGGAACTCGATCTGCAACTGTTCGCGATCGCCCTGCCCGACATGGCGGAATGCACCAAGAACCTCGCCCGAGGCCAACAGAAAACGCGGCTCAAGTGCGACGAGTGCCTTGGCATCGTAGCGGAATTCCGGCCAGCCGTGTTGCGCCCAGTTCCATGTCATGAGTGATAGGCTCCCCGTCTATCGCTCAGAATACATAAAAATGTGAGCGATAGAAGTGGTTTCTATCGCTCATCACGCCAAACCGCCAAGCACCTCGGCTACGACAGAGCGGAACCAGCGGTGGGCGGCGTTGCCGGTGCTGCGTTTGTGCCAGACCATGCAGATGGTGGCAGCGTTCAAGGGCATCGGGGGCTGGTAAATTGACAGGCCAAGCGTGGGTGCCATGCGCTGCGCCAATTGCTCTGGAACCAGCGCCACAAGGTCGCTGCCCGCCATGGCGATGCAGACGCCCGCAAAAACCGGCATCGTAATGACGACCCGCCGGGTCCGCCCTACACGCGCCAATGCAGTGTCGCCCATAGACTTGGAGTTGCCCTCGGGTGAGAACACCACATGGCCCAGATCGCAGAACAGGTCCATCGGCACGACTGACAAGGTCTGCACGCCAGACCGCCCCAGCCGTGGATGGCCGTCGCGGGCTATCATCACGAAGCGCGACTCGAACAGCGGTTGATGCGCGCTCCACGGTGGGAAGTCGGTTTTTTGGCACCAGCGCCAGATCAATCCCCGGTCGTTCCAGAATGCCCACATAGCTTGCGGGCAAAAGGTCAACCAGCTGGACCTGCATCTGCGGCGCCCGGCGCGAGAGGATGTCGGCCAGGGGCGGCATGAGCATCACGGCAAAGAAATCCGAAGCCGCGATCTTGAAGCTTTGCGCGACGGCAGCGGGATCGAAGTCCCCATGCTGCAGCAACAGGCTTTCCAGATCGTCCAGAATGGCCTTGAGCGGCACCTCCAGACTGCGGGCGAAGTCGGTCGGCACGATACGCTGGCCGTGGCGCACGAACAACGGGTCATCCAGCGCCCCGCGAAGGCGGCCAAGAGCGGCGGAAACGGCGGATTGCGACAGGCCGACCCGCTCCGCCGCCCTGACCGTCGATTGCTCGGCCAGAAGCGCATTCAGGACACGCAGAAGGTTCAGGTCAAAGCCGTTTAAATTCATGGTATGAATATACACTATCCAAAACATTTGTTTCCTTAATTCTTTCGGGCGGCGGATGATCGGGTCAAATGACCTTCGCCAAGGAACACGCCATTGGGGATGCAGCTTGGCGTTTTTGGGCTTTACAGCAAACTTGCCGTAATAGGCTTTGCGCCAAGGGATAAAGTCTTGCAGTTCTTTGTTACGGATTTTGTCGATGCGCAGGTGGCCCGCATATTCCAGCCAAAACCGATTGACCCGTTTGATCTGACGCAGCATCGCCGTACTGGTGTTGCCGCGTTCATGATCACGTTCCCGCATCTTGGTGTATTCGTCGATGACCTGCTTGAGCGTGGGGGCTGCAAACAGTTCACCTCTTTCCTGCTTGATCTCAAACTCCACCAAATGGCGGCGAGCACGATTGCGTGCCTCGGTTTGGTTAGCGGTTCTCAATGAACGGTGCACGTAATGCTGCAGAGCTGTTTTAAGCCGCATGTAAAAAGTGCTCTCGCGTTTGTAAATTGCGAGGTTGTCTTCCAGATAAATTGTACTCATGCCCTAAAATCCTTTTGCTTGGCTATGATCTGTAGAAAAAACAGACCAAGCTGTGCACGTTGAAGGATGGGCTATGGTGGGACGCGACATCGTTACGGGCACAGATGCTTGATCTGCCTATAACGCATGGTGGGTTGAGCTAGGGTTGCCTATTCTTTGCCGATAAACACGTTACTTTACAGTATTGTGCAGGGTTTGCGTATAGGCAAGAGGTCAGGAAAAATATCCTAACCTCTTGATTTTAATATATTATACCAGCTTGCCGTGGCAGTGTTTGAACTTTTCGCCTGACCCGCAAGGGCATAGGTCGTTGCGTGCCGGAGTGCCCCATGTGGTGGGGTCTGCTGCATCAAAGCCTGCGCGCGGGGCGCTGACAAGGGGGGTGGCAACTGCGGGCTTGACCGGTTCTGGCGCGGGGGCAGGACGGGCTTCTGCGGCGCGGGCGGCTTGTTGTTGGGCCTGCATTTGCGCCATCATGGCTTGCTGCTCTTGCGCCGTCATCGGGCGCACGAGGCCAAGCTTTTGGGTCACTTCTTGGCGCAAGGAATTCAGCAAAGATTCAAACAGCGCAAAGGCTTCGGTCTTGTATTCATTCAGCGGATCGCGTTGGGCATAGCCGCGAAAGCCCACCACGGTGCGCAGATGTTCCAGCGTGACCAGATGCTCGCGCCATTTGGCGTCGATGGTTTGCAACAGGAACTGCTTTTCGATGGTGCGCATGGTTTCGGCACCAAAGGCGTCAAGCTTGGCGGCCATTTGCGTGTCGCTTTCGGCCACCAGACGTTCCAGCACCACGGCCTGATCTACGCCCTCTTCCGCGGCCCATTTGATGATGGGCAGGTCAAGGTTCATCTTCTCCAGCACAGCTGCGTAAAGCCCTTGGGCATCCCATTGATCAGCATAGGATTTGGGCGGCAGGTAGAAATTCACCAGATCTTCGGCGACCTGATGGCGCATATCTTGGACAATCTCGCCCAAGTCGGAAGATTCCATGATTTCCAAGCGTTGGCCAAAGATGGCCTTGCGCTGGTCGTTCATCACATCATCGTATTTCAGCAATTGCTTGCGGATGTCAAAGTTGCGGCCTTCGACCTTGGCTTGCGCACGTTCCAGCGATTTGTTCACCCACGGGTGCACAATGCTTTCGCCTTCTTTAAGCCCCAGCGTCGACAGAACCTTGTCCAGCCGTTCGGACCCGAAGATCCGCATCAGATCGTCTTCCAGCGACAAAAAGAACGACGACCGCCCCGGATCGCCCTGACGGCCAGAGCGGCCGCGCAACTGGTTGTCGATCCGGCGCGATTCGTGGCGTTCTGTGGCCAGAACGAACAGGCCACCAGCGGCCAGCACGCGGGCTTTTTCGTCGGCGTGTTCGGCTTCGATCTTGGCGCGCACTTCGTCGGGGTGCAGATGCGGGTCGGCGGCGATGGCCTCTAGCACCTTTAACTCCACATTACCGCCCAGTTGAATGTCGGTGCCGCGACCGGCCATGTTGGTGGCGATGGTCACAGCGCCGAACTTGCCGGCATCGGCGACGATCTGCGCCTCGGCCTCGTGCTGGCGGGCGTTCAGAACGTTGTGGGGAATGCCTTCTTTCTTCAGCAGTTCCGACAAAGCTTCAGACTTTTCAATCGAGGTCGTGCCAACAAGGATCGGCTGGCCCTTTTCATGCGCGGCATGGATAGATTTCACCACGCCTTCCAGCTTTTCGCGCGCGGTGCGGAAGACCTGATCGTTGTCATCAATCCGGCTGACAGGGCGGTTGGTGGGCACTTCGACCACGCCGAGTTTGTAGATTTCCATGAATTCGTCGGCTTCGGTCGTGGCCGTGCCTGTCATGCCCGACAGGCGGTCATACAGACGGAAGTAATTCTGGAACGTGACCGAGGCGAGGGTGACATTCTCGGGTTGGATCTTGACACGCTCTTTGGCTTCGATGGCTTGGTGCAGGCCTTCCGACAGGCGGCGGCCGCGCATCATGCGGCCGGTGAATTCGTCAATCAGCATCACTTCGCCCGCTTGCACGATGTAATGTTGGTCTTTTTGATACAGCTTATGCGCCCGCAAAGCTTGCGTCACATGGTGCACGATGGTCGTGCTTTCGGGATCGTACAGCGATTGGCCGTCAGGCAGCAGGCCTGCCGCCAGAAGGCGCTGTTCCAAGAACTCGTTGCCCTCTTCGGTATAGGTCGCGGCGCGGGTTTTTTCGTCTAGCTTGAAGTGGGTTTCGTTCAGTTCGGGGATCAGGGCGTCGATCTTTTGGTACAGATCGCTGCGGTCTTGGCTGGGGCCAGAGATAATCAAAGGCGTGCGCGCCTCGTCGATCAGGATCGAATCCACCTCGTCGACAATCGCAAAGTTATGGCCGCGCTGCGCCATTTCAGGGATCGAGGCTTTCATGTTGTCGCGCAGATAGTCAAAGCCCAACTCGTTGTTGGTGGCATAGGTGATGTCGGCGCGGTAGGCGGCGATTTTCTCAGGCTCTGGCTGGTAGGGGTAGACCACACCCGTCGTCAGGCCCAAAGCGCCGTATACCTTGCCCATCCACGATGCATCGCGCTTGGCCAGATAGTCGTTCACGGTCACAACATGCACGCCCTTGCCCGACAGGGCGTTCAGATAGGCGGGAAAGGTGGCAACAAGGGTCTTGCCCTCGCCCGTGCGCATTTCGGCGATGTTGCCCTGATGCAGGAAAATCCCGCCCATCAATTGCACATCAAAGGCCCGCAACCCCAAAGCGCGGCGCGCAGCCTCGCGGCAATTGGCAAAGGCTTCGGGCAACAAGGCGTCAAGGCTTTCGCCGCTCTCTTGCACGCGTTGCTTAAAAGCGGCGGTCTTGGCGATGATACCCTCGTCGCTCAGGGCGGCAAATTCCGCCTCTAGCGCGTTGATCTTGGCGACCAAGGGGCGCACCGATTTGACTGCGCGGTCATTGGGGGTGCCAAAGACTTTCCGTGCAAGCGTTCCCAATCCCAGCATCATCACTCCGCCTGACCAAAATTTCCGCCCGAAAGGCGCTGACACGTTCGTGTGAGGCTTGGCCTTGCCCGCACCCATGCCACCCCATACAAGAGCCGGGCAGGTTGGCCAACCTCCACACGGCCCGCGTTCAAGGGGCCTGTGCGATTTAAGGTCTGGCCATGCCATAGTCAACGCTGCGCGCAACCGCAGCCCGATCAGGAGTGTGTCATATGACGAAACTTTCCGGCTTTTGCGCCGCTTTGGCCCTGTGTGCCGCCTTTGGCCTTCCAGCTATGGCTGAAACCGCAGCCCCTACGGCTGACACGGTGCTGGCAACGGTGAACGGCGTGAACATCACGCTGGGCGATGTGATCGTCACGCGTGAGGGCCTGCCCGCGCAGTACCAGTCTTTGCCCGATGACCAATTGTTCAAAGGCATCGTTGACCAACTGGTCCAGCAAGAGGCGCTGAAACAATCCTTGGGCGACGCCCTGTCGAAAAAATCGACGATTGCCATCGAGGGGCTAAAGCGCAGCTATCTGTCGAACGAGGCCCTGTTGGCCGGAATCAAAGACGCCGTCTCCGAGGCTGAAATTCAAAAGGCCTATGACGCCAAATACAAAGACATGCCCCCCAGCCTTGAATACCACGCCGCCCATATCTTGGTCGACAGCGAAGATAAGGCCAAAGCCCTTTTGGCCGAGATCGAAGGCGGCAAGCCCTTTGCTGATGTTGCCAAGGCCAATTCCACCGATGGCTCGGCCGCCAATGGCGGCGATCTGGGCTGGTTTGGCTTGGGCGCTATGGTCAAGCCGTTTGAAGATGCAGTTGTAGCCGCGCCCGTCGGCAAAGTGGTCGGCCCGATTAAGACCGATTTCGGCTGGCACCTGATCCTTGTCTCTGAAACCCGCGCCAAAGCCGCCCCGCCCTTGGCCGATGTGCAAGACCAAATCGCCCAAGAGGTGCAAAAGGCCGCCATTGACGCCTTTATCACCCTAACCACCGACAAAGCCACGATCACCCGCACCCTAGAGGGGATTGACCCGGCCCTGATCAAAGACGTTACTCTTCTCGACAAATAAGGAGGATGCCATGGGCAAGACCGACTGGAAGGCCGAAGCAAAGGCGCTGAAAAAAGAGCTTAAGTCCCTCACCAAGGACGTCGAGGTCGCGCAACCTGTGGCCAAGAAAGCCAAAGTCGTCTCGCCCTTGGCCCCCGCCCGCTTCCCCGACCTGCCCCAGATCCGCGGTGTCGAGTTTGCCGCAGTCGAGGCGGGTGTGCGCTATCAAAACCGCAAAGATGTGATGCTGGTCAGATTGGCACCGGGTACCGCGATGGCAGGGGTGTTCACCCGCTCTACCACCCGCTCGGCCTGCGTGCGTGATTGTCAGGCCAAGATCACAGCCCGCGTGCCGCGCGGCGCGGGGGCGGCGATTGTTGTGAATTCGGGCAATTCCAACGCCTTTACGGGGGCCAAGGGCGATGCCTCGGTTGCAGCCATCACCGAAGGCGTGGCCCAAGCCTTGGGCCTGCCCGCCAGCCGCGTGTTTTCATCATCAACCGGTGTGATCGGCGAACCTTTGCCGCACGAGCGCATCTTGGCCGCCCTTCCCGCGCTGCAAGCGGGCCTGCAACAAGACGCTATCGCCATGGCCGCCCAAGCGATGATGACGACCGACACCTTCCCCAAAGGCGCTGCGGCGACGATTGCGGGCGAAGGCGGCGATATTCACATCGCGGGCATCGCCAAAGGCTCGGGCATGATCGCGCCGGATATGGCGACGATGCTGGTTTATATCTTCACCGATGCCAAAATCAGCGCCGCAACGCTTCAAAAAATCCTGTCGCGCAACACCGATGCCACGTTCAATTCGATCACCGTCGACAGCGACACCTCTACCTCTGACACGCTGCTTCTGGCCGCCACCGGTCAGTCTGACGCAGCCCCCGTGGCGGGCGCCACCCTTAAAGCGTTCGAAGCGGCCTTGGCGGGGGTGATGCTGGATCTGGCCCACCAAGTCATCCGCGACGGCGAAGGGGCGACCAAGTTTGTCGAGGTTAATGTGACCGGCGCTGCCAGCGATACCGACGCGCACAAAGTGGCCCTCGCTATCGCCAACTCCCCGCTGGTCAAGACAGCCATTGCCGGCCAAGACCCCAACTGGGGCCGCATTGTGGCCGCCATCGGTAAATCGGGGGCCGCGGCAGAGCGTGACCGCCTGACGATCAAGTTCGGCGATATCCTTGTGGCCCGCAAAGGCTGGCGCAACCCCAAGTACCGCGAGGAAGACGGCGCAAATTACATGTTGCACCCCGAACTTGTGATCTCGGTTGACATGGGGCTGGGGCGCGGCAAGCGCAAGGTGTGGACCTGCGACCTGACCAACCGTTATATCGAGATCAACGCTGACTACCGGTCGTAACGTGGCTTTTTCTCTGCATCTTGGCACGAATGCCCCGGGGGTTCGCGGCCTAGCCCCCGACCTGCCAGCCGGACTGTCGCAATGACTGTGCTGCTCGTCTCTGCCGTGGCGTTGATTGATGCTGACGGGCGTGTGCTTCTGGCACAGCGCCCCGAAGTCAAATCAATGGCGGGTCTGTGGGAGTTTCCCGGCGGCAAGGTCGAAGCGGATGAAACCCCCGAAGCCGCCCTGATTCGCGAATTGCACGAAGAGCTTGGCATCAACACATGGAAAAGCTGTCTGGCCCCGCTGACCTTTGCCAGCCACGCTTACGAGCGATTCCACCTGCTCATGCCGCTTTTCGCCTGCCGCCGCTGGGAAGGCGTGCCCTCCCCGCGCGAAGGCCAGACGTTGGCGTGGGTCAGGCCGGATCGCTTGCGCGATTACCCCATGCCGCCCGCCGATATCCCGCTGATTCCGATCCTGCGCGATTGGCTGTAAGCCTATTGGGCGCAGTCGGGGCTGGCGCTACACTTTTGTGTTGCATTTTCACCCTTAAGAGCGAACAAAATATGCCAATCTGCGATTTACCCTTGTGACTTTGGCACATACGATCTTCCAAAGACCAAAACAAAGAGCAGCGTGACCCATGCTTAGAACCATCACCATCGGCAGCAGCGTCTTTATTCAGGGCACCTTCCTGAAAGACTTCGGCGACGGCCAAATTGCGATCAAAGTGTTTGAAGGCACCTACGTCGGTCGGCCCGTGACGCCCTTTAAGGCGCGCGAAGCGGCTGAGGCGTAACAGCGGTCACCGCCCAAAGCAAAAGGCCGGGCATCTCTGCCCAGCCTTTTCATTTTGACAGCGCAAAGATCACGCCAGCGTGCGTTGCACTTCTTCGCGCTCAAAGATTTCGATCACATCGCCCGACCGGATATCTTCATAACGTTCAAACGCCATGCCGCATTCTTGGCCCATCGGCACGTCCTTGACCTCGTCCTTGAAGCGTTTGAGCGTTTTGAGCGTGCCTTCGTGGATCACCACGTTGTCGCGCAGCAAACGCACGCCTGCCGAACGGCGGGCAACCCCTTCGGTGACCAAGCAGCCAGCCACGTTGCCGATGCCTGTGATCTTGAAGACCTCTTTGATCGTCGCATAGCCGATAAAGGTTTCGCGAATCTCGGCCTTGAGCAGGCCAGAGGCGGCTTTCTTGATGTCATCCACCAGATCATAGATGATCGAGTAGTAGCGCACATCAACACCCTTTTGCGTGGCCGATGCGCGGGCCGTGGCATTGGCGCGCACGTTAAAGCCGATGATCGGGGCTTTGCTGGCTTCGGCCAAGCCCACATCGGTGTCGGTGATAGCGCCCACGCCCGAATGCAGCACGCGCACGCGCACCTCGTCGTTGCCGATTTTTTCCAAGGCCTGAACGATGGCTTCGGCAGAGCCTTGCACGTCGGCTTTGACAATGATCGGCAGTTCGGCGGTGGTCAGGTCGGCCTTGGCCTTGGCCATCAGCTGTTCCATCGTGGTCGCAGCACCCACGGCGGCACGTTTGTCTTTCGCGGCTTTCTCGCGGTAATCGGCGATCTCGCGGGCTTCGGCTTCGGTGTTCACCACGTTCAGCGTGTCACCGGCGTGCGGCGTGCCCGACAGGCCCAGCACTTCGACCGGCACCGAGGGGCCCGCTTCCGTGACAGTTTCGCCCTTGTCGTTGATCAGCGCGCGCACCTTGCCCCACTGCTCGCCCACGACAAAGATATCGCCTTTGCGCAGCGTGCCGTTTTGCACCAGCACGGTCGCCACGGGGCCACGGCCAGAATCCAGCTTGGCTTCAATCACAGCCCCTGCCGCCTGACGGTTGGGGTTAGAGCGCAGTTCCAAAATCTCGGCCTGAAGCGCGATGGCTTCCAGCAGATTGTCCAGACCCTTGCCCGTTTTGGCCGACACTTCCACGTCTTGCACGTCGCCCGACATTTCTTCCACCACAACGCTGTGTTGCAGCAGATCGGTGCGCACTTTGGTCGGGTTGGCTTCGTATTTGTCGATCTTGTTGATCGCCACAATCATCGGCACCTTGGCGGCGCGTGCATGGGCAATGGCCTCAACCGTTTGCGGCATCACGGCATCGTCAGCGGCGACGACCAGAATGACGATATCGGTCACATGCGCCCCACGTGACCGCATCGAGGTAAACGCAGCGTGGCCGGGTGTATCAAGGAACGTCACCAACTGCCCATTGGGGGTTTTCACCTGATAAGCCCCGATGTGCTGCGTGATCCCGCCCGCTTCGCCCGACACCACATTGGCATGGCGAATGGCATCCAGAAGCGAGGTCTTGCCGTGGTCAACGTGGCCCATGATCGTGACAATCGGCGGGCGCGGCAGCAGGTCTTCGGACTTGTCTTTGACCGTATCAATCGCCTGTTCCACGTCGGCATCGGTCACACGCACGGCGCGGTGGCCGAATTCTTCGATGACCAATTCGGCGGTGTCAGCGTCAATCGCTTGGTTCATCGTGACCATCATGCCCATTTTCATGAGCGATTTGACCACGTCAGCCCCGCGTTCCGCCATGCGGTTGGCAAGTTCGGTAATCACAATGGTTTCGGGCAACTGCACATCGCGCACTTGCTTTTCGGGCTTCATGCCCATGCCCAAGGCCTTTTGACGGGCCTTTTCCTGCTTGCGCTTCATAGCTGCCAAGCTGCGCTGACGGCCACCTTCGTCGGCCACGGCGTCTGACAGGGTCAGCTTGCCCGCGCGGCGGCCTTCTTCGCCTTTGGCTTTGCTGGCGGCGCGTTCGCGGTCTTCGCGCTCACGGTCGGTGCGGCGCGGGGGCAAGCCGGGCTTGGCCGAGGCAGGGCCACGGGCCACAGCGTCATCAACGGGCGCTGCCGGTGCGGGACGAGACGGCGCACGCGACGAGGGCGCTGCATTCGAACGGCTGTCAGCACTGCGCGGTTCAGAACGGGTCTGGCCAGCACTGGCTTGGCGCGCTGCTTCTGCCGCTTTGGCAGCAGCGAGGGCTTCAGCCTTGATGCGTTCTTCTTCTTCAACCTTGGCGCGGGCTGCGGCTTCGGCGGCGCGCAATTCGCGTTCCTTGGCCTCGTTTTCCTCACGCTTGCGCTGACGCTCTTCCTCGCGGGCCTTTTCATCTTCGGCGCGTTTGGCGGCATCGTCAGCCTCGCGCGCTTTTGCGGCGCGCAGGGCGGACATGCGGCGTTCCATCTCGGCATCCGAAATGCCCGCCGGACGCTTGGACGGGTCGCCCAAACGTGGAGAGGTGGCCACAGCGGCCCCCGTGCCGGGTGTGGGGGCAGCGCCCTTGTTCGGCACCACCGTCAGCTTGCGCTTGACCTCGACCACGACGCTTTTCGTGCGGCCATGCGAGAAGCTTTGCTTCACCTGACCGGAACGAGGTGCGCCACCCAAGCCGAGGGGTTTTTTGCCGTCTGTATCGCTCATGCGTCCTACATATCCTTCAAGGCGGCATC
>CANFSY010000076.1 GCA_947449875.1 Paracoccaceae bacterium
GCGCTTCTGTCCGTTCGCCCGTATCTCTACCCCATAGTCCTTGAGAAACTCCACCGTCGTCGCCATCGCGAAACTCCTGCCCAAGATCATTCAGGCGTGGAGTCGCAGGTTAACTGATCGTGCAGTAGGTGGGGCCGAGACGCCGCTTACTGATCACCACCAACCTCTGCTTCAGCGAATGGGCCACCGTCTTTGCAGACGCCAAGATGACCACGGACTTGCACGACCGCCTCACCCACCGCTGCCACATCCTGGAGACCGGAAACGACAGCTTCCGCTTCAAGGTGAGCTCAGCCGCTACAGCCCGAAAAAAGAAGGAGTGAAAACCGCCCTTGACCCAAGCATGACCCAAAATCCATAATCAAAGGCGGGTCAACTCTCGATGGAAAACCCGGGTCACTTCTCAGTGGAAATCAACAACGATGGGGTCAGAGACCTGTCAGAACTGCGCTTTGATGCCAAGGTGAAGTTCTAAGGCCAAACACTGGGGGCTGTATGGGCCCCCATTCGGTTACACGCTTGGAAAAAAATGGCGAAAAAATGGCGAAATCGTTAACATTTTTATTTGCAAGCGACACTTTTCTTATTAACACCCGCTCTGGGTAAGGTAAATGGGGGACCTCATGCTCGATTCGAAATTTGTAGTTCCGCGGCGTCACGAACGTA
Organism: Paracoccaceae bacterium; assembly: GCA_947449875.1. Lineage (GTDB taxonomy): Bacteria > Pseudomonadota > Alphaproteobacteria > Rhodobacterales > Rhodobacteraceae > Stagnihabitans. The sequence goes on from CANFSY010000076.1 coordinate 667, forward strand.
GCGGTCAAAGGCTCGCCGATGGCGCGTCGCTTATAGCGCTGATGGCTGCGGCGATGGTTTCTCATGCGGTGCCTGCGCAGGCAGCTGTTACGTGTGGAACCCATACAAAAGTGGAAGTCTGTCCACCAAGTGGTACATACACGAACTCCGGTAATATCTCTGCGGCGACTCAAATAGGTGTCGCTGTCGGGAGTGGCACTTTGCTTTCGTCGTTCACGAACTCTGGTACGATCATCGCGAGTACCACTGCCGTATTGGTGGACGGATCGATTGGAACGCTGAGCAACACGGGTACGCTTTCTGCCACCGACTACGGTCTATACGTTTCTGCAACCGGCACAATCGACACGATTTCAAACGGTGGAAGCATACAGGGGTCGAGCTGTGATGCGGTATTTGTCGACGGGCATGTCGGAACCTTCACCAACACTGGAACCATCCGGAGTGATTCCGCCAACGGTATGAAAGTCGGTTCAACTGGCGTGATTGCCAATTTGAACAATTACGGGGTGATATGGGGCACCACTTCTAATGGATTGGGTAACGAGGGATCCATTGGTACACTTACAAATACTGGGACGATTTATCTCGCGGGAGAAACCGGTTTAGACAACAGTGGGACGATTGACTCGCTTGTCAACAGTGGGTTGATCCTTGGTGAGACATCTTATGCGATTGATAATGCTGGTGTGATCGGTTCGGTCACCAACTCTGGCACAATCGCTTCGCCATCGGGAAGCGGGATTTACAACGGAGGCTCGATTGGAACGCTGAGCAACTCGGGAAAGATTTCTGGTTCCAGTTCGGCGATTAACAACGGCGGTACAATAGAGACGCTGAGCAATTCTGGCTCCATCATCTCATCTAATGAGTACGCGCTGGCGAACGGCTACTATTACTCGACTCAGGTCTTGGGTGGTGGCACGATTGGCACGCTGTCAAACCTTGGGGTGATCAGCGGGTCAAAGGGTGGTATTTCAAACATTGGAACTGGCCTAATCAACACGCTGATCAACGGTCAGGGCGGCACTGGTGGGGGTGGCGACCAACCGGCGCTGACCTATGAAGGCAACCTGCCCGCTACCTATCTGGAGCATATCTCGTCGACAACCCATTATGGCCAGTTGTGGGTTACCAATGGCGTGGGCTCCATCTCAGACTTTGACATTGCGGCCGGATCAACCCTTGCTTCTGGCACCGTCACCTACGGCAGCGTCTTCACCGGCGTTGACATGGTGGAAGGGTCTATCACCGGCACGATCGAAGGTACGTTTACCGCCGGTTCGCGCGTTTATGACTGGGATCTGGTCAGCTCGGTCAGTGGGATTTGGGATCTGATCATCACGTCTTTGATCACAGCACCCACAGCCGAAGACACCGTTGCCGTCAATCTGGCCGTGGCGACCCAACGCTTGGCTGCGCAGTTTGACCAGTCTAACGTGATTAAGCACATCACCGAAATCGGCCATTGCGGATCCGGGGAGGAAGGCGCTGCGACGGAAGCGGGCCAAGAAGCCGAAACCGTCCAGAGCGTTTGCCAAACGGGCGATGCCTTGGCGACCAGCACCAAAGTGAACAAGAGCACCGTCTATGCCGAGGTGCGAGGCAGCTGGGCCGATATCACCGCGCATGGCGAGGGTAACGAGAACTTCTCCTCGGACGCTGCCGGTGCGATTGTTGGTGTCGAGCAAGAGATTGACAGCATCAACGCCACCGTCGGTGCCTTTGGGTCGTTCTCGCGGGTGACGAGCACTGCAGAAACGGCACGCGACGAAGTGTCGAATACCGGGGTCGGGGCCTATATCTCCAAGAAGCTTGGCACAGATTTCCGGTTGGACGGCTATGCGGCCTATTATAGCCACACGCATGATCTGTCGCGCACCTTCGCAGCTTCGGGATACAGTGCAAATCCAAAGGGGCGCACGTTCACAAGTTACGCCCGCCTGTCCTATTCCGGTCTGACGCACGACACCTTGTCAGTGCGGCCCTACGCAGCGCTGGCCTATGTAAACCAATCTTTGGATGGGTATAACGAAACAGGCGATTCGGGTGCCTTGTCTGTCGATGGCCACAGCGACTGGAACGTTCAAAGCTGGCTCGGCGCGACGATTGACGCCAACCTGCCTATGAGCAACGGCGTCATCATACGGCCACAGCTGGATGCTGCCTTGGTGCATGGCATCCACGATGGCGCGGGCAGTGTGACGACCACGTTCGTTGGCGAGCAAGATACCTATGACGCTATCTTGTCTGGCCAAGATCAGGACTATGCCCGCATCGATGCTTCCGTTGCGATCGAGATGTCGAAGAATGCCTCTATGCGGATCGGATATGGTACCGAATTGGGGAATGCCGACGTCAAGGATATGTCGGAAGTTCATATCGAAGCGAACATCAAGTTCTAACGCTTGGGTGGGGGCCTAAAAGGCCCCCATCCTATCTTCTTGATCTATGAACACCTGAGGAAGCAGCCCTTTATGCTCAGACGTTGGTTGGAAGAAGGCGGCTGGTGAGTAAAGACGTGCGATCAAATGTTTCCCCAAGTCATGATGAAAAACTCACGGCGCTTAATGCCTCTTTGCAAGAGGCCAACCGCCTTTTTAAGGCAGGCCAACCGCAGCCCGCTATCGAGTTTTGCCATAAAATTTTGCAAGCGATGCCCGGCGAACCTAACGCGCTGCATATGCTTGGTTTCATTGCGAACTCTCAAGGTCAGTTAGAGGCCAGTGCGGCCTATCTTAGGCGGGCGTGTCTATCGTCATCCGCCCCGGCGGTGGCTTTTGCTGACCTGTCCGAGGTTCTGCGACGCAAGGGATTGTACGAGGAAGCTGAGCGCATGGGGCGCCGTGCACTCGCCATTGATGACAAGTTGCCCCGCGCGTGGAATAATCTAGGCGTTATCGTGCAGGGATTGGCGGATACACCCGCTTCTCGCGTCACCCGTTTTGCAGAAGCGCGATCCTGCTTTGATCGGGCAATTACCCTGAACCCAGAATATTTTGAGGCCTACTGGAACCGCGGCACTTTGGCGCTGATACAAGAAAAATTCGAGCAGGCATGGCCGGATTTTGAATGGCGCAAGAGAAAGCAAGGCCACAATCTGCAGATCGCCTCAGCACAACCCATATGGTCGGGGCTAGAGGATATATCTGACAAGACGATCCTTGTGCACTGGGAGCAAGGGCTTGGCGATACGATACAGTTTTGCCGATATGTGGAAATGCTCTCAAAGATCGCAGGCAAGGTTCTTTTTTGGCCACAGAAGCCTTTAATGGCCATGATGCGCCGGGCCAATCTTGGTGCAGAGATCGTCGATTTCGAAGACAAGACATTGCGTTATGATTTTCGAATTCCCCTCATGAGCTTGCCGGTGGTCTTGAAGACCAATATGAATAGCATTCCAAGCCGCCAGAGTTACATTAAACCAGACCCAGAACGCGTGGCGCATTGGCAAAAAACTTTGTCGCCAGAAGGTTTTAAGATTGGAATATCTTGGAAAGGCAGTTCAGGACCGATCGATGCGGGCCGATCCGTCCCGCTCACGGCTTTTCTGCCGCTGCTTCAGATACCCGGCGTTCGGCTGATCAGTCTTCAGAAATTCGAAGGCCTGTTCGAACTTCACAAGCTCCCAAAGGGCACCCGCATTGAAACATTGGGTGACGACTTTGATAATGGCACAGACGGTTTCTCCGATACAGCCGCTGTTATAAGACTATGTGATCTTGTTATAACCTCTGATACTGCGATTGCGCATTTGGCAGGGGCCTTGGGTGTAAGCACATGGGTTGCGCTTAAAAAGATGCCGGATTGGCGGTGGTTTCTCGATCGCGAAGACTGTCCTTGGTATGAAAACGTCAGGCTTTTTCGCCAAGAAAAGTCTGGGGATTGGGATGGCGTTTTTACAAAAATCGTCCAATCCGTGGCGCAAGTGGTGAGCGGCGCGCCTGATCCCAAAGTGACACAGGCCGCAAGGGCACAGATTCCGGACATCAAAGATATACATGAGCCGGCCCCGACAGCGATGTCTAAAGACAAAGAAGAGCATATAAACGTGGATATGCTACCCTCTCCCATTTCGCCGATTTCTTGGGGAGAGTTTATTGACAAACTTACGATCCTAGAGATCAAGAGCGAACGGATAACTGAGACAACAGCGCTGACCAATGTGTTGACAGAATTGTCTCGACTATTTTCCAGCGCGGACGGGAGATGGCTTTCAAACAGCCAGTTGCTCGGACATAAAGCGCGACTTCGCAAAGTGAACGAGGCGCTTTGGAAGATCGAGGACGATATCCGCGAAAAGGAATCTTTGCAAACTTTCGATCAGGAGTTTATCGCGCTGGCGCGTTCGGTCTATCAGCGCAATGATGAGCGCGCAGGAATTAAGCGGGAGATCAATGCCCTTATGAATTCAGACTTCGCGGAACAAAAACTTTACAAGGCTTATTGATGATGAAGACCGGTGCTGGAAACAGCCATCCCTCGCCATCTGATCTAGTGCGTTCTAACGCCGTCCAGACAGCCCTTGATCAGGCCCAAGCCTGCATCAATCAAGGGCAAGTACAACGAGCTGAATTAATCTGCCGTCGTATTCTTGATGATAATCCCGGCGAGCCAAATGCTCTTCAGATGATCGGCCTGATGGCCTATCGCGCGGGCCGGATAGATACGGCAATAACGGCTTTGCGTGAGGCCTGTGCTTTCGCCAGCGCCCCACCGATGATTTTCAGCAACTTGACCGAGATGCTGCGACAAAGAGGCCTTCTTACTGAAGCAGAAGTTTATGGCAGGAAGGCCGTTGCCCTTGCGCCAAAATCTGTTAGCGCTTGGAACAATCTTGGGATTGTTTTGCAAGAGTCAGGCCAACTTGAAGAAGCACGAAAATGTCTTGAAACGGTGACGTCCCTTGAACCCGACAATGCCGAAGCGCATAATAATCTTGGTAACACCTTCAAGCGATTGGGCGACATAAAAAAGGCTCAGAAACATTGGAACCGGGCACTGGAACTCAAGCCATTTTATGCTGAGACGTATAGCAACCTTGCCAACCTGCTCAACGAGCAAGGAGAGTATGACAAGGCCCTACTTCATGGGCAGCGAGCGATTGATTTAAATCCACTCTTGGCTGACGCCTATATTAATCTGGCTGCCACTGAATCTGCGCGCTGGCGTTATAGCGCAGCATTGACCTGGCTTGATCTGCTTGTTGCGATCGCACCTGACAATCCGATGGCCTTGGCCGCTAGATCGGCGACGTTTAAGGAATTGGATAGGTTTGAAGAAGCATTGGCCGACGCGGAACGTGCAGTCAGTTTGCAGCCTGAGAATGCCGAAGTGCAAAGCGCTTACGGTTCCATCATGTTAAGTATGGGGCGTTTTGAAGAGGCCGTCACGAGGTTTGACACGGCCATTGCTCTGCCCAATGCCATTCGAGAGCGACTGATGATCTCGCGTGCCACAGCTCATCAGGAGCATGGAAAAAGTGATGATGCGATCAAGGCATTTGACGAGATCATTGCGCACTACCCAAACTCGGCGGCCGCATATTACGGGAGGGCCGATCTTGTTAAGTTCAAACAGGAGGACCCAACTATAGAACAGATGCTGAAGCTCGCCAAGAAGGGTCGGCTGGAGTCAAACTCTGAGCGCATTTCTTTACATTTCGCGTTGAGCAAAGCTTTTCTTGATATCGGTGATTCGGACAGAGCCTTTCACTATCTAAATGAAGCCAACAAGATGAAGCGGGCGTTGATACAATACGATGCGGCAGCGACCGGTAAGTGGGTCGACCGTTTGATTATGGCCTTTAACTCAGAAGTTTTTGATAGGTTTCGCGGAAAAGGCGTATCCTCATCGGTGCCAATCTTTGTGATTGGAATGCCGCGATCAGGAACAACGCTGCTCGAGCAAATCTTAGCGTCGCATCCTCAAGTTCATGGTGCGGGCGAACTTAAGTTTGTAAACCGCATCATTGATCTGCAGGGTGGCACGCCAGAATTCCTGAATGGATTGACACCAGAAACGCTTGAGCGCATGGGTGGCGCATATCTTGAGCGCGTGATCCCTTTGGCAAACGACAAGCCACATGTCGTAGATAAAATGCCAGCGAATTTCTTGCACGCTGGCGCTATTCATTTAATGCTGCCAAAGGCGAAGTTCCTTCACGCGCGGCGTGACCCAGTCGACACGTGCCTGTCCTGCTACTCAAAACTCTTCGGCGGCGAACAAGCATTTACCTATAATCAAGCGGAGCTTGGTCAGTTCTATCGTGATTACCTGCGTTTGATGGATCATTGGCGAACAGTACTGCCAGAAAGTCACTTTCTTGAGGTTGATTACGAATCTGTTGTCGAAGACATTGAAACGGAAGCTCGCAGAATTCTTGAATTCCTTGGTTTACCGTGGGATCCTGCATGTCTTGAGTTTTATGCGACCGAGCGCCCAGTTCGGACGGCGAGCGTCAATCAGGTTAGAAAGCCAGTCTATAAAACGTCAACGGGTCGGTGGCGCAAACACGTAAGCAATTTAAAGCCCTTGCTCGATGCCCTTGGAATTGCGCCGCCGCCCGCTGCCGCCCAGTGAGCATGGATCAACGGATGGAGGATTTTCGCTACGAAACGCACGTGATCACACTTGATGTGAGAGGTCGTCGTTTTAAATTGTTCCAAGAGAACAATCAGCATCTTGACTTCGAAGCATACACCGGCGTTCGTGGCGCGGAAATTTCTTTCGCGGAACGGATCTATCAGCGCCTGATGAGCCCTGAGGCGATAGCTGCCAAACTGGCAACGGATGGCGAAGTCGGGTGTGCAGCGAGCCATAAAAGACTTTGGGAAAAGGCCGCAACTTCTCGTCATGGGCTCTTGATTTTAGAGGATGACGCCGCAACACATCCAGAACTTTCGGCCTATATCGAGAAAAACCGTGATCGTATTGCGCAGTCGGATGTCTTTCTATTTTGTGTAAACACTGACAGCGTTCTGGGGGTCGAGCAGCCCAGCAGCCTGCGTCAAGCCTGTGTGTTCGAGCCGAAGTATCCAGACTATGAATGGATACACAATTCTTTGGCCCGCACCGACTGGCAGTTGGTTCAGAATTGGAAGCTCATCAACGGCTTCGGCCTTTGCTGCTACTTCATCACACCAAAGGGTGCGAAGAAGCTACTCAATCTGATCTTTCCGCTAACCGTTCAGAAAACGCACATTCAAACATTCAATATCACCGTGCCCGGGATAAGTATCGATAAGCGATTGAACGCATTCTATGCAGAACTGGACGCACGAATTTCGATTCCGTTTCTAGCGTTTTCTCCAAACAGAGATTCTGCGACCCGATGAGTGAAGCTGGCCACCTTGCAACAGATCGGGTGATCTACAACACAACCACAGGTGCGCTGTACTATGGCGCAGATGGCAGCGGTTCCGGCGCTGCTGTTCAGATTGGGGTGCTGGATGGTCACCCGACGCTTGCTTACACGGATGTGTTGATTTTCTGAAAGGGTTCGCTGGGGCTTAGATACGACGCACCGTCTTTCTCATCGCCTAAAGCGGTCGGCCGTTATTGATGTAGACGCGGATCGCCGTCCGTCTTGACCCACACCTGTAAAAGCATCGTTTTGGGGATAGAGGGTAAGTTCGGGGGTAGATTCCAAAACCCCGAATTTGTCCAATGATTTCAATGTGTATTGGCGGAGAGGGTGGGATTCGAACCCACGGTGGGCTTGCACCCACTCCGGTTTTCGAGACCGGCGCGATCGACCACTCCGCCACCTCTCCGTGTCTGGGGTCGTCAGTGCGGCGGGGTTTAGCCTTGGGGCGGGGCGAGAGCAAGGGTGAAATTGCGGTGGGGGGTGGATAAATAGTGTGCCTGATCGGGGATCAAATCGTTGCTTGACTTGCCGCAGGCTTTTGCGGCATATGCGCCATCCCGAACTGTCTTGGACTGGGCGGGCCTATGTGTATGTCGTCCCACTGGGGCGCGCTGTTCGATGGTGGGGAAACCCGCAAACACCCGCACGCTTGGGGGCCAAAGAACGCGGAGAGAGAAAAGGAAGAACTATGTTTGCGGTCCTCAAGACCGGTGGCAAGCAATACACGGTGCGGGCGGGTGACGTTCTGCGGGTGGAAAAGCTGGCTGCCATTGCTGGTGACAAGATCCAGTTCAACGAAATTCTGATGGTTGGCGGCGAAACGCTGACCGTGGGCGCGCCTTTGGTGGCGGGCGCTGCGGTTCAGGCCGACGTGATCGACCAGATCAAAGGCGAAAAGACGATCCACTTCGTCAAGCGCCGTCGTAAGCATTCGTCCCAGCGCACCAAAGGCCACCGTCAGCAGTGGACTCTTGTCCGCGTGACCGAGGTTCTGGCCGCGGGTGCTGACTCCACCGGTGTGGCTGCTGCGACCGGTACGGCCGCCGCGCGCCGTGCTGCCCACAATTCCGCTGCGCAGGAGTAATCCCAAATGGCACACAAGAAAGCAGGCGGCTCTACCCGCAACGGTCGTGATTCGGCTGGGCGTCGTTTGGGCGTGAAACTGTTTGGCGGTCAGGCCGCCATTCCGGGCAACATCATCTGCCGCCAGCGCGGCACGACGTGGTTTCCCGGTGAAGGCGTTGGCATGGGCACAGATCACACGATCTTCGCCGTGGTCGAAGGCCGCGTGAGCTTTAAGAAAGGCATGAAGGGTCGCACCTTTATTTCGGTTCTGCCGGTGGCAGAGGCTGCCGAATAAGCCGAACCGTTACAAACAGACTGTAAACGGGGGATCGGCTGAAAAGCCGGTCCCTTTCGCTTTTGGGTTTGCGCGCCAAACCCGCCCCATGTGCTGTTTCGGAGCAAGCCATGACCCTTGATGTCACGATGCCACGCCCGCAATCCGACCTGTCGGCGCAGATTGCCGCCGGCCCCTTTGTGCTGCGGCCGGTGCGCCGTTCGGATGCCGGCCTGTTTGCGCTGTACGCCGGCGACCGCCGTGTGGCCGAAGGCACCCAGTCCATCCCCCATCCCTTGCCCCCCGGCGCGTCCGAAGCCTATGTGGCGCGTGCGATGAAACAGGGCGGGGCCGAGGATATCTGGGCGATCGACGGTTCGGCTGCAGGTCTGGCGGAGGTTTTGGGGGTGATCAGCCTCAAGCGGATGGACGAGCGCAAATGGGATCGCGGCCAGTCCGAGATTGGCTATTGGGTGGCCCCCGCCTTTTGGAACACCGGCATCGCGTCCGAGGCGGTGCGCGCCTTGGTGGCCGCCAACCCGCAAGCCAACCGCAGCCTGTTTGCCGAGGTGTTTCAGGACAATCCCGGATCGGCCCGTGTGCTGACCAATGCAGGCTTTGAATATCTGGGCGATGCGGAAAGCTTTTCTGTGGCGCGCAATGCCCGTGTGCCGACTTGGACCTATATCTGCAAACTGGCGTGATCGGGCGGTCAAAAGAGGGCGTGGCAATCCAAAAAGCCGCCGTCGTTTGAAGCTGAATACCAAGCGGTCGCACCAAGCCCCGATTTTTCGCCGAAAAATCGTGCCTCGCAGCCGTGGGGCAACGCCGAAAGAATGACGCAGCGGCAGCCACGTCCTATGCCGTGACGCCGGTCGCGCTTGGCCCCGATTTTTCGACGAAAAATCGTGCCCCGCCGCAGCTGCGAAATGATTAAAAAAAAGCCAAAAAAATCCCGCAGCAAAGGGCGCATCCCACAGTCCCGCGCGCAGTTTGACTTTAACATTGACTTTCAATCGGGGCGAACTCACTTATTCACGCAACCGCAAAATCCCCTTGCCGGAGAGATTGATGACCCAACGCGCCCTGACTGCCCTTGCCTTGCTGACCCTTGCCACCCCCGCCTTTGCCCAAGACACGCTCAACGCCCTTGTCTGGTGTGACCACACCGATCCGGCGCTGATCGCCCCGTTCGAGGAAAAGTACAACGTCAAGGTCAACCTCAAGGACTTCGAAGGCACCGCCGCAGGCCTTGCGATCCTTGATCAAAGCCAACCGGGCGACTGGGATGTCATGGTGATCGACTCGGTCGATGTGCACCGCGCGGTCGAGGCGGGAAAACTGGCCGAACTGCCCGCAGACAAGCTGCCCACCGCCGATTTCTTCCCCGAACTTGTGATGGCCGAAAACAACACGGTCGATGGCAAAACCTATGCTGTCACCGAAAAATTCGGCTACAACACCATATCTTACGACAAAACCAAGGTCGATCCGGCAGATATGGAGGATATGGCGGCCCTGACCTCTGGCAAATATGACGGCAAGATTGGCATTTATGACTATTACCTGCCGGTTCTGGGGCTGGTGGCCTTGGGGCAGGGGATCAACACCGCTGATGTCAACGCCGACACCTTGCCCAAGCTGCAAGAGCCGCTGATGGCCCTGCGCAAGGCGTCAAAGCAAGTGTCTGACGTGGTGTCGTCGCAAACCGCTTTGGCCACGGGCGATGTCGATATCATCGTGGGCGGCGGAGAGTGGTTGACAGCCGTCCTGGCCAAAGACAACCCCAACCTGGATTGGACCATTCCCAAACAGGGCGGTCTGCGCTGGTCGCAGTCGATCGGTGTGGTGGCGGGCACCGCCAAGCCTGATCTGGCGCTGGAATTTGTGCAATACATCGTCTCGCCCGAAGGCCAAGCCGCTTTGGCGCAATCGTCGTGCTATTGGGGGATGCCTGCCAACCAAAAGGCAGGTGACCTGCTTTCCGCCGAAGCGAAGGCGGTTTTGCGCTGGGACCAACAGCCCGACTATCTCAAACGCGCGCAGCTTTACCCCATTCCGGATGCCGCCACCGATACGGCCATGCAGGATATGTGGACGGCGATGCTGAATCAGTGAGCCTTGCTTCGAAAGAACGCACCCTCGCGCGGGGCCTTGTGGCCCCCGCTTTGCTTTGGACGCTGGCGTTTTTCGTGGTGCCCTTTTTGGCCATGCTCGCCCTGTCTTTCGCCCATATGGAAGGGCGCAAGATCGTGCAGGGCTTTGATCCGGGCAATTACCTGCGCGCCTTTACCGATTGGAGCCAGCTTAAAGCCCTGATCAACTCGGTTGAAATCACTCTGACTGTCACTGTGATATCTGTTGTGCTGGCGTGGCCCTTGGCGGCGATCATCGCATGGCGCGTGCCGCAGCGGTTTCAGCGTTTGGCATTGCTGTTGGCTGTGCTGCCGTTTTGGACATCTTATGTGGTGCGGTCTTATTCTTGGCTGCTGGTTTTGGGCAAGAACGGGGTGATCAATCAGGCGTTGATGGGGTTGGGCGTCGTGGCAGAACCTTTGGCGCTGGCTTCGAGCCGCACGGCGACTGTGATCGGCTTTGTGCATTTCTTTGTCATGCTGCTGACGCTGACGATCTATGCCAATCTGGTGCAACTCTCGCCCAACTACGCCCGCGCGGCGCAAGATCTGGGGGCAGGGCGCTTTGCCACCTTTGCCCATGTGATTTTGCCGCTGACCTTGCCGGGGGTGATCACGGGGGCTTTTGTCACCTTTGTGCTGTGCATCGGCGACTATATCACGCCTCAGATTTTGGGTGGCAATACCGAGTTGACCTTGCCACAACTGATCATGCTGCAAATGGGGCGCAGCGGGAATTTCCCGATGGCCTCGGCCCTGTCGGTGATTTTGATGGCTGTCGTCAGCCTTGCCTATGCCGGATGCAGCCGCTGGCTGCGATTGGATAGGATATAGATGCGGATTTTATCTTGGGTTTACCTGTGTCTGGCCTATGCCTTTGTCTTGTTGCCCGTGGTCGTGCTGGTGGTCTTTTCGTTTCAAGATGGCCGCCTGCCCGTGCCGCCCTTTCAGGGCTTTTCGCTGCAATGGTATGAAAAGATCCTGTCAGACACGGGCTTGATGACAGCCCTTTGGCATTCGGCACTGGTGGCCTTTGTGTCGTCGGCAGTCGCCTTGGTCTTGGGGTTTCTGGCGGCCCATGCCTTGGCACGGGTGCGCTTGCCCGGCAGCGTAGTGCTGCGCGGGGTGCTGATTGCGCCGATGACGGTCAGCTACCTGATCATCGCCTTGGGCCTGTTGACGCTGTTCAACCAGACCGGCATCAAACTGTCGCTCTGGACGGCGGGGATCGGCCATGTCGTCATCAACCTGCCTTTGTGCTTTGCCATGGCCTATGCCGCCATGGGCGATCACCAAAAAACCGCCGAACGCGCCGCCCGCGATCTGGGCGCAAGCGAGGCGCAGGTTTTGTGGCTGATATCGGCCCCCATGCTCGCCCCCGCGCTGGCGGCGGCGTTCTTTTTGTCGGTGACCTTTTCGTGGGATGAGTTCATCATCGCTTTCCTTCTGACCCGTTTTGATGTGACCCTGCCGGTCGAGATCTGGTCCATGCTGCGCTCTGGCCTGTCGCCTGCGACAAATGCGGTGGGCTCGCTGGTGTTCTTGGTTTCGATCACCGCCGTGGTGATGGCAGAGGTTTTTGTGTTTCGGAGGGCCAAATGACCGCCAGCGTTTCCATCCAATCCGTGACGCAAAGCTATGGGGCGGCCATTGCCCTGAACGATGTCAGCCTTGACATCGCGGCGGGGGAGTTTGTTGTGCTGCTTGGCCCCTCGGGTTGCGGCAAAACCACACTGCTCAATCTGATCGGCGGTTTTGCCGAACCCGTGGCGGGCCGCATCTTGATCGGCGGGCGCGATATGGCTGGTGTGGGGCCTGCACAGCGGCCGACCACCACGGTGTTTCAGGATTACGCCCTGTTTCCCCATATGACGCTGGCGCAGAATGTCGGTTTTGGCTTGCGCATGCGCGGCATGGGCCGCGATCAGCGCCGTGCAAAGGCCGAAGAGATTCTAGACCTCGTCGGCCTTCCGGCCAAATCCGACCGCCGCCCGCATGAGCTGTCAGGCGGCCAACGCCAGCGTGTGGCTTTAGCCCGCGCCTTGGCCGTGGCCCCCGATGTGCTGCTGCTGGATGAACCCTTGGGCGCTTTGGATTTGAAACTGCGCCGCGCCATGCAAGACGAGCTTAAAGCCATCCAACGCCGTGTGGGCACCACCTTTGTTCATGTCACCCATGATCAGGAAGAGGCTATGGCCATCGCCGACCGCATCGTGGTGATGAACGCCGGCAAAATCGCCGACCTTGGCCCGCCGCGCGAGGTCTATCTGCACCCCAAAAGCCTGTTTTCGGCGGCTTTTATGGGCGAGATCAATCAGATACCCGTGCAAAATGGCCAAAGCCCCTTTGGCCCCGTCATAGGCACCACAGGCACTTTGCTGATCCGCCCCGAAGCCATTGGCCTGTCGGGCACGCTGCCCCTTGGCCCCTGCCGCATCATAGATGCCGCTTTCTTTGGCACCCATCTGCGCGCGCATGTGGCACCGCTGGCCGCCCCTGATCTGTGCTTGACTGTGCATCTGCCCCCAACCTCGACCGTCACTGACGGCGAAGTTCTTACCCTCGCCGCAACCGATTTTGTCTTTCTGGAGGCGTGATGAACCGCGCAAAGCCCCAAGACTGGTGGCGCGTCCGCACGCTGTCAGACGGTGTCAGCTGGATCGACGAACCCCATATCCACGCCTTTTACCGCTGCAATGTCTGGCACGTCAGGGGGCGTGACGGTGACATGCTGGTCGACAGCGGGATGGGTGTTGTCAGCCTGCGCGACTGGGTGCCCTTGGTCACCGAACGCCCCTTGCAGGCCGTGGCCAGCCATACCCATTTTGACCATATCGGCTGCCACCACGAATTTTCCTGCCGCCTGTGCCACGCAGCCGAGGCGGACCTTATGGCCCATCCCACCCGCGCCAATACGTTGGCCGACCCTTATGTGACGGATGATATCTTCACCACACTCCCGCCGCAGCCCTACCTGTCCACCGCCTACGCCGCCCGGTCCGCCCCCGCCACGCGCCTGCTGCACGATGGCGACAGCGTCGATCTGGGGGATCGGCATTTCGAGGTGATCCACACCCCCGGCCATTCTCCCGGTGGCATCGCCCTGTGGGAGGCGGCAACCGGCATCTTGTTTTCCGGTGATATTGTCTATGACGGCGAACTTATCGAAGACACCTACCATGCCAACGCGGCAGACTATCACCGCTCGATGGTGCGGCTGTACGACCTTCCGGTGCGGGTGGTGCACGGCGGGCATTTTGCCAGCTATGACGGAACCCGCCACCGCCAGATCATCGCCGACTGGCTGCGCGCCAAAGAGGTGTAAGGCCCTGCAGGGTCTTGCATCCAACGCCGCCGCAGTGTTGCATGGCACAAATGGGGGAGCCATGCGCAGCATTGATCTGAATTCCGATCTGGGCGAGGGGTTTGGCCCTTGGTCTATGGGCGATGACGCCGCTATGTTGCGTCTTGTCACCTCGGCCAATATCGCTTGCGGTGGCCACGCCTCTGATCCCGAAACCATGTTTGCCACGCTGCGGCTTGCTGCCCAAAACGGTGTTACGGTCGGCGCACATCCGGGCTATGTTGACCGCGAAGGCTTTGGGCGGCGGATTATTCCTATGACGCCTGCCGAAATCACCCGCATGGTGGCTGCCCAGATCGGCACCTTGATGGGCTTGGCCGCTTTGGCAGGCACCAAGGTGGCTTATGTCAAAGCCCACGGGGCCTTGGCCAACCATGCCGCCGAAACCCCCGCCGTGGCCGAGGCGATTGTGGCGGCCCTGCGCGCCATATCGCCCGATCTTGCGCTGTTGGCCATTTCGGGCACCTGTCAGGAACATGCCGCGCGTGCGGCGGGATGTCCGGTGTTCAGCGAAATCTTTGCCGACCGTGGCTATGTGTCCAATGGCCGCTTGGTGCAGCGCAGCCGCCCCGATGCGATGATCATCGACGCCAAAGCGGCGACCACGCGGCTTTTGGCCTTTCTGGATACCGGCCTGATGCCCGTGGTCGACGGCGACCCGATCCCGCTTGACGCCCAGTCTATCTGCATCCACGGCGACAGCC
>CANFSY010000077.1 GCA_947449875.1 Paracoccaceae bacterium
ATCAGGGCGGTCATCAGATTGACAGCCCCGCGCTTGCCCGCTTCATCCAGCGAGGTGCCGCCTTTGAAGCGGATGTTCAACGCCGTGAACGGAATATCATGATTCTCGACCAGCCAAGCCTTGATCCCGCCCGGAGAGGTGACCTCTTGGATCGCCACCTCGGCCCGCAGGGGCAGGGCCAAACAGATCAACGCGCCCATCAGGGCCATCGCCCGCATCATCATTGCGCCGCTCCTTCGGTTTGTAGCCAGCCTGTCACGGCTTGGCGGCGGTCGAGCACTTTTTTCGCTGCGGCCATCACCTCATCGGCGGTGACGGCTTGCAGCAGATCAGGCCACGCTTGCACGTCTTGCACCGTCAGGCCGGACGAAAGCGCCATGCCGTAGCGATGCGCCAAGCCTTGGGTGTTGTCGGCGCTGTAGATTTGTTCCGCCTTCACCTGCGCCTTGATTCGGGCGAATTCCTCGGCATCGACGCCGGTTTTCAGGAAGTTGTCGATCACGCCGTCCATCGCCTTTTCCACCTGATCCAAGCTCACGCCATCGGCGGGAACCACGGCAAGGGTGAAGGTCGTTTGATCCAGCGAAACCCCGTCATAAGACGCCTCGGTATAGGTGGCCACCTTTTGGTCAAATTCCAAAGCGCGCGGCAGAACCGAGGTGGCGCGGTTGCCGCCCAAAAGCTGGGCCAGCATGGTCAGGGCCGCGGCTTCTTTCTGATCGCCTGGGTTACGCTCGCCCGCGAGGTAGTTGCGCACGACATAGGGTTGCGCCACGCGGGCATCGGCCAGAACCAAGCGGCGTTCGGCCAGCTGGGGCGGTTCTGTCGGGCGGGTGCGGTCGTGGATCTTGTCAGAGGGCGGGATGGGCCCGTAGTGCTTTTTGGCCAAATCCAGCACCTGTTGCGGGGTAACATCGCCCGCCACGATCAAGATCGCGTTGTTGGGGGCATAATTGGCGTGGTAAAAAACAAGCGCGTCTTGGCGCGACAGCCCTTCAATCTCGTGCCGCCAGCCGATCACGGGAATGCCGTAGGGATGGTTCATATATTGGGCGGCGGCCATCTGTTCGCTGAGCAAGGCGCTTGGGTCGCTGTCGGTGCGTTCGGTGCGCTCATCTAAGATGACCTTGCGCTCGGTATCCACATCGTTCTGGCTAAGGTTCAGGTTGTGCATCCGGTCGGCTTCCAGCCCCATCACCAGATCCAGCCGGTCAGAGGCGACGCGCTGGAAATAGGCGGTGTAATCGGGGGTGGTGAAGGCGTTGTCAGACCCGCCTTGGGCGGCGACGATCTTGCTGAACTGCTCGGGCGGCACCTGTTTGGTGCCTTGAAACATCAGGTGTTCCAGAAAGTGGGCGATGCCGGAATGGCCCGGGCTTTCATCGGCGGCGCCGATTTTGTACCAGACCATATGCACCACAACCGGCGCGCGGTGATCTTCGATCACCACGACCTCCATGCCGTTGTCTAGCGCAAAGGTGCTGACCTTGTCGGCCATGGCCTGACCCAGCGTCAGCCCCAAGGCTAAGGCGGCATAAGAGCACCGCTTGATCCAAGATAATGCGCGTGTTGGCTGTGACATGGCGGCCTCCTAAACTTCAGGCCAAGCTAGCCCTCGGGCTGTCAGGCGCAAGGGCCCGCCACGCGCTTGTGACCGCCAGTGAGCCTTACTTTTTCGACTTGCCCGAGTCTTTTGGCGGGGCAGAGGGCGTGCGCACGCCCGCATCGCGCCAGCGCTGCAATTCGGCGTAAGCGTCAAGCCACATCGCCTTGTAAGCGTCAAAATAGGTGGTCAGAGAAAAGGCCCGCTCCAACAATTTCCCTGGGTGCTTTTTGCGCCATGCCAGATCATCCGCTGCAAGGCTGGCGCGGATGTCCGCAGTGCCGCCGGAACGACCAGCATAGCGCACAAGGCCCGTGTCGGCAGCCGGAATAGCGCTTGCCGATGGCACTTTGCCGCCCAACGCAACGATTGCATCGTCGACAGGGTGCTGGTCTGTCAGATTCGTGCCGCCCACAGTGGGCTCGGGCAGAGTTGACAAATCGGGGGGGATTTCCAGCGCCTTGGGCGGAAGCAGCGCGAATTCATCCGGACCATCGCCAGAGGAATGCAAATTCATCAGATGCGTCACGCCAGTTTGGGAACCTTTATGTGCTCCACAGGCGCTTAGCGCCAGAAGCACCACGCCCGCCATTGCGAGAACCATCCGTGACTTGCGCATTCCGTCAGACCCTTGCACTCAACTTTTTTCTTTCTTAACGCAAAGACTGCGCCGCGTCACGGGGTCTTTCGATGGTGCGGGGTTTAGACCTTGGCCTTGCCGCCCGCAAAACTGCTAAACATCACCAAACCGACCACGCCGAAGAAAATGGCCGTGTCTGCGACGTTAAAAGCGTAAGGGTTGTCGATGCCGCAGCACGACATGTTCAAAAAATCGGCCACGGCCCCGTACAGGATGCGGTCAATCACATTGCCCATCGCCCCGCCGATCAGCAAGCCCGCCGCCACTTGGGCACGCAGGCCCGACTTTTCGCGCAGCACCCACAGCCATACCCACCCCGATATGGCAAGCGCCAGCGCTATCAACACCGCCCGCCCCCAAGCCGAACCTTGGGCCATCAGGCCAAAGTTCATCCCGTAATTCCATGCCATCCGGAACACCAGATAAGGCGGAAACACATCAATTTCAACGCGTTGATCAAGGTTTAGCCAGAAGACGACGGCCCATTTGCTCAGCTGATCCAAGATCAGCACTGCCAAAGCCACCAAGGGGATAAGCGCGCGTTGCATGGGTTAATGCCTGAAATGGCGCTGGCCGGTAAAGACCATGGCCAAGCCCGCCGCATCGGCTGCCGCGATCACCTGCGCGTCATTCATTGACCCGCCGGGTTGAATAACCGCCGTGGCCCCCGCCTCGGCGGCGGTCAGCAGCCCGTCGGCGAAGGGAAAGAAGGCGTCCGATGCCACGACCGAACCAACGGTCGGGCTTTGGGGCAAGCCCAACACCTCGGCCATGTCGCCCGCTTTGCGCGCGGCGATGCGGGTCGAATCGACGCGGCTCATCTGGCCTGCGCCAATGCCGACAGTTGCGGCGTCTTTGACATAGACGATGGCGTTGGATTTGACGTGTTTGGCCACTGTCCATGCAAACAGCAAATCCGCCATTTCGGCAGGCGTTGGCGCGCGTTGGGTGACGACCTTAAGATCCGCCGCTGTGATGCTGGCAAAATCGCGGTCCTGCACCAATAGTCCACCCGCAACCTGTTTGAAGGCCAGCCCCGGCGCTTTGGCATCGGGCAGGGTGGCTGTCGTCAACAGGCGCAAATTCTTCTTGGTGGCAAAGATCGCCATAGCCTCGTCCGAAGCGCCGGGGGCAATCACCACTTCGGTGAAGATCTTGACGATTTCTTCCGCTGTTTGCGCATCCAAAGGCGCGTTCAACGCCACGATCCCGCCAAAGGCCGAGGTTTGGTCGCATTGATAGGCGCGCAAATAGGCCTCGTGCAGGGTGGCCGCTTGGCCGACACCGCAGGGGTTGGCGTGTTTGATGATCGCACAAGTGGGCGCTTGGCCCGCAAATTCTGCCACCAGTTCAAAGGCGGCATCGGTGTCGTTGATGTTGTTGTAAGACAATTCCTTGCCCTGCCATTGCCGCGCCGTCGCCACGCCCGGACGGTTTGACCCGTCGGTGTAAAACGCCGCCTTTTGATGCGGGTTTTCGCCGTAGCGCATCCCTTGGGCAAAGGTGCCCGCAAAAGAGCGGTTGCGGGCAAAAGGCTCGTCAATTTCCCGCGCCAGCCAGCCCGACACCGCCGTGTCATAGGCGGCCGTCTTGGCATAGGCTGTCAGCGCCATTTTCTGGCGGAAGGCCAAGGTCGTAGCCCCATCACGGGCCTTTAACTGGTCAATCAGCGGCAGATAATCAGCCGGATCGGTGATGACCGTGACAAAGCGGTGGTTCTTGGCCGCAGCGCGGATCATCGCAGGCCCGCCGATGTCGATGTTTTCGATGCAGGTGGCGTGATCTGCCCCTTTGGCAACGGTGTCTTCAAAGGGGTACAGGTTCACGATCAACAGGTCGATCGGTTCGATGCCATGGGCGGCCATGGCTAAGAGATGCTCGTCATCATCGCGCAGCGCCAAAAGCGCGCCGTGGATGTTGGGGTGCAGGGTTTTGACGCGACCGTCCATCATTTCGGGAAAGCCCGTCACGTCCGCCACATCGCGCACCGCCAACCCCGCCGCACGCAGCATTCCCGACGTGCCACCGGTAGAGATCAGCTCGACCCCCAAGCCCGCCAAGGCGCGGCACATGTCGATCAGGCCGGTTTTGTCCGAAACCGAAATCAAGGCGCGGCCGATGGGCACAAGATTTGTCACGGCAAAATCCCCCAAACAAAGGTGTCAGATCTGGCTGGCGGGGTCCTCCCGCGCCAGATCGCGGATGGCGAGCGGAGTATCCTGCGCTTTGGCCAAGGTCCAGCCCAACTGGGTGTCCAAACCCCGTGCAGTGCCGGAAAGCACGATTTGTAAGCTGTCACGCGGGCGCATGAGGGTCTTTTCCAGATAGATAGATGGCTCTAGCCGCAGTTTTGCGGTGCCGTCATGGCGAAAGATCCAGATTTCGCCGCTTTTCAGGGTCAGCGACACGGTGTCCGCGTCGGTGACAAGATGCGCCTCAACATCGGGGTGCAGGTGAAAGCGCAGCGTGAAGGGTAGGTCACTCTTGCGAGTCGTCGCCCAGCTCAGGCCTTGGGTGTCCAAGCGGGTCGTGGCATTCAAGCGGTCGGTGCCGGCCAAAAGACGCCCGTTGTGAGATAGCATCAGGTCGCGCACATGGGTCAGGCCGTGGCTTTTGGCCCAGCCGTCATGGGCCAGATGCAGGCCTGCCCCCATATCGTCCGAAAGAAGGCGCAGCGCGGTTGTGTCGGCGCGCGTGACAAAGGCCCCCCTGCCCCGTCGCCCAAGACGCGAGGACGAGATATCTTCCACCCCCAGCGTCGAATGGGCCGCCGTCATCCGCCCCGCGGCCAGCCACTTGGCCCCAAAGGCGGCACCAGAGCCGACCGAAACGATCAGCGGCCTACGCCCCGAAGTCAATTCAAACGCCCCGATCGAGGCATGGGCCAACGGGCTGCGCGCTGACGGTGCGGCGGCATCGACCACGATAGAGGTGCGCGCGCCTGTCAGGCGCACAAAGCCCATCGCCATTCCGGCGGATGGCAAAGACTTGATCCCAGCATTGGCCAAAGCGGCATCCAGCCGCCCTTCGGCCCCGCGCCCGCCGCCATGAAAGCGGGCAAGGCCGCCATCGGCATGGCGCAGCGCGCGCAGAACGGGGGCAATCCGCTCTAGGGCTGTTAAGATCTCGGGCGGGATATTGCGCCCTGCTTCCTCCAAGGCTTGTTCGGCCCATGTGAGCAAGGTGAAGAGGTCCAGCAATTCTTCGGGATTGCGGCTGGAAATGCCGCCGCCCATGTCAACCTCGGCCTCTAGATGGGCGGCAAGGGCTGTCAGCGCGGGGGGCACCGTGTCGGACAGGCCAGTTAGGATAAGGCCAGCGATGATGATGGCACTGAGTGCTTCGACACGGTTCAGGCCAACTGTCGCCTGAGGCCAGCGGTGCGACAAGAAATGCACTTGGGCCGACAGGCTGGCCAGAAAGGCCGCCTCATCCGTCGGCGTGCGGCCTTGGACCAACAGGGGGGCATGGTTGATCCAGCGGATCAACCGCCGCCCGACCAGTTCGGGCCGAAAGCCCGGTCCGCGCCCATGGCCAAAGCGTGCGATCCAGTCGAATGTCCACCCCTGCGCCTTGGCCATGGCCATCGGGCTGCCCACGGTGGCCAGATCGTCCAGCCAGCCAAAACCGTGGCTTTGCGCGCGCGCTTCGGCATCGGCAAAAGCCGCATCCCAGATCGCAGCCTGAGGCTGCGCGACACCGCCGCCTTGGCCAAACTGCCCGGCAACCAATTGCATGCCCTTGGCATAAAGCCCGATCGACCGCGGTTCAGGTTGGCTTTCAAAGTTTGTGGCAACAGGCATGCGGCGGACGCGCCACATCGCAAGCCTATCGCGCCACCCGCCCGACGCGCGGTGCTTTGGGTCGTTCATGGCCATCTTGCCCTACTATTCCATGGCCCCCTTGCGCGAGCCTTGGCGCAAGCATAGCGAAGCCCCCCCCGCCTGTCACCGGGCGTGAAGGGCTGCTTTTGGCATTTCAGGCCGTGTGATCCAGACGTTCCATATACTGCGCCAGACCGCGCACCTGACCCAGCCATTTGGTGTACAGCTTTGGGTCGTGCGGCGCAGGGTGGACCCCTGCGGGAATATCGCCTGCCAGAAGCGATTCGACGGCAAAAGACACCGGCGTTGACACCAGACGCGCCATGGCCGTGCCCTTGGCATCGCCCCAAGCATCCATCGCCCAAGTCTCGTGGAACTCGATCCTGCCCTCGCGTTCGGCTTTGAGCGAGACGAACAAGATCACGCGGTCCGGCTCTCCGGGGGCGTAGGAATTGTCGCGCACGAAATCTGCGGCCATCTCGGCCAGACGGGCATCGCCTTCGGGGCCGGACAAGGTTTCAATTTCGCGGAACACCGGCGTCCAAGCGGCCTCCCAGCCGTTCAGGCGGATCGTGCCGCGCACAAAGTCTTTCACCCGCCATGCCGGATCGAATCGGTAGTCTTCCATGAAGGGATAGGAATCGCGGTTGGGATAGACCTCGAAGCTTTCCGCCTGTGGCAGCGGCGCGTCATAAGAGGTGATCGCATCCCAAGGCCGCGCGACTTTCAACTCTTCAAAGTTCTTCAAGCTGCGCGAGGGCGAGCGCAAGGCTTTGAGCA
This sequence comes from Paracoccaceae bacterium, assembly GCA_947449875.1. Classification (GTDB taxonomy): domain Bacteria; phylum Pseudomonadota; class Alphaproteobacteria; order Rhodobacterales; family Rhodobacteraceae; genus Stagnihabitans. The sequence goes on from CANFSY010000077.1 coordinate 6,848, forward strand.
CGCCCAAAGGCGCCCAACTGAACTTGTAGCGGAAGGGATTGGGGATCTTGGGCACACCGCCGCAATAGGACACGAAGCTGAGCACATTTTGCGCATCATAGCCCTTAGATGCCCGATAGCGCGCCACCAGATCATGCGCCATCAAATGGTCAATCCCGGGATCCAGCCCGCATTCGTTGATCGACACCAGCCCCTTGGCTTTGAAATCATCGTCCAGCGCGCGCATCTCGGGCGAGATGTAAGAGGATGAGACGAAATTCGCCCCCTTGGCCAAGCACGCCTTGGCGATGGGCACATGGTGTTCGACGGTCAGCATCGAAATCGCCACATCGCCGGGGTTCAGGGCGGCGGTCAGCGCCTCTAGCGAATAGGGGCGGATGTCTTGGGTCAGATCGCCCACGGCCTCGCGCGCCTTTTCAACTGTGCGGTTCCAAACCACCACGGGCAGGCCCGCTTCGATCAACCGCCGCAATCCGGGGGCCGAAGACAGGCCCGTGCCACACCAATGTATCGTCATCGCGTTCTCCTTAGACTGTCTGGATATGGCGGTCATAGTCCGCCTTGGCCCGACCCCAAACGCCCGACCCAAGGTCAGCCAGCGTGAGGAGCGAAGGCAAAAGTTGCGCTGCGTAATCTTGCGACGATTCGACCGGCATCAGCGAGGGCAGGTTGTCAATCGCCGTCACATCCAAGGGCGGATGATCGGCCACGCGCAGGGCAGGCGCGTCCCAGTCGGTGGCACGGTCGTAAACCTTGATGGGCGAAAAGTCTGAGGTCGGATCGCAGGCGATATCACCAATCACCGTCAACTTGCGCGCATCGGTCTTGGCCGAGGCGGGCACGAACACAGGGCACCCGGGCCGCGCCAGAATGCAGTTGAGGAAAATCTCGTGCTGCAACACTTCCGGGAAAGGCCCGCCAGAGGCGGTTTCGGCCATATCCCACTTGGTCACGCTGCAGCCCAAGGCTTCCAACAAATCGGCTGCCCCCGTCCCCACACGGCCCAAAGCGCCGATGATCAAGGCGTTGGGGCGCGACAGGCCGGCCAATTCCGCGGCCAGATTGGCCAAAAGCTCTGCTTTGCCGGCATAAACCGCCACTGGCCCTGCAATCGCGCCGCGCTGTTGGGCGGCCCAGCATTTCAGGCTGACGGCAGCGCCCGCATAGCCTGCCCAATAGCCAAAGGCCGCAACCCTGCGGCCCTGTTCGTTCACCAGATACTCCAGATCATACAGCGCCCCGCCGCCCGCCTTGAAGCGTTGCAGCAACACGCGGCCTGCGGGTTGGCCTTTGAAGGCGTGGCCGAACATAATGTGGCGGTGGGTCAGGGGGGTGCCGTCTTCGGGCAGTTCTTTTAAGCCAAAGATGATCGCATCTGGCGGGGCGAAGGGCCACGAATTCTCGGCCACGATCTGGCAGCCTGCGCGCAGATAGCCGTCGATCGGAATGGCGCGCACGTGGCTTTCTTCGACCGACACCGTGATGCCCGCCGCCACCAAGGCCGCAGCCCCCTCTGGCGTCAGGCCGACGCGTTCCTCATGGGGCCGCTGTTCGGCCCGAACCCAAAGATGCACCATCGCACGCTCCTCTTTTGCGCCTTGCATAGCAGACTGCCGCAGGCAAGCCAGCCCCCACCGCAGCCTGACGCGCCGCCAATAGGCCCTTTGCGCCCCCCGCCATGTCGCCTTTGAGGTTGCAGGCCCCCGCCCCCAAGTCTATCCCGCAGCCATGAAACTTCTGTTCCTTGGCGATGTGATGGGCAAATCCGGCCGAACGGCAGTGGCAGAGCGTTTGCCTGCCCTGCGCGCGGCATGGGGTTTGGATTTTGTGGTGGTCAACGGCGAGAACGCCAGCGCAGGCGCGGGGCTGACACCCGAACACGCCAAGCTGATCCTGAACGCCGGGGCCGATTGTGTGACGCTGGGCGATCATGCCTTTGACCAAAAGGACATGCTGTCGTTTATCGAAACCGAACCGCGCATCCTGCGCCCGCTGAACTTTTCCAAAATCGCCCCCGGACGCGGGGCAAAGGTGTTTGACGCAACACAGGGCCGCAAGGTGCTGGTGACCCAAGCCTTGGGCCAAGTGTTCATGAAACGCCCGTTTGACGACCCCTTTAGTGCGCTGGACGCCGTTTTGAAAACCCACCCCTTGGGCGGCATGGTGCAGGCGGTGATCGTGGATATCCATGCCGAAGCCACGTCTGAAAAGATGGCGATGGGGCATTGGTGCGACGGGCAGGCCAGTTTGGTTGTGGGCACCCACACCCATGTGCCCACGGGCGATGCAATGATCCTGAACAAAGGCACGGCCTATCTGACCGATGCGGGCATGTGCGGCGATTATGACAGCGTGATCGGCATGGAAAAGCTGGAACCTTTGCGCCGGTTTATCACAGGCATGTCGTCGAGCCGGTTCGAACCTGCGGGGGGCGAGGCGACCTTGTCGGGGGTTTATGTCGAAACCGACGACCGCACGGGCAAGGCGACCCGTGTCGCGATGGTGCGCCAAGGCGGGCGGTTGCAGCAGGCGGGGCCGTGATGGCGCGGCCTTTGACGCGGGTGCAAAGCATTGCAGCGCTGGTTTTGGTGGGCGTGGGATGGGGATCAACCCAGCCCTTGGGCAAGATAGCCGCCTCTTCGGGGCACCCGCCATTGACACTGATCTTATGGCAGACGGTGATCTGCGTTGTGGTTTTGGGGGCTTTGACCTTGGTGCGCGGCAAGGGCCTTGTTCTGTCGCGGCGGGCTTTGGGGTTTTATCTGGCCGTGGCCGTGCTGGGCACTTTGGTGCCCAATGCGACCTTTTACATTTCTGTGCATCGGCTGCCTTCGGGGATCATGTCAATTCTGATCTCGACCGTGCCGCTGATGGCCTTTCCGATGAATTTGGCGCTTGGGTGTGACAAATTTGAAATTAAACGCCTGATCGGTCTGCTTTTGGGTCTGACAGGGGTTGCGATCATCGCCGCCCCCGGGGCCAGCTTGGCCCCCGGCATGGTGGCCTTTCTGCCCGTTGCGCTGATTGGCCCGCTGTTTTACGCGCTGGAAGGCACCTTTGTCGGCCGCTACGGCATGGCGGGGATGGACCCAATTCAGGCGATGTTCGGGGCAAGTCTGGTCGCCTTGGCGCTGTGTTTGCCCTTGGTGATTGTGACCGGATCTTGGGTCAGCCCGCTGCCGCCTTGGGGAAAGCCAGAGGGCGCTTTGCTGCTGTCTTCGGGCCTGCACGCCTTGCTTTATGCGGGTTATGTCGGGCTTGCGGCCAAGGCGGGGGCGGTGTTTGCCAGCCAAAGTTCGTATATCGTCACGGCGGCGGGCCTGTGCTGGGCGATGCTGCTGTTGGGGGAACGCTTCTCACCCTTGGTGTTTGTGGCCTTGGTGGTGATGCTGGTGGGTGTCACCTTGGTGCGCCCGCGCGCCCGTACCGCCTGAGGGCGGGGTTGCAGCGGGGCCTGTGGCTGGTGTAGACGACGGCGAGTTCAAAACGGCGGGGGATACGGGCATGTCAGGGCATTCCAAATGGTCGACCATCAAGCACAAAAAGGGCAAGACGGATGCGTTGCGCTCTAAGGTGTTTTCCAAGCTGAGCAAGGAAATCACCGTGGCGGCCAAGATGGGCATGCCCGATGTCGACATGAACCCGCGCCTGCGCTTGGCCGTGAAAGCCGCCAAGGCGCAGTCGATGCCCAAAGACGTGATCGACCGCGCCATCAAGAAATCGCAAATGGGCGATGCGGCCGATTACCACGACATTCGCTACGAAGGCTACGGCGTGAACGGCATCGCCATCATCTGCGAGGCGCTGACCGACAACCTGAACCGTACCGCCAGCAATGTACGCTCTTATTTCACCAAATGCGGCGGCAATCTGGGCCAAACCGGATCGGTCAGCCATAGCTTTGACCGCGTGGGCGAGATCAGCTATCCCCTGTCGGCAGGATCGGCCGACGATGTGATGATGGCCGCCTTGGAAGCCGGGGCGGATGACGCGGAAACCGACGAAGACGGCCACTGGATCTATTGCCAGATCGAAGACCTGCCGACCGTGTCGGACGCCTTGGAAAAGGCCTTGGGGGAATCGACCGAATCCAAGCTGATCTGGAAGCCGCAAACCCTGACCGTGGTGGATCTGGAAACGGCGCAAAAACTGCTGCGCTTGGTCGATATGCTGGAAGAGGACGACGATGTGCAATCGGTCGTCCACAACTTCGACATCCCCGAGGACGTGGCGGCGCTGCTGTAAGGCGCGCAGGCCTTTGGTGTTGCGAAGTGATGTCGATGTTGCCCACAATCTGTGCGGCTATCTAGAAGGTCATTTTGAATTGTTCCGTGACGAAATTTCGTCGTTGCAGGTGGCCCTTAGGGGCGGCTGTTGGCCGATGGGAAAGCGATGCACGTCGAGACCCATGGAGGTGGGTTCCACCGCTGGCGAGTGCTATTTGACGGTTGCCAAGGATCTAACCTAAGTGTAATCTTTAGGCCTATTACGTTCTGCGACGTGATCGCAGGTGGCGTGTGATTCGCATGTGAAAAATTTGTCTTAATTTAAAAGGAATTTTATAATGGCACGTATAAATTCAGATTTTCAATTCATTCAGTCTGAGTTGAACTTGAACCTTGTTTATGCCAATACCTATGACTCGTCTTTCAATAAAAATATTAACGCAAATATAATGGGGGTGACCTATAAAGACGCATTCGAAGCGGATTATGAGACGGATTTTTATGGCGCAGCGATCTTCGCAGGTACGGGATTTACGCAAAACAGCAAAGGTGACTTAACGGGCGGTACGGTAACAGGTTACTTTGAGTTGTATTGGGACGGGGATACAGAAACATATGTTCCCTTCTTATCAATCCAAAACTTATCGATACCCTTAAAGAGCCTTTATAATGCATCCTTAACGCCGTCGAATTCTGATGACACGGCTATTGTGAATGCCGCTTTAACTGGCGCTGATACTTTTCTTTTGAGCGATTATGACGACAGCGCCAATGGTCTTGGTGGAAACGACACCATGTATGGGTATGATGGGAATGACACACTGACTGGGGGGGCGGGTAAGGACTATCTGGAAGGTGGGGATGGAAACAACACCTTCGTCTTCAATGCAGTGAGCGAGACGGGAAATTCTTCCTCCACCTGCGATCTGATCACAGACTTCTGGCATGGATACGATAAGATAAACCTCAGCGCCATTGACGCAAGCACGATTTTAACCGGAAATAACGCCTTTGTCTTCAAAGGAACAGCCGCCTTTGGCACCTCAAGTTCTGGTGAAATTTACTACAAGCAGTTCAACAACGCAGGAACTGCAAACGATTATACGCTTGTTTACATCGACAATGACAAAGACTCGGCAAGCGAGGCGATTATCAAGCTGACAGGTCTGATAACCTTAACCGCAAGCGACTTCTATCTTTGATCGACGCTTACCAGATATGCTCATCCCTCTTGCGCGCGCTGAGCTCGAACGCGCAAGAGGTGACGTCCTAATGATTGACCCGGCCGGATCCGCTAAAACGCGGCTGCGATGATAATTCTGCGCGCCCAATCGGAAAAACCTTTCGCTAAAGCGGGTCAACCGCCCCTTGAAGAGCCAGACCGCCTATTAGCCCCGCGCCTTACGACTGGCTAAAGCGCCATTCGGTGACTTGCACGCAAGTTTCGCCCGGTTCCAGTTCGATCGACGGAAAGCTGGGGTGGTTGGGCGCGTCGGGCCAGTTTTGCGCCTCGATTGCGAGGCCCTCATAGGTTGGCCCCCCCGGGCGCTGCGCGCTGCGGGCGTCGAAAAGCTGGATGCCGGGTTCGGTCGTGGCGACTGTCATCATCAGCCCGTTGGTTCCCGTCAGCCAAAGCACATCGCGCAGGGCCTGACGGCCGGCCGAGAGGCAAAAGTTGTTGTCCAGCACCGTGTCGGCGGGGGTGATCTTGCGGCCGCGGCGGAAATCCATCGCTGTTGCGCTGACATCGGCGATCTCGCCGGTCACACAGAAATCATCGTCGGTCGGCAGGTAGCTAGAGGCTGCGATTTGCAGGCTGTGGCCCGCCCAACTTGCGCTGCCGTCAAGGTTCCAATAGCTGTGGTTGGCGGCGTTAAACAGCGTCAGCGCATCGGTGGTGGCTGTCACCTCTAGCCGCAGGCGCGCGCCCTCGTGCAGCGAGAATCGGGCGGTGACATGGCGGTTGCCGGGCATGTTGCCTTCGCCGTCGGGCAGATCGACCGATAGGGTGACGGCGGTGTCGCTGGCCTCCACCACGGTCCAGACCTTGTGCTGAGTGCCGGCAGCGCCGCAGTGCAGGGTGTGTTTGCCCGATTGGTTGGCCTCAAACGTCACGACCTTGCCGCCGATGGGCGCGGTGGCCCCTTTGAAGCGGTTGACCACGGGCGCCACGAGCGAGCCGTGGTGGCGCATTTTGCCCTCGTAATCGGCTAAGCTGTCTGACCCCAGCGTCAGGTCATGGTCAACGCCTGCAAGCCGCACCGATTGCAGGATGGCCCCCTTGGTCAGGATTGCCACGGACAGCCCGTGGCCGTGCAACGTGATCCGGTCGACCGCTTGGCCAGAGGCGGTGGTGCCGAAGGGGGTGATCTGGGCGGATGACATGGCGGGGCGACCTGCGTTGGGATTGTGCCCGCCTGTGGTGGCGGATGGCGCGCCACAGGTCAAGGTTTATTGGCGCAGGTCAGCAGGGATTGGGTCAGCGCGGTCATCAGCGAGGCATAGGCTTGGGGGGTTGGGTCAAGCGTTGATCCGACCGGATCCAGCGGCGGGCCGATGAACAGCGCCGTGCCTTGCGCCAGATTGGTGATCAGGGCGGGATCGTGCTGGGCCTCGGGGAAGGCGCAGGCGATCTGGCCTTGCTCTGCCTGCGCGCGCAGGGCGGACAGGCGGGCCGCACCGGGGGCGGCGGCATCGCCTGCGGCAAGGCCGCCGGCAGAGGGCAGGTGGTAATGGGCGGTGAAATAGCCGTAAGCGTCATGGTAGGTGACAAAGCTTTGTGTCAGGCCAGACAACTGGCGCGCAAGGTCGGCATCCAGCGCCGCGATCTGGGCTTGGGCTGCAGCGGCATTGGCGGCGTAGATGGCGGCATGGTCGGGGTCTAGCGCCGACAGGCGCTGTGCGATCAGGTCAAGCCATCGGCTGGCGTTCGTCGGGTCAAGCCACGCGTGGGGGTTTATTCCCCCGCCGGCATAGTCTTGGCGCAGGGTTGCGGGGTCGTCCAGCAGGGCCAAGCTTTGCAAATCGGGCACCGATTGGCGCGCCGTGTCCAGCCCGGGTGTCAGTTCGGGGCCGATCCAGACCAAGAGCTGTGCCCCGTTCAGCGCGCGCATCTGGCTGGGGCGCAGGTGCAGGTCATGCTCGTCGCCGCCTTTGTCCAGCAAGACTCCGGGGCTGCCCAAGTCACCCATCACCTGTGCGACAAGGGCTGCAACGGGCGGAATATCGGTTTGCACCTGCGGCACGTCGGCCAGTGCGGGGCAAGACAGGGCAAGCAACAAGACAAGGGCGCGCATTTTGGGCCTTTCGGGGCGGTGGCACGCGGTGTAGGATGTTATATCATAACATGTCAAGATCCACGTGATAGTATAACGTCCAACAGGTGCCCGATGCACGACCCGTCTACCTGCCCCGGCTGCGCGCAGCCCGATCTGGCGTTTGCCCCGCATGACCATTCGCGCTGCGCAGATGACGTGCTGGCCTTGGCCGAGGTTCAGTTGGCCCAAGGCGGGCAGCGCCTGACCCCCGTGCGCCGCCGCACGCTGCAAATCTTGCTGGAGGCCCACCGCGCCATGGGGGCTTACGATGTGCTGGAACGCTTGGCCGCTGAAGGGTTTGGCCACCAGCCGCCTGTTGCCTATCGTGCCTTGGAGTTTTTAGAAGAAAACGGTCTGGCCCACCGCATCCGCCGCCTGAACGCCTTTACCGCTTGTATGCATCCGGGCGAACTCCACGCGCCTGCTTTTCTTATCTGCCGTATTTGCCATGTGGTCGCCGAAGCGCCAGGGGCGGCGATTGGGCTGGCCCTTGGTCAAGCGGCCAAGAAAGTCGGCTTTAGCGTCGAACGCGCCACGGTAGAGGCGCTGGGTCTTTGCCCCGCCTGTTCTGTCGGCGAAAGCCCGATGCAGGGAGTGGCGTGATGCTGCTTCAGGCGCAAGATATCACGGTGCGCTTGGGCGGGGTGGAGGTTTTGTCCCACGTGTCGATGGGCATCGAGGCGGGCGAGATTGTCACTGTACTGGGCCCGAACGGATCAGGCAAAAGCACCTTGTTGCGGGCGGTTCTGGGCATGGTGCCCTTGGGTAGCGGGCAGGTGCGCCGTGCCGATGGCCTGCGGCTGGGCTATGTGCCGCAAAAGCTGGCGATTGACCCAAGCCTGCCGATGACCGTGCGGCGCTTTCTGTCGCTGCCCCGCCGCGTCAGCGATGCCGAGGCTGCGCAAGTTCTGGCCCGCGTGGGGATGGAGGCGGCAGGGCACCGCCAGATCGCCGCTTTGTCGGGCGGGCAATTGCAGCGCGTCATGCTGGCGCGGGCCTTGCTGGGGCACCCGGGCCTCTTGGTGCTGGATGAACCGACCCAAGGGCTGGACCAACCCGGCGAGGCCGCCTTTTACACGCTGATCGCCGAGGTGCGGCGTGATACGGGCGCGGGGGTGCTGATGGTCAGCCA
>CANFSY010000078.1 GCA_947449875.1 Paracoccaceae bacterium
CAGCCGCAAGCACGCGCATCAGGGCACCACCTACCACTTTTGCGGCGAAAAGTGCCGCACAAGGTTTAAGGCCGACCCCTATTTCTACCTCTCCGGCAATGCCAAAATCCGTGGCAAGCTGGCGGTGAAAGGGGTGAGCTACACCTGCCCGATGGACCCAGAGGTGGTGCAAGACACCCCCGGCACCTGCCCCAAATGCGGCATGGCGCTGGAACCGATGACGCCCTCCACCGCGCCCTCGCCGGAATTGGCCGATTTCACCCGCCGCATGGGGGGTTCGGCCGCCTTGTCTGTGCCCTTGGTGGTCTTGGCCATGGGGCCGATGCTGGGGCTTGGCCTGCCCATGGCGTGGCATCCCTATCTGAACTACGCCCAAGCGGCCCTTGCCAGTCCGGTCGTTTTATGGGCCGCTTGGCCGTTTTTCCAACGTGCGCGCGACAGTCTGGCCAACCGCAGCCCCAATATGTGGACCCTGATTGGCTTGGGGGTGGCGGCGGCCTATCTGTACTCGCTGCTCGCCACCTTTGCCCCGTGGGTCTTTCCGCAAGCCTATCAAGGGGCGATGGGGGTCGAGACCTATTTTGAGGCCACTGGCGTCATCATCACCTTGGTCTTTTTGGGCCAAGTGCTGGAACTGCGCGCGCGTGCGCGCACTGGCGATGCGATCCGCGCTTTGATGGATTTGTCACCTGCGACCGCCTTTCGCGTGCAGCCCGATGGCACCTTCGAGGTGCCGCTTGAAAACATCATCGCAGGCGACCTGTTGCGCCTGCGGGCGGGCGACAAAGTGCCGGTGGACGGCGAGGTGGTCGAGGGGGCGTCCTCGGTTGATGAAAGCCTGCTGACGGGCGAGCCGCTGCCCGTCGAGAAAACCGTCGGGGCCGCGCTGACGGGTGGCACGCTCAACGGGTCGGGCACGCTGGTGATGCGCGCCACGCGGGTGGGTGCGGCGACTGTGCTGGCGCAGATTATTGACATGGTCTCCGCCGCGCGCCGCTCGCGTGCGCCGATACAGGCGCTGGCCGATCGGGTGGCGGCGTGGTTTGTGCCGACGGTGGTGGGCGTGGCGATTGCGGCCTTTGCCGGATGGATGGTGTTTGGCCCAACACCGGGCTTTGTTTATGCGATGGCGGCTGCGATGTCGGTGCTGATCATCGCCTGCCCCTGCGCCTTGGGATTGGCCACACCGATTTCCATCACCACGGCGGCGGGGCGGGGGGCATCCGTCGGGGTGCTGGTCAAAGACGCGGCGGCCCTTGAAAGCTTGGCCAAGGTCGACACGCTGGTGATCGACAAGACAGGCACCCTAACGCTGGGGCGGCCTGAGGTCAGCGATGTGGTGCCCTTTGGGGATGACAGTGCCGATAGGGTGCTGACCCTTGCGGGCGCATTGGAACAAGGGGCCAGCCACCCCTTGGCCAAAGCCATACTTCAAGCGGCGGCGGATAAGGGGCTGGACCTTCCCGCTGTCAGCCAGTTTGAAAGCAAAAGCGGGCAGGGCGCTGTGGCGCAGCTTGGGGCCACGCGGCTGGGTTTGGGCAACGAGGCCCTTCTCGCCGCCTTCGGCATAGCCCTGCCGCCGCAAGCCGCAGCCCAAGCGCAAGCCCTGCGGGCGATGGGCAAGACGGTGATGTTCCTGACCCAAGGCAGCGACCTGTCGGGACTGATCGCCGCCGTCGACCCGATCAAACCCAACACCGCCCAAGCCTTGGCCAAGCTTCAAGCCCAAGGCCTTAGCATCCTTATCGCCACAGGCGATGCCGCAGCCACAGCCCAAGCCGTCGCGCAAAGCCTTGGGGTGACCCAAGTGTCCGCAGGCCTGATGCCCGAGGGCAAAGCCGCCCTGATCGCCCAGCTTCGCGCCCAAGGGCATGTCGTCGCCATGGCGGGGGACGGCGTGAACGACGCCCCCGCTTTGGCGGTCGCGGATGTGGGCATCGCCATGGGCCCGGGGTCGGATGTGGCGGTGGAAAGTGCGGGCATCACGCTGCTCAGCGGCGATCTGACAGGAATCGCCCGCGCCGTCACGCTGTCGCGCGCCACGATGCGCAACATCCGCCAGAACCTGTTTTTCGCCTTTGGCTACAATGCCATCTGCATCCCCATCGCTGCAGGCCTGCTTTACCCCGTCACGGGCCTCGTCCTGTCGCCGATGATCGCCGCCGCTGCCATGAGCTTGTCGTCTGTTTCAGTCATCACCAACGCGCTGCGCCTGCGCGCGGTCAAACTCTAACCCCTTTCATACTTGCCTAAATATCCCACGGGGGTGCGGGGGTGTGAAACCCCCGCTCTTACAGCGGGTGCGGGGGTGTGAAACCCCCGCTCTTACAGTGGGTGCGGGGGTGTGAAACCCCCGCTGGGCACGCGTCAAAACTCCCGCCCCCCACTGGCAGCGCGCGCCAGTTTGCGCTAAGGCGTGCCCAGCCAACCAACGGAGCCCGCGATGAAAGCCGCCGTCATCACCTTCCCCGGATCCAACTGCGACCGCGATCTGGCCGTGGCCTTTGAAAAGGCCGGCTTTCAGGTGGCACGGGTCTGGCATAAAGACACCAGCCTGCCGCAGGACACCGATGTGGTGGGCCTGCCGGGGGGCTTTTCCTTTGGCGATTATCTGCGCTGCGGGGCGATTGCCGCGCAATCGCCGATCGCGGCGGCGGTGGTGGCCCATGCCGGGCGGGGCGGCTTTGTGCTGGGGGTGTGCAACGGGTTTCAGGTGCTGACTGAAATGCGCCTGCTGCCGGGGGCTTTGATGCGCAACGCGGGGCTGAAATTTGTGTGCCGCAGCGTGGGGCTGCGGGTGGCCACACAGGATGCGGCCTTTACCAGCGCTTACAAACGCGGCCAAGAGGTGATGTTTCCCATCGCCCACCATGACGGCAATTTCACCATTGATGCCGAAGGGCTAAAGGCCCTGCAAGATCAAGACCGTATCGCTTTCACCTACCTTGCCAACCCCAACGGGGCCACGGCGGATATCGCAGGGATCTTGTCGCCCAACCGGCGGGTTTTGGGCATGATGCCCCACCCCGAACGCGCGGTTGAGGCCGTTCAGGGCGGCGTCGATGGCGCAGCCCTTTTTGCGGGTCTGATGGGCGGGATGGCGCTTGCCTGACCTTGCAGGTCCTGCCCTGACTTGAGGTGCAAGGGCCTGCCGATTAGGGTAGGCCTATGCCCGAACCTGCTGCAACCAGACCGACCAACCTCGCACAAGCCGATAGCGCTGCGCGCCCGTCGGTCTGGGTCAAGGTGGCGATAGCGGCGCTGATTTTTCTGGCGGTGGGCACGGTGTTGATCACCAACCGCTGGCTGACCGAACGCTTCACCGAAACCACCCGCAACAAGGCCGAACTGCGCTTGGCGCTGTACAACGGCAACGTGGTGTCGGAATTGCAGCGCACCTCGGTGGTGCCCTTGTTGCTGTCGCGCGATGCCGCGATTGCACAGGCCCTTGTGAAGGCCGATTACGCCCTTGCCAGCCAGCGCCTAATTCAGGTGCAGTCCGATATCAGCGTGGCGTCGATCTTGCTGTTGGACACCCAAGGCCGCACCGTCGGGGCCACCAACCGGATGCTGTTGGGCACACCCTATGCCAAAGCACCGTTTTACACCCAAGCCATGGCGTCCACCGAAACCGTCTTTTCCACCACCCCGCGCGCGGGGGGCGGGTACGAGTTCACCTATAGCCAACAGGTCTTTGCCGATGGCAAACCCTTGGGCGTGATCGTGGTGGCGGTGGACCTGATGAAGTTCGAACGCGCTTGGGCCGCGCTGCAAGATTTGGTGCTGGTCACTGACAGCGACGGCACGGTGATCTTATCGACCGAACCGCGCTGGCGCGGCAAGCCGGTGGACGAGGCGATTGCGGCACCTGCCAGCCCCTCGGCGCTGAATATGGCGCTGAACAGGGCAATCTCGGTCACGTCAGATTTAACCCAAAACCACCCCGACGCCTATGTGCGCGGCGTGGCCGTCTTGCGCACCGACAACAGGATGAGCTTTCGCGTCTGGCGCATGGCCAGTTTTACCGCTTACGATTCGGTGCGCGAACGGGTGAACGGCATTTTGGCGCTGGAAATCATGGGCTTTGCCATTCTGGCTGCCCTGACCTTTTACCTTCTGTCGCGCCGCGCTTGGTCGCAAACCCTGTCTTTCCGGCGCGAATCGCTGGAACTGCGCCAGCTCAACGCCCGCTTGCAACGCGAAGTGGCCGAGCGCGAGAAGGTGCAAAAAGATCTGGCCGTGGCCGAACAGACGCTGGCGCAATCGTCCAAACTCGCCGCCTTGGGCGAAATGTCGGCGGCGGTCAGCCATGAGTTGAACCAGCCCTTGGCCGCCATGAAAACCTATCTGGCCGGCGCGCGCCTGCTGTTGCAGCGCAAGCGGGCGGAAGAGGCGCTGTCGTCGTTCCAGCGGATTGATGATCTGATCGACCGCATGGGGGCGATCACGCGGCAGTTGAAATCCTATGCCCGCAAGGGGGGCGATGCCTTCGAACCGGTCGATCTGCGGCTATGCCTGTCTGCGGCGCTTGCCATGATGGAGCCGCAGTTGAAACTGCGCGTCGTTAAGATCACGCGCTCTGTCCCGCGCACGGCCGTGATGGTCACGGTCGATCGTTTGCGCTTGGAACAGGTCATCATCAACCTTTTGCGCAACGCGCTGGATGCGACAAAAGACACGCGTGAACCCAAGATTGATCTGACCCTTGCTGCAGGTGATATGGCGACCCTGACGGTGTCTGATAACGGTCACGGCATCGACGATCTGGTGAACCTGTTTGAGCCTTTCTACACCACCAAAAAATCGGGCGAGGGTGTGGGCCTTGGGCTGGCGATCAGTTCGGGCATCATGACAGACTTTGGCGGTCGCCTGACCGCACGCAACGGCACCCCGCAAGGGGCGGTATTTGAAATGCAGCTTCCGATCTTGGGCCAAACTTCGGCGCAAGGGGCGGGGCAAGATCTAAAAGCAGCAGAGTGAGGGCAGAATGGCACGGGCAATGAAAGTGGCGATTGTGGATGACGAGGCCGATATGCGCCAATCCATCAGCCAGTGGCTGGCCCTGTCGGGGTTTGATACGGAAACCTTCGCCTCGGCGGAAGAGGCGCTTAAGGTGATCGGGCCGGAATTTCCCGGGGTGATTGTGTCGGATATCAAGATGCCCGGCATGGACGGCATGGCGTTTCTCAAAAAGCTCATGGGCATGGATTCGGGTCTGCCCGTCATCTTGATCACCGGCCACGGCGATGTGCCTATGGCGGTGGAAGCGATGCGGGTCGGGGCGTTTGACTTTCTGGAAAAGCCCTTCAACCCCGACCGCATGACCGAACTTGCCAAACGCGCCACCCAAAATCGTCGCATGACGCTGGACAACCGCGCTTTGCGCAAAGAGCTGTCGGATGGCACGATTTTGATGAAAAAGCTGATCGGCACCAGTCCGGTGATGGAACGCCTGCGCGAGGATATCCTTGATCTGGGCCAAGCTGACGCCCATGTGCTGATTGACGGCGAAACCGGCACCGGAAAGACCTTGGTGGCCCATGCCCTGCACGCCGTGGGCCCGCGTGCGGGGCGCAAGTTTGTCACGGTGTCTTGTGCGGCATGGTCCGAAGACCAGTTCGCCGCCCGCCTGTTCGGCCCCGCCGAAGACGGCATGATCCCGATGATCGAAGACGCGCGGGGGGGGACGATTTGCCTTGAGGATATCGAGGCCCTGTCTGGCGCGATGCAAGCCCGCCTGCTGGAACTGATCAACGACCAAGGCACCCCGCCCGAAACCCGCATCATCGCGATTTGCAACCGCCACGCGCCGGATAAAACGCTGGAAGACACGCTGCGCCCCGATCTGTTCTACCGCCTTGGGGCGATGACCATCGTTCTACCGCCGCTGCGCGCGCGCGGCGAAGATATTCTAACCCTGTTCAACGGCCTGACCGAGCAATTCGCCGACGAATACGGCTGCGATGCCCCTCAAGTCACCGCACAAGAGGCCGCACAGTTGCTGCAAGCCCCGTGGCCGGGCAACGTGCGCCAACTGGTCAACGTCGCCGAACGCGCGGTGTTGCAGAACCGGCGGGGGTCTGGGTCAATTGCATCGCTTTTGATGGCGGATAACGATTCCACGGGGCCAACGCTGACCACCGAGGGCAAGCCGTTGAAGGACTATGTCGAAGCCTTTGAGCGTATGCTGATCGACAACACGATGCGCCGCCATAAGGGATCAATCGTGGCGGTGATGGAAGAGCTGTGCCTGCCCCGCCGAACGCTGAATGAAAAGATGGCCAAGTATAATCTACAGCGGCAGGATTATGTGTAACCCTTAGCCCAGCTGGCTTAGGGCGGGCAGGTGTTCCAGCAGCCAATAGGAAAACTGCGAAAAGCCGCCTGTCAGCATCAACAGACCGATGGTCCACAGCATCAGGCCCATAATCTTCTCGATCCGCTCCATATGGCGCTTCATCAGCGCCATCAGGGGGACAAAGCGCGGGAAAAAGGCGGCAACCAGCACAAAGGGCAGGCCAAGGCCAAGGGCATAGACCGCCAAAAGCACAGTGCCGCGCCCGACGGACCCTTCTTGGGCGGCAATCGTCAGAATTGCGCCCAGTTGCGGGCCGATGCAGGGTGTCCAGCCAAAGGCAAAGGCCAGCCCCAGCACATAGGCCCCCATGGCCGAACCGCCCCTGTCGCCCGCATCCATGCGGATGTCTTGATCCAGAAAGCGCAGACGGAATATGCCAAGAAAATGCGCGCCAAAGACCATCACAACCAGCGCCGAGACTGTGGCAAAAGTCTGCGAGCGCGCCAGAAAGAACGCCCCAAAGGCCGATGACGCCGCCCCCATCAGCAAAAACACCGTCGACAGGCCCAGCACAAAGAAACTGGCCGCCAAAAGCGGTTTGCGGCCGGATTTCATCTCGCCCATAGATATGCCCGACATATAGGCCAGATAGGGCGGCACAATCGGCAGCACGCAGGGCGACAGGAACGACAGCACCCCCGCCGCCAAGGCGACAAGGGCTGCGGGCAGAAGGCTGGCGTCAAGGATATCTATTCCAAACATGACGTAGCCTTAGCCTGTTTGCGCCCCGCCGTCACCTGCGCAATTTTCACCTTTCTGTGGCCTTTGATGCCCTTGGGCGATAAGCCAAGCGCAAAGGGGACGGCGATGTGGGATGAGATCTTGGATTGCGAGGGGCTTTTGTGCCCGCTGCCGGTGCTGAAAGCCCGCAAGCGGCTTATGGCGATGCAGGCGGGGCAGGTGCTGTGCCTGCGCGCCACCGATGCCATGGCCCGCATCGACCTGCCGCATTTTTGCGCCGAGGCAGGGCATAGCTATCTGGGAGCCAAGGAGGACGGCCCCGTGACCCTGCATCTGATCCGCGCCGGCGCGTAAAAAAACGCCCGACAGGGGAGTGTCGGGCGTTTGAAGTCTAGCGCATCAGATCAGCGGCCCAGAGACCACCAGCCTTTGCGCTTGGGTTTGTTCGGGTCTTCGGGTTCTGGCGCAGGTTCTGGCGCAGGGGCTGCGGGTGCCACCACATCCTCAGGATCGGCGCGCAAGACGGGCTGCACCTCCGCCACGGGCGGTTCTTTGGCAGCGGGGTCAGCGGGGAAGGTCGCAGCTTCTGCCACAGTCTCCATAGCGTCAGCCACAGGTTCTGCTTGTGCCGTCACCGGCTCTGCAGCGGCTTTGCCACGGGGCGAGCGGCTGCGGGCCGGTTTGGGGGCGGGTTCTGCCCCATCGGCTGGCACATCCGCCGCAGCTTTGCGCCGCGATGCGGGGCGTTTGGGCGGCGCGGGTTCGGCGGCACCTTCGGCGGGCACATCCGCCACACGTTCGGCCACAGTCTCGGCGGCCGTGTCTGCAACCGTCTCGGCCACAGCGTCCACCGCCTTAGAGGAGCGACCACGCGTGCGGCGCGGGGCTTTCTTGGCGGCGGGGGCTTCGCCTGCCTCGGTTGGCGCGGGCTCTGCGGGGGCATCGCTTTCGCTGGCCTCTTCGGAGGGTGCAGCTTCTGCGCCTTCGCTGGCTACGGCGTCACCCTGCTCTGCCTGACCAGACCCAGCGCCACCCTTCTTCTTGCGACGACGGCGGCGCTTTTTCTTGCCCGGGTTGGCCGGATCGGCTGACTTGGTGCCACCGTTGGACGTGCTTTCGCCTTCGCCTTCATCCTCGGCGTCGTCGGTTTCGTCGTCGATATCCTCTTCGAGGATATCGTCGTCTTCCTCTTCCAGCACCGGCGCGCCCATCAGGCTGGCGTTGCCCGAAATGACGGCGGCGGCTTGCGGGACGACCCGTGTGGCGGTCTTGAACTTTTCCAACAGGAAGTCAGGGCTGATCATCTGCGGATCGGCTTCAATCCGCACGGCCATGCCGTAGCGGGCCTCGATCACGGCCAGATGTTCGCGCTTTTGGTTGAACAAGAAGTTCACAATCCCAATCGGCGCTTTCAACAGCACCTCTTTGGACCGGTTGCGCGTGCCTTCGTCTTCCAAGGCGCGCAGCACTTGCAGGCCAAGGCTGTCGTCGGAACGGATCAGGCCGGTGCCATGGCAATGCGCGCAGGGCTGGGTGGTCGATTCCAGCATCCCCGGCCGCAGGCGTTGGCGCGACATTTCCAACAGGCCAAAGCCCGAAATCCGGCCAATCTGAATGCGCGCACGGTCGGTTTTCAGCTTGTCCTTGATGCGCTTTTCAACGGCCAGATTGTTGCGCCGTTCTTCCATGTCGATGAAGTCGATCACGATCAAACCGGCCAAGTCGCGCAGGCGCAACTGGCGGGCAATCTCTTCGGCGGCTTCAAGGTTGGTTTTCAGCGCGGTGTCTTCGATCGAGCCTTCTTTGGTGGCACGGCCAGAGTTGACGTCGATGGCCACCAGCGCCTCGGTCACGCCGATCACGATATAGCCGCCCGATTTCAACTGCACGGTCGGGTTGAACATGCCGCCCAGATAGCTTTCGACCTGATAGCGCGCGAACAGCGGCATCGGGTCATTATGACGCTGCACGACCTTGGCATGCGAGGGCATGATCATCTTCATAAAGTCTTTGGCGGTGCGGTAGCCTGCTTCGCCTTCAACCAAAATCTCGTCAATCTCGCGGCTGTACAGATCGCGGATCGAGCGTTTGATCAGATCGCCTTCTTCGTAGATGGCAGCGGGTGCCATGGATTTCAGCGTCAGTTCGCGGATTTGTTCCCACAACCGCATCAGATATTCGTAGTCGCGGTTGATCTCGGGCTTGGTGCGCTTGGCACCTGCCGTGCGAATGATCAGGCCCGCACCTTCCGGCACTTCCAGTTCCGAGGCGATTTCTTTGAGCTTTTTGCGGTCTGTCGCCACGGTGATCTTGCGCGAAATACCACCACCGCGCGCGGTGTTGGGCATCAAAACGCAGTAGCGACCGGCCAGTGACAGATAGGTGGTGAGCGCTGCGCCCTTATTGCCACGCTCTTCTTTGACGACCTGCACCAGCATGATCTGGCGCACTTTGACGACTTCTTGAATTTTATAGCGGCGCGCGCGGGGTTTGCGCGGGGCGCTGATTTCTTCTTGCACGTCTTCTTCGGCGATCGATTCAATCTCGTCGTCGGTGTCAGAGGCGTGGTCGATGGCGCGGAAGGGGGCGTCACCTTCGACGGGGGCGGCATCGTCGTGGCTGTGATCATGGGCGTGGTCATGCGAATCGTTGTGATCATGATCATGATCGTGGGCCGGTGCCGCATCTGCCACGGGTTCGGCGGGGGCGTCGATCGCTTGATCGACGACGACTTGGCTGTCGTCGGCTTCGGTGTCTTCGGACAGGTCCACCACATCCATGCTGCCGTAGCCTGCAGCGGGCTGCGCGCTTTCCACCTGATCGCGGCTTTCGACGCGGGCCGGTTGCGGGCGAGGTCGCGGGGCGGGGCGAGAGGAGCGGCGGTTGTCCTCGTCATCCTCGGCCCGGGCAAAGGCGCGCTCTTCTTCGAGCAGGGCTTTGCGGTCGGCGACCGGGATTTGGTAGTAATCGGGGTGAATTTCGGCAAAGGCTAAAAAGCCGTGCCGATTGCCGCCGTAATCAATAAAGGCCGCCTGCAACGAGGGTTCAACCCGCGTCACTTTGGCCAAATAGATGTTTCCGGCAAGCTGGCGCTTGTTTAGGGTTTCAAAGTCGAACTCTTCAACTTTGTTGCCGTCCACCACAACCACGCGCGTTTCTTCTGCGTGGGTGGCGTCGATGAGCATTTTCTTAGACATGGTGTTCCAATGCCGCGCGCCCTTGCTGGTCCCGGTGGCGAAGCGCCAGTGCGGGGCAAGGCAAGGGACGGGCGGCGTGTTCGGGCGAGGGGCGGCGCATGGCAAAGCGCGGCTATGCCCGACAGGCAGCCCTCACTTTTCACCAATGTTAACGCGCGCTTCATCGCGGTTCTCTTCCAGACCCCGGACGGGTCTCAATGAAATCCCAGTAAATCAGCGATTTTCCGGGCAACTCTGCGGCCTTGCGACCGATCCGACTGACCGCCGTTTCGGCGCCGATGATAGGCGCCAGAGCAGGTGGGCAGAGAATGCTTGCGCGAACCAAATCGCGTGCCCTCACCCTAAGGGCAAAGGGCGGTCAATGACAATGGCCGATTTGCGCGGGCGGGGGGTTCCCAGCCTTTCGTGCACACCTTTGCCCAAACTTTATCCGTCTGGCATCGGGGTGATAGCCCTGTCACCCAGTCGGGTTTGCAGGCTGGTCAGCACATAAACGCGAATGGCCGAGGCCAGACCGATATCGCCCCTCGCGGCATCAATCTGGGCCGCCAGATCGTTCAAAGACTGGCCTTGCCGTGCCGCCAAACTGCGAAATTCCTGCCAGAAAGCCTGTTCCAGCGACACAGAGGTGCGGTGCCCGCGCAGCGTTAGGCTGTGCTTGACCGGTCGGCCGGACGGGGGGGCGTGGCGCATGGGGGCAAAGCCTTGTGATGGACGCGAGCGAGCGCCCAGCGTGCCACAAACCGACCCCCGCCCGCAACGCTATGTGGCCTAAACCATCAAATGGATCGGGCTGCGCCGCAGGCTTAGCACAAATATGTCGGCCTTTTCGCTGACCTGATAGCCGCGCAGCGCCGCTTCGGCCAGAAACCTTGTCCGCCCGATGTGGCTTTCAACGTCTTGAATGGCGCATTGCAACGGGGTTCCTTGCGCCACTGCCAGCGGCGAAAAGAGGTGGTACAGCCATTGATCGGGCGTCAAGACCGGGATCACGGCAGAAAGAATCGGGGGAAGCATATGATGTGTCATGATAGAACCAGTCTGCCCGCGACTGGTGAAGCCGACGTTAACGCCCCTCGGGGGTGTCGCGCTTTTTTGCGTCAAGCTCGGCCTTGGCTTTGGCGGCCTGCGCCGCCTCTAACACCTTTTGCGCCTTGGTGCGGCCGGATTTCATAGCAGCCGCATCGCCCGCCAAGCGGTCGGCCTTGCGGGCCGCCGCTTTGCGGGTTTGGCGCAGGTTGACGATCTCGGCCATCAGCCTTTGGGGCCGACCATATCTTCGGGCCGCACAATGCGGTCAAAGGTTTCGCCATCGACATAGCCTAGGGCAATCGCCTCTTGCCGCAAGGTGGTGCCGTTTTTATGCGCGGTTTTGGCAACTTTGGTCGCCGCATCATAGCCGATGGTGGGCGCAAGGGCTGTCACCAGCATCAGGCTTTCTTTCATCAGCTTTTCGATGCGCGCGATATTGGCTTGGGTCCCAACCACCATATTGTCGGTGAAAGACCCCGCAGCGTCGCCCAAAAGTTGCATGGATTGCAAGACGTTATAAGCCATCATCGGGTTGTAGACGTTCAGTTCGAAATGGCCCTGCGATCCGGCAAAGCCTACGGCTGCATCATTGCCCATGACATGGGCGCACACCATGGTCAGCGCCTCGGCCTGCGTGGGGTTTACTTTGCCGGGCATGATCGAGGATCCGGGTTCATTTTCGGGCAAGATCAACTCGCCCAATCCCGAACGCGGGCCAGAGCCCAAAAGCCGCAGGTCGTTGGCGATTTTGAACAGGCTGGCGGCGACGGTTTTGAGCGCGCCGGAAAACATCACCATGGCGTCATGGGCGGCCAACGCCTCAAACTTGTTCGGCGCGGTCACAAAGGGCAGGGCGGTGATGTCCGCGATGGCGGCGGCGACACGGGTATCCCAACCCACGCGGGTGTTCAGGCCGGTGCCGACGGCGGTGCCGCCTTGGGCCAGTTCGTAAATGTCGGGCAGGCACATCTTCACCCGCGCGATCCCTTTGGCCACTTGGGCGGCATAGCCCGAAAATTCCTGCCCCAGCGTCAAGGGAGTCGCATCTTGGGTATGGGTGCGGCCGATCTTGATGATGTCTTTGAATTCCAAAGCCTTCGCTGCCAGTGCGGCGTGCAGCTTTTCCAAGCCCGGCAACAACACATCGCGCGCCATCATGCCGATCGCCACATGCATGGCGGTGGGGAACGTGTCGTTGGACGATTGGCCCATGTTCACATGGTCATTGGGATGGACCGGCTTTTTAGACCCCATCACCCCGCCCAACATCTCGATCGCGCGGTTCGAGATCACCTCGTTGGCGTTCATATTCGACTGGGTGCCTGACCCTGTTTGCCAGACAACCAGCGGGAAGTTGTCGTCAAACTTGCCGTCAATCACCTCTTGCGCTGCGGCGGCAATCGTTTGGCCCAAGGCGGGGTCGATGTCGCCTTGGGCGATATTGACCAAAGCGCAGGCCTTTTTGATCACGCCCAAGGCGCGGATGATGGCCACGGGCTGACGCTCCCAGCCGATGGGGAAGTTGATGATCGACCGCTGGGTCTGTGCGCCCCAGTATTTGTCGGCTGGAACATCCAGCGGGCCAAAGCTGTCGGTTTCAACACGAATGGCGGTCATGGGGGTGCTCCTGTTTGTGCAGGGGCCTTGTACGGGGGGCGCGGGGAAATTTCAATCGGTATGCCGTGGCATACCGTTATGCGCGCCGAAAGGTATGCACGCGGGCGGGGGGCAGGTTCAGGGGAACATAGGCAGTTTGTTTCCAAACCAGCCCCAAAGAGCGCAACTGCGCCTCTTCCAGCGCGGGGCGGGGGCCGTAGGTGAATTGCACATAGATCCCGTCCGGCCCCAAGATCTCAAACGCCGCCGCCATAATTGCGCGGCGCAGCGCCATGGGCATCGACAGCAAGGGCACGCCCGAAACCACAGCGCCCACCCCTTTTTCCACCATGCTCGGGGCCGTTTGCGCCCCCGCCAAATGCACCGTCACCCCGGGAAAACGCGCGCGCAGGTGGGTGACAAATTCGGGGTTCATCTCGAACAGGGTCAGATTTTGGGGGGCCACGCCGGCATTCAAGATGCCTTGCGTCAGCCGCCCCGTGCCCGGGCCAAATTCAACCACGCGCCCGGTATGGGGGCCCAGATCCTTGGCCATCGCCTTGCCCAAGAACCGCGACGAGGGGGCCAGCGCAGACACCTGCAGCGGCTTGCTGATCAGCTGCCGCAGAAAAAGAAGCGTTTCGCTCATAATACCCTATGATTTCCGGAACTTGTCCAAACGCACGATCTGCGCGTCGTGCTGGGGGGCGGGGGGGTCGTCGTCGGGGCCTTCGTCGTCATCGTCCGAGGCTTGGGCATCAAAGCGCAGGCCGAATTCGACCGAGGGGTCAACAAAGGTGCGCAGCGCATCGTATGGGATGGTCATGCGTTCAGGGTTGTTGCCGAAATTCAGGGTAATGGCAAAGCTGTCTTTGCCCACGACCAGATTTTCAAACCAGTTTTGCACCACAATCGTCATCTCTGCGGGATAGCGCTTGCGCAGCCAGTCAGCCATTTCGACACCCTCGGTAGAGGTGTCAAAGGTGATAACGAAATGATGTGCGCCGGGCAGCCCAAAGGCCGCCACCTGTTTCAGCACGGTCTGGATCAGCCCGCACATGGCCTTGTGCATCAGATTGCCGTATTCGATCGACTTTGCCATGCCAGCTCCTTGCGCGTCCTTAACCCCACCATAAGCCATTTGCCCCCAAAGGGAAGAGAGCCTGTCACAGCCAAACCCCGATCGCCGACCCTAACGCTGCCAGTGCCAGAACCCACGGCAGGCCCCAAAGCCGGAACAGCAGCAGATAGGTCGAGGCCAGCACCAACACCGTGGGAAGGGGGCGAAGCGCGGTGATCTGCGGCCATATCGCATGGATCGGCCCGAAATCGAGTCGCCCGATCTGGCCAAAGATCACATGGGCGGCAAACCACAGCGACAGGTGGGCAATCACCCCCACTACGGCGGCTGAAATATACCCCAAGGCCCCCGACAGGCGGGGCATTTTGGTCAGCCGGTCCAGCCAAGGGCCAGCGGCGAAAATCCATAGAAAACAGGGCGCAAAGGTCATCCACAGCGTGATCAGCGCCGCCCAAAGCCCGCCCGTCCAGCCGTCTTTTTGATAGCCCGCGACGTAGGCCACAAATTCTGTCACCAAGATCAACGGCCCCGGAGTGGTTTCGGCCAGCCCCAAGGCGTCCATCATCTGCGGGGCTGTCAGCCAGCCCTTATCCATCACCACCGCTTGGCTCATCCATGCCAAGACCGCATAGGCCCCGCCAAAGGTCACCACCGCCAGTTTGGAAAAGAACACCGCCACGTCGGCATAAAAGCTTGGGGCTGCCAGCACCAACACCGCCAAGGGCAGCAGCCAAACCAGCCCCCAAACCCCCACGGCCCAAACCGTAGCAGCCCATGGGCGCGTGCCGGTAAACGGGGGCGTGCTGCCTTGCGTGGTCAAATAGCCATAAAGCCCCGCCGCCCCGATCACCGCCGGAAAGGGCAGATCGAACCCTGCAAGCGCCACAAAGGCCAAAACCGCCGCACCCCGATGCGCCCAGCCTTTCAGCGCGCGGCGCGACAGGCGGATCACGGCTTGGATCACCACGGCCACAACAGCCGCTTGAACGCCGCTGAAAAGCGCGGCCACCAGCGGCACCTGCCCAAAGCTTGCGTACAGGGCCGCAAGGGCCAAAACAACCACGGCCCCCGGCAGTACGAAAAACAGCCCCGCGATCAGCCCGCCGATGGTGCCCTTGAGCCGCCAGCCTACCCAAGTGGCCAATTGCATCGCCTCTGGCCCGGGCAGAAGCATGCAAAACGACAGGGCTGACAGGAACTCGGCTTCAGAAATCCAGCGGCGCTCGTCCACCAAGGTGCGGTGCATCAACGAGATTTGCGCGGCAGGCCCGCCAAAGGACAAAAGCCCGATTCGCAGAAAAACGCGAAAGAGCGTGCGATAGGGGATCATGCGCCTTGTCCATTGCCCGACATCTGCGCCTTGTGCGGCACCGATGTGACAAGAACAAGACGCTGGCGGCGTTGGCCAACGGTTCGGCGCAAAGGACTGTGATTAGGCGCAGGTTTCTGTTGCCAGGTACCTGCAAACCCCGCCTTACGGTGCTAACCGCAAGGACTTAGTTTGGCTTTCTCGAACTGCTCACGCAGCCAGAGCATAAGCCGGAGCAC
>CANFSY010000079.1 GCA_947449875.1 Paracoccaceae bacterium
AATACCACACAGTTGCCTTGCGAGTCGGGCAGATTGGTGTAAAAAGTGAAGTCTGTGTGTTATAGTCGACGGGTATTTTGAGAAAGGTGTTGTCATGCGTTACGATCTTATCGCTGCGGTCTTGCTTGCTGGGGCCGCCCAAGCCAGCCTTGCCGAGGATGCCCATTGGTCGGGCGCCTATGTCGGCCTGTCCACGGCGAATTCTAACGGCAGCCATGAGTACAGCGACGGCGATGGCTATGATTTGGGCGGAAAAACCACTGGTGCGTTTGGTGGCTACTTGTGGGAAAAGAAAAACGTAGTGTACGGCGTTGACGCCAATTTTTCAAACGGAGCCGTTTATGAGTCGGAACGAGACGGCAGTTCCAGTTACGAGGGCTATTACCAATACGACCACTTCGCTGAGCTGACAGGTCGCCTTGGCTATGCCGTTGGGAAGGTTCTGGTCTATTCCACTTTGGGCCTGTCACAGACCCAGTTCCATGCGGCAATTGGCGACCCTGATGCGGTCGATACAAAAATGTCGGGACTGGCTTACGGCCTCGGCGCAGACTACAAGGTGGCGCAGAAATTTTTTGTCGGCGCACAGTATCTGCATCGCAGCTACGATTTTTATGATCTGAAACAAAACGTCGATATCAGCGCCAAACTCAACACGGTAACCCTTCGGATCGGGATGGCTTTTTAAAACCATCCATGACGGGCAGCGTAGGTTGTTATCAAGACGGGATGGCAATGGCAGACGATCGCCTGCAATTGAAGAGGCGACGTGATTTGAAATCGGCCGACAGGCCCAGAGGGTGCTATGGCTAAGAACACTGTATGTCTTTGGTTCCATGACCAAGCTGAAAATGCCGCGACATTTTACGCCGCGACATTCCCTGACAGTTCTGTGACCTCTGTGTTCCGGGCCCCGACAGATTTTCCAGACGGTCGGATGGGGCAGGTGCTGACAGTGGAATTCTCGGTCTGCGGCGTCGCCTGTCTTGGCATCAACGGCGGCCCAAGGTTTACCCACAGCGAGGCGTTTTCCTTTCAGATCGAAACCGAAGATCAAGCCGAAACCGACCGCTATTGGAATGCCATCTTGCAAGCTGGCGGCAGCCCCAGCCAATGCGGGTGGTGCAAAGACGCTTGGGGCCTGTCGTGGCAGATCATTCCCAAGGCGCTGTCGCGGGGTTTATCGGCAGGTGGAGCGGTGGCGGAAAGGGTATTCGCGGCGATGATGGAGATGCAAAAAATTGATGTGGCGGTGATTGAGGCGGCTGTGCGAGGGGGTTGATTTTTCGCAGAAAAATCATAGTGAAGGGGACGTTGCTGATGGTTCGATCACAATGTCTGAGGGGATGGGATCCAACAGGATCCGTTCTTACATTCCGGAGGACGGCTTTCAGATTATATTGCTTGTCTTGTATCCGATGACATTGTGTGTTTAATTTATATTTATTTGAGTGTTATTTTATGAAAAGAATATTGAATGTCCATCCAGATGACTTGAGGGACTATAAGTTCCTGCATCGACCCAGTGAAGGTTTTGTGTTTGTAGTAACCTACGGGCGGTCTGGCTCAACGGTTTTGCAAAATTTGTTGAATGCGATACCGGGCTTTTGCATTAGGGGCGAGAATGGTAATGCAATCTATCCCTTGTGCCGGCTAATTGATACCCTTTTGCGTGACAATGAAATCCGTATGCGCCGTGATCAGGTGGCTGGTAAGGGGATATTCGTGCGCGATATTGGTCAGACATTTGATCCATGGTATGGTGCTGAGACCATCAACTTGGACCGATTTGCCAAGGGCCTTTTCGACGTGTTTTGCAGTGAAATTCTGTCATTGCCTCCTCACATTCGAGTGGGTGGGTTCAAGGAAATCCGGTATTTTCATGATCTAAGCTTTCTGCATCGTCAGTTAGAGATCATCCAGACCTACTTCCCCTGTTCGAAGATAATCTTTTTGACCCGTGATCACATTCAAGTTGCAAATTCTGCATGGTGGAAAATGTCAGATCAGCCAACTTTGCAGGCAAATTTGCTTGAGGCCGATCGAACCTTCAAATCATACGCCTCAATGCACGCAGATTGCTTTGTTTTGGATTATTCGACCTATGCTGGGGGCCCTGAGGGTTTGGCACCACTATTCGAATTCTTGCAAGAGCCGATAGATCGGGAAGTAGTTGCTAAAATCCTCAGTAACGAATTGACCCATAGCAAGCCGCACAAAAACCACACTTAAGCCCTTTGAAGCCTCGAGCGAAGCTTGCCAATTTCGCCTTGTCTACTCCAGCTCGATCGTCCCCGGTGGCTTTGATGTGCAATCGTAAAACACCCGGTTGATGCCCCTGACCTCGTTGATGATCCGCGTCGCGGTCTCTCCCAGAAAGTCATGGGTGAAGGGGTAGTAATCCGCCGTCATCCCGTCCACCGAGGTGACTGCCCGCAGCGCCAGCGCAAAGTCATAGGTCCGCCCGTCGCCCATCACACCCACGGTTTTCATCGGCAAAATCGCGGCAAAGGCTTGCCAGATGTCGTCATACAGCCCGTGTTTGCGGATCTGGTCGATATAGACGGCGTCGGCGCGGCGCAGGATGTCAAGCTTTTCGGTCGTAATCTCTCCGGGGCAGCGGATGGCAAGGCCCGGGCCGGGGAAGGGGTGGCGGCCGATGAACGACGCGGGCAGACCCAGTTCGCGGCCCAAGGCGCGGACCTCGTCTTTGAACAGCTCGCGCAGGGGTTCGACCAGCTTTAGCCCCATTTTTTCGGGCAATCCGCCGACATTGTGGTGCGATTTGATCGTCACCGACGGCCCGCCGCTGAACGACACCGATTCGATCACATCGGGATACAGCGTGCCCTGTGCCAGAAACTTTGCCCCGCCCACGGCATGGGCGTGCTTTTGGAACACGTCGATGAACAGCCGGCCAATGGTTTTGCGTTTGACCTCGGGGTCAGACACGCCCTCTAAAGCGCCCAAAAACAGCGCGCTTTCGTCGGCGTGGATCAGCGGAATGTTGTAGGTGTGGCGAAACATCGACACGACCTGTTCGGCCTCGCCTAAGCGCAGCAAGCCGTGGTCGACAAACACGCAGGTCAATTGCGCGCCGATCGCCTCGTGAATCAGCACGGCGGCAACGGACGAATCAACCCCGCCGGATAGCCCGCAAATCACCTTGGCATCGCCCACCTGCGCGCGGATTTTGGCGATGGCTTCGGCGCGGTAGGCCCCCATCGTCCAATCGCCTTTAAAGCCCGCAAGCTTGACAAAATTGGCGTAAAGCTGCGCGCCTTTGGGGGTGTGGTGCACTTCGGGGTGAAATTGCACGGCGTAAAAGCGCCGCGTTACGTCTGCCGTGATGGCAAAAGGCGCATTGGGAGAGGTGCCGTAGACCGCAAATCCCGGCGCGATGCGGCTGACATGGTCGCCGTGGCTCATCCAGACTTGCTCGTCGCCTTGGGTAAACCAGCCGTCCAGCAGGTCAAGCCTTTCGGCGGCAGGCGTCACATAAGCGCGCCCGAATTCTGCCGTGCCATGCCCGCCTTCGACATGGCCGCCCAGCACATGCATCATCACCTGTTGGCCGTAGCAAATGCCCAAGATCGGCACGCCCAGATCAAACAGCCCCGCCGGTGGCATCGGTGCGCCTTCGGTGTAAACAGATGCTGGCCCCCCCGACAAGATCACCGCTTTGGGCGCAAAGGCGGCCAAAAACGCCCCGTCAATCTTGTTGAACGGGTGGATTTCGCAATAAACATTCAGCTCTCGCAAGCGTCGCGCAATCAGCTGCGTCACCTGAGAGCCAAAGTCGATGATCAACAGACGGTCATGCACTTGGGTCATGCGCCCGATTAGCTTTTGGGGGCCAACCTTGCAAGGGGCGGCGTGCTTTTCGCAGGCTTGCCCCGCCAAACAGGTCGTTTCCGATCTTCCCCCATGTCGGTTTTGGAGCGTAAGCGGCGCAAACAAAGACCCTTTGGCCCGCCATTCCCGCCATACAGGGCCAAACTTTGGCGGAGATGGATCATGAGCGATACAGGTGCAGGGCGCAGGGTGCGGGGCGGTGGCGGGGCCACACGGCGCGCCGAACGGACAGCGGTGTCCTTTGAAACCGCCAAGTTCATCGAACGCAACATCCCCAACTTCGAGATCCTGAACGAAGAAGCGTTGCAGATCATCGAATGGAACGCTGAAACCGTTCTGGAAGAGATCGGCGTGAATTTCGTCGAAAACCCCGCCGCTTTGCAACGCTGGCGCGATGCTGGCGCGGATGTAAAAGGCGAACGGGTGCATATTCCGCGCGGGTTGGCGCGCAAGCTGTGTTCGACCGCGCCCCGTAGCTTCACCCAGCACGCCCGCAACCCGCTGCGCAATGTCGACATCGGCGGGCGCAATCTGGTGCTGGCCCCCGTGTACGGCCCGCCCTTTGTGCGCGATGCCGATGGCGGGCGGCGCTATGCCACGATCGAGGATTTTCGCAATTTCGTGAAGCTTGGCTATATGTCCAAATGGCTGCACCATTCGGGCGGCACGGTCTGCGAGCCGACCGATATCGCGGTGAACAAGCGCCATCTGGATATGCTGCACGCGCATATGACGCTGTCGGATAAGCCCTTTATGGGGTCTGTGACTGCCCCCGAACGTGCGGCCGATTCGGTGGCCATGGCCAAGATTTTGTTTGGCGACGCCTTTGTAGATCAGCACACCGTCATGACCAGCCTGATCAACATCAACTCGCCCATGACCTTTGACGGGATCATGATGGGCGCTTTGGAGGTTTACGCCCAAGCCAACCAAGCGGCCATCGTGTCGCCCTTTATCGTTGGCGGCGCTATGGCCCCCGTGACCGTCGCAGGCACCTTAACGCAGGTTCTGGCCGAGGTTCTGGCCGGCGTGTCGTATTCCCAACTGGTGCGCGCCGGTGCGCCGGTGATTGCGGGGGCCTTTGTGACCTCGATCGACATGAACTCTGGCGCGCCGACTTTTGGTACACCGGAAGCAGCCCACATCACCTATGGCACGGGCCAATTGGTGCGGCGTTTGGGGCTGCCCTATCGGTCGGCGGGGGCGTTTTGCGGGTCAAAACTGCCCGACGCGCAGGCGGCCTACGAATCGGCCAACAGCTTGAACATGGGGCTTTTGGCGGGCGTGAACTTTATGCTGCACGCTTGCGGTTGGCTGGAGGGTGGCTTGGTCTCGTCTTACGAGAAATTCGTGATGGACGCCGACCAGTTGGGCACGCTGCACCATCTGGCGCAGGGCATCCATATGGACACCAACGGCCAAGCGATGGACGCTTTGCGCGAGGTGGGCCCCGGCGGTCACTTCTTGGGCTGCGAACACACCCAGTCGAACTTCAAAACCGCCTTCTGGCGGTCGGACCTGTTCGATTACAAACCCTTCGAGACATGGGCCGAGGAAGGATCGCGCGATACGCAGACTTTGGCGGCAGAGCGCGTTAAAAAGATGCTGGGCGATTACGTGCAACCGGCCCTAGACGAAGGTAAGCAAGAAGAGCTTGACGCCTATGTTGCGACCCGCAAGGCCGCGATGCCGGATATGTTCGTCTAAGACGATCCAAGGTCTTAAAGGCCCGCGCCGTACAACCGGCGCGGGCCTTTTTTTGTTACGCCTGCATCCCTGTGCGCGGCAACAGGCGCACTTCGGCCATCAGGGCGATCAGCACCTCGATATGGCGGGCGATGGAATAAGCGGCATCGCCGGCGGTGCGGGTGGCTTCGATCTGTTGCTCTTCGTTCAACAATCGCGGCACGGCTTGGCTGGGCGAGGCCGTCTGCCCTTGCAACAATCGCCGCAGGTCGCGGTCGCGCCGATAATCACAAAGTCCGCAACGGGCGGCGCGAATCAGCATTTGTGGGCGGCGCAGGTCGGATAACAGGGCGCGAAAGTCGGTCATGGCGGCAACTCCGGTGGTAAATCGTTGGAATGTCATCTTGCACCACGCCCGTCCGGCGTTGCGGATTGGGGCTTTTGACCGCGCGTTCCTTTCCCGTTTGTTTAAGATTTCGCGACAATTATAGGAAAATGCAGATCATTTTAACCTTTCGGTAAGCAATGCCCGTCAGTCTTGGCCAAAATCCCTTTTCAAGTCTGCAGCCCTTGGGCCCGCAGTCGGACCCTGCCATGCGATCCAACCTTTGCCTGCCACTGACCCTGCCCGATTGGATTCCCGACGCGGTGCGCCTGTATCTGGACCACACGGCCAGTGGCCTGTCGCTGCGGGCGCTGGCGCGGCGCGACGGTCTGCATGCCAGCACCATCCTGCGGCAGGTGCGCCGCTATGAAACCCGTCGCGATGATCCCTTGCTGGATGAAGCTTTAGATCACCTTGCCCAACCCCCTCTGGAGGAAGCCATGTCCGCTGCCCTGCGCGCCCCAACCCCGCCCCTTGACGAAGCCTCCATCCTGCACGAAGGCCGCCGCGTGCTGCGCCGATTGGCAGAACCGGGGGCGGTTTTGGCCATTGCCCCCGATCTGGAACGCGCCGTGGTGATGCGCGAATTCCCCGACGGGCGCACCGCGCGCACCGGCGTGGTGGAGCGCAAATTTGCCCAAGCCTTTGTGGTGAAAGACTGGATCTCTTTGCGCAAAGCCGGACGGGTGACGACGTATGAGCTGTCAAACGTCGGGCGCATGGCTCTCAAACGCTTCATCGAGGATGCCCCCGCAGGCTTGGCCGAAGCCGCGATGCCCTTTGCCAACCAGCACCGCGATTGGGATGAAAAAGACATTCCCACCCCCGAAGGCCCGCGCCGCTTGCGCTACAATCTGGCCGAAAACCCCGTGGCGGTTTTGGGGCGGCGCAAAGACAAAGACGGGCAAGCCTTTCTGACCCCCGATTTGGTCAGCGCCGCCGACCGTCTGCGTGAAGATTTCGAACTGGCCCAAATGGGCCCGCGCGTGGCGCAGAATTGGGACAGGTTCTTAACGGCTGGCGACAGGGGCGGTTTTCGCGGTGATGCGGGCATGGGCGAAGGCCCCCGCGCCGCGCGCGACCGCGTGGCCGCAGCCCTGCGCGATCTGGGGCCGGGGCTTGGCGATGTGGCGCTGCGGGTGTGCTGTTTTTTAGAAGGGATCGAAGCTGCCGAACAGCGCATGGGCTGGGCTGCGCGGTCCGGCAAGATCGTGCTGCGCATCGCTTTGCAGCGCCTGCGGCGGCATTATGATGAAACCTATGGCAAAGCAGGCCCGCGCATCGGCTAGGGCAGGGGCAAAACAAAGGGGGGCCCGCTGGCCCCCCTTTGGTCTTTATGTCAGGCGCTTAGGCGAGATCGAAGCGGTCAAGGGTCATCACCTTGGTCCAAGCGGCGATAAAGTCTTGCGCGAAACGGGCCTTGGCGTCGTCTTGGGCGTAAACCTCGGCCAAGGCGCGCAGTTGCGAGTTTGATCCAAAGACCAGATCAACCCGCGTGCCGGTCCATTTGACTTGGCCCGTCTTGCGATCGCGCCCCTCAAACAGATCTTGCGCCTCAGATGTGGCTTTCCACTCGGTGCCCATATCCAGCAAGTTGACGAAAAAGTCATTGCTCAGAACACCGACATTGGCGGTCAAGACCCCATGCTTGGCCCCATCGACATTGGCCCCCAACACGCGCAACCCGCCGACAAGCACGGTCATCTCCGGCGCTGTCAGGGTCAAAAGCTGCGCCTTGTCGACCAGCAGTTCTTCGGCCGAGACGGTGTATTTCGCCCGCAGATAGTTGCGGAAACCATCGGCTGCGGGTTCCAGAACGGCAAAAGAGTCCACATCGGTTTGCGCCTGCGACGCATCGGTGCGACCGGGGGTGAAGGGCACCGGCAAGCCCGAGGCCTGTTCAATCGCCGCAACCCCGCCCAGCACGATCAGGTCGGCCATCGACACAGCCTTGACCCCTGCCTGCGCTTGGAACGCCGCCTGAACGCCTTCCAACGCTGTGAGCACACGGGCCAATTGCGCCGGCTGGTTCACCGCCCATTCGTTTTGCGGTGCCAAGCGCACACGGGCCCCATTGGCCCCGCCGCGCTTGTCCGACCCGCGGAAGGTCGAGGCCGAGGCCCAAGCCGCCCCCACCAGGTCCGCCACGCTCAAACCCGTCGCCAAGATCGCCGACTTCAGCGCCGCGATATCTTCGGCAGAGATCACATCGTGACGGCGTGCGGGAATGGGATCTTGCCAGATCAAATCCTCGGCCGGAACATCGGGGCCCAGATACAGAACCTTCGGCCCCATGTCGCGGTGCGTCAGTTTGAACCATGCGCGCGCAAACGCATCGGCAAAGGCTGCCGGATCGTCATGGAAGCGGCGCGAGATCGGGCCGTAGATCGGATCCATCTTCATCGCCATGTCAGCGGTCGTCATCATCGGCAGATGGGTGACGCTGGGATCATGGGCATCGACCACGCGGTCTTCGGGGGCACAGTCCACGGGGTGCCATTGCTGCGCGCCTGCGGGGCTTTTGCCCAAGGCCCAGTCATATTTGAACAGGACTTTGAAATAGCCCATATCCCAGGTCGTCGGATTGGGCTTCCAAGCCCCTTCGATCCCCGACCCCGTGGCATGGGCCCCAACGCCCGTGCCAAAGGCGTTTTTCCAGCCCAGACCTTGCTCTTCAAGGCCAGCGCCTTCCGGCTCGCGCCCGACCAAGGCCGGATCGCCTGCGCCGTGCGCTTTGCCGAACGTATGCCCGCCCGCCACCAAGGCAACGGTTTCTTCATCATTCATCGCCATGCGCGCAAAGGTTTCGCGAATATCGCGGCCGGATGCCACCGGATCGGCCACACCGTTCGGGCCTTCGGGGTTCACATAGATCAAGCCCATCTGCACAGCGGCCAGCGGGTTTTCCAGCTGGCGGTCGCCCTCGTAGCGTTTGTCGCCCAGCCATGTGTCTTCATTGCCCCAGTAGATATCTTCCTCGGGCTCCCACACATCGGCACGGCCACCGCCAAAGCCAAAGGGCTTCAGACCCATCGACTCCAGCGCCGCATTGCCCGCCAAGATCATCAAATCGGCCCAAGAAATCGCATTGCCGTATTTTTGCTTGATCGGCCACAGCAGGCGGCGGGCCTTGTCAAGGTTCACGTTATCGGGCCACGAATTCAGCGGCGCAAAGCGTTGGGTGCCCGTACCTGCGCCCCCGCGGCCATCGCCCGTGCGGTAGGTGCCTGCCGAATGCCACGCCATGCGAATAAACAGCGGCCCGTAATGGCCCCAATCGGCTGGCCACCAATCTTGGCTGTCGGTCATCAGCGCAAACAAATCGGCTTTCAGGGCTGCGTGATCCAGCGACTTATAGGCCTCGGCATAGGAAAAATCTGCGCCCATCGGGTTGGATTTGGGCGAATGCTGGTGCAGGATTTTCAGGTTCAACTGGTTCGGCCACCAGTCCCGGTTCGATCGGGCGGCAGATGTCGTCTGGCTGCCAGCCCCGTGCATGACAGGGCATTTGCCCGCAGTGGTGGTGTTCGTGGTCATAACTCTCTCCGGATCCTAGACACGTTGCAATTTTGGTTGAAAAGGCCGTTTCCCCCAGCCACATCCGCCAAAGGTTGGCAGATCATGGCGCGGGTCCGGCCCTTTGCACAGGCCTGTGATATAGTGCCTACCAAAGCCCCCGCCATAGGGTAAGGCGCAAATGGTGCAGGATTTTTGAACGACAGTCTGGCGCATGTCTGCCTTGCGAAACCGTCAAGGGCTTTTGGTGGACAATAACTTTTCTTTAACCCCGTCAGAGGCTATGAAGAGCGTCACCCTGATGGAGAGTGCGATGTCCCGCGATCTGACCCTGCCCGAAGAACGCCACCCCGAAAAGGCGCACCGCAAGGACAATCCGCAGCCCAAAAAGCCCGATTGGATCAGGGTCAAAGCCCCAACCTCGGAAGGCTACAAGCAAACCCGCGACATTTTGCGCGACAAAAAGCTGGTGACCGTCTGCGAAGAGGCCGGCTGCCCCAACGTGGGTGAGTGCTGGAGCCAAGGCCACGCCACCATGATGATCATGGGCGAGATTTGCACCCGTGGGTGTTCGTTTTGCAACATCGCCACCGGCAAGCCCAAGGCGCTGGACAGTTTTGAACCGGGTCGTGTGGCCCATGCGGTGGCGGAACTGGGGCTGAAACATGTTGTCGTCACCTCGGTTGACCGCGACGATCTGGAAGATGGCGGGGCAGAGCACTTCGCCATGACCATCCGCGCGATCCGTCACCGATCGCCCGAGACGACGATCGAGGTTTTGACCCCCGATTTTCTCAAATGCCCGCCCTCTGCCCTTGAAACAGTGGTGGCCGCGCGCCCCGATGTGTTCAACCACAACCTAGAAACCGTGCCGGGCCTTTACCCCGAGGTTCGCCCCGGGGCGCGGTATTTCCACAGCCTGCGTCTGTTGCAAAAGGTCAAAGAGCTTGACCCGAGTTTGTTCACCAAATCTGGCATCATGGTCGGTTTGGGCGAAGACCGTCAGGCCGTCTTGCAAGTGATGGATGATATGCGCGCCGCCGATGTCGATTTTCTGACCGTGGGCCAATATCTGCAACCCACCCCCAAGCACCACCGCATTGACCGCTTTGTGACACCGGACGAGTTCAAATCTTATGAAACTGCGGCTTGGGGCAAGGGGTTTAGCATGGTGTCAGCCACGCCCTTGACCCGTTCCAGCTATCACGCGGGCGACGATTTCGCACGCCTGCGGGCCAACCGCTTGGAAAAACTGGGGCAGGCTTAGGCCCGCCCCTTTGAAGGATCAGCCTTCGGATTGGCGATAGGTCGTATGGCAAGCGCCACAGGCTTTGCCCAAACCCATGATGCCGGCCTTAAGGCTGTCCGCATCGGTTCCAGCGGCGGCTTTCAAAGCCTCGGCTGCGGTGTTCAGATCGGCGATCTTGGTCAGAAAGTCATCCTGCGCGGCCCAGATATCGGCCTTGGCAAAGCTGTCAGCCGATTTGCCCACTTCCGAACCGGCGGGGAATTGATCCATGCTGATCACAGATGCCACCGCCGCCACATTGGCCGCCGCTTTGGCCGCGATGGCCGCATCATAGGGCACTTCGCCTTTGACCATCGCGCCCATTTTGCCCACGTCGGCGGCCATTTGCATCATCAGGCCATGGCGGGTTTCGACGATATCGGCAAAGGGGTCATCGGTTTGGGCCCAAACCGTCAGGCCGGTCAGAACAAGGGCGCTGGTCAGGCCCAAAAGCTTTAGGTGGTTCATGTCATTCTCCAAAAATGCGCGGCATCAAGGTTGGTATAGACGGTCAAAACGAACCTTTCCCTTAGGCTTGCGGGTGGTTGGGGGCGTCTATACCCAAAGTTTAGGCGGGTATAGGCCGCACTGTCACGACATTTCTGCCATGCCTTCGGGCTAGAACTGATAGCCCAGCGATAGGGTGACGATGCTGTCCCCTTGCGGGGTCAGCCGCGCGATGCCCGCTTTGACAAACAGCCCGC
Organism: Paracoccaceae bacterium; assembly: GCA_947449875.1. Lineage (GTDB taxonomy): Bacteria > Pseudomonadota > Alphaproteobacteria > Rhodobacterales > Rhodobacteraceae > Stagnihabitans. The sequence continues at coordinate 11,435 of CANFSY010000079.1, forward strand.
TGGGCTGGCCCAACCGCACATCCGCGCCCCATGTCATAAAGGTGTCGGTTGCGGTGAAGATGTCGAAGACCTGCCCCTCGACCGTGACCTGCTCGCGCAGCGCATAGCCGATGAAGCCGTTCAAGGTGTTTTCCCATCGGCCCATCATCGCAAGGGTGCTGGCCACCACCCCCCCGCTGAAGCGGTGCTTTTCCCAGAACACACCTGCCTTTGTTGTGATCGCCGTATAGGGTCCAACATCTACATCCGTGCGCCCGACCGACACCGTGTAAGCGCCTTGCACATAGCGCAACGCCACCGCGTGCACCCACCGATTGCTGTCGCCCAATTGCTGCAAGGATGCCGCAAAGGTGATCTTGCCCGCCTGCCCATCATAGCGCAGGCCGCGCAGCGTTGGGGTTTGCGAAAAATAGGTCATGAACCCCAGCACTTCGCCCGAGGCCAAGCCTTGAATCACCCCCAAAACCTCTGACCCGCCAAAGGCTGGCACATCAAAAAACTGCGGCATAACAAGGCGGGGCACCCCGACGGAAAGCTTGCCGAAGGCACTTTCGACACCAGCGGTCGCAAAGACCGTCCCGCCATGTTGGCCGTTGGCCTGAAGCGAATCCACGCCAAGGTCAGCGCCGATTTGCAAACCCTCGCCAAAGCGGTAGTGCAAGCTCAGATCGGTTTTGCCGTACACAAAGCCTTGCCCCGTGCCATTCAGGCTGAGGTTTTCCCCCGTGATCACGCCCGATTGTGCGCCCGATTGTGCGAAAGTCAGCGGAATTTGTGCCACGGCGGCACGGCACATCAAGACCGAAACGGCGATGATAAGCGCGATGAATTGCATGATCCAACCTTTCCTGCCCGCGCCGTGGGGGCAGGGGTCGGGCGGATAGACGGCGGCGCGCGGGCAGGCTCAAGGGTCGCAAATTGATAGGCTTTGGCGATTGAGAGGGTTTGATGATCTCAGCGTCTAGGCCTTTGCGCCATCAGGATACCGCATCGCCCAATCGTTACAAATCACACTCTAGTCTTGAACGGCAGATGGGGCAGGGCGCAAATGCCAAGGGCTGCTTGTGACAGCAGCCCTTGGCCCCGACGGTGCGGAGCGTGCAGGGTGTTTTATTGCACCGCAGGCACAGCTTTCAGATACGCCACAATCGCCTTCACATCGCTTTCGGGCAAGTGGCCCATGTTTTCGACCACATGCGCCATAGCCCCGCCGGCAAAGTCGAACTCTGGCGTCGCGCCGGTGGTAAGGTAGGTGAAGATGTCTGCATCCGACCAATCCAGCTTGGCCGAGGTGATGTTGGGCACCTTGGCGCGGCCATCGTCGATCACCGATCCTGCCAGCCAGCTTGCCCGTTTCAGCCCGCCCAATTCAGTGCGCGGTGTGTGGCATTCGCCGCAATGGGCCAAGGCTTCGGCAATATAGCGGCCACGGGTGACTTCGGGGGTCACATCGCCTGTCATGACATAATCGCTATTGCCTGCAAACAGTTTCCAGACCCCCAAGCTCCGCCGGATGTTGAAGGGAAAGGACAGTTCGTGGTCTTTGTTCGGCGTGGCCGAGGCGGGCAGGGAGTCGACATAGGCTTTCAGATCGACCAGATCCTGCGGCTCCATCTTGGCATAGGCAACATAGGGCATGGCGGGGTATTCATGCTCGCCCTCAGGCGTCACACCATCTTGCAGCGCATGGGCAAAGGTCGCAATCGACCAGCCGCCAATGCCTTGTTCAGGATCAGAAGAGATGTTGGGCGCATAAAACGTGCCAAACGGGGTTGGTAGGGCCAAACCGCCCGCCAGCACCAACTGATCGGCCCCTTTGGCCCCGGGGGCCATGTGGCACGAGGCACAGCCCGATGCCCAAAAGATCGTCTCGCCTTTGGTCTTGTCGCCGGTGAGCTGTTCAAGACCGGATGTGTCGCGCAAAACAGGCGCGGTCAGATACCAGCCCGCCGCACAGCCGATCACCCCAAGTGCAACACCAATGCGCAACAATCGTTTCATAGCCTTATCCTTTATCAATTCTCTGCCGCTTCGCACAGCGGTGGCCCAACAGCAAGGCGCACCACGCGGTCTGTTCCTAAACCTGACGCGTAAAGGGGCAAACAGACCCAAAGTTGCACATGTTTTGCAAGGCCGTGCAGGCCAGCATCGGGTGACTTACACCGCGTGCGCGAACCATCACAGCTTTTGCGCCGCTTATATCCAAAGCAAAGCGATAAGGTGGCATTTCAGATTAAAACGTCTTTTTTTATGGGCCTTTCGACCAAACACCAATGCCGCCGTGCGATTGTCACTTATAATTCAAACTTTGTGGCAGGGCGGCCTTTGCGTTAAAATGGGTGGGCGGTCTGGTGGGGAACCCCCCGTCTCTGCCGGGCCGCGCTTATCGGAACATGAAGGATCCTGACATGACAAATTCTGTAAAACGCGCTGGCATAGCCCTGCGCCTGACAACCGTTGCAACGCTTGCCCTTTTGGCGGGTCAGGCCGCGTGGGCTGACGATGCCGGTGTGCTCGATGCGACATTTGGGGCCGGGGCGGAAGACGGCACGCCTGCGGGCGTGGTGGCGACCTCGCTGGGCAACGGTGATGATGTGGCCAATGATCTGGCCGTGGGTGCCGATGGGTCTGTGCTGGTCGTGGGCAACCGCAGCGCGGATACCGGCAACAACATCGTGCTGGTGCGCTACACGGCTGATGGCAGCTTTGATGCCAGCTTTGGCGTGGGCAACGCAGATGGCACCCCTGACGGCGTGGTCGATATTTCCTTGGGTGAAGGCAATGATTTTGCCACAGCCACCGCTGTGCAAGCTGACGGCAAAGTGCTGGTGGCAGGCTATCATGAAGAGGGTGCATCCACCAATATCTTCGTGCTGCGCGTGAACGCCGACGGCACCTTGGATGACACATTCGGCACCGCAGATGACGGCACCGAAAACGGCATCGTCAACATCTCGCTGGGCGACGGCAATGACACAGCGCGTGATCTGGCGGTTCAGGCCGATGGCAAGATCGTCGTGGTCGGCGATTCTGTCGAAGCTGATGGGTCAACCAACATCATCCTCGCCCGTTTGAATACCGATGGGTCGGCCGATGACAGCTTTGGTCAGGGCGACGACGGCACCCCGAACGGGTTTGTCGCAACCTCGCTTGGCAAGGGCGATGACAAGGCCAATGCGGTGGCCTTGCAAGCCGATGGCAAGATCGTGATCGCCGGAACCCATGTGGCGGAAGACGGTTCTTCCAACCTGCTGGTGGCGCGGTACGATGCCACTGGCGTGGCGGACGCAAGCTTTGGCAAAGCCGAAGACGGCAGCCCCGACGGCTTTGTGAACATCTCGCTGGGTTCTGGCAATGACGCAGCCCACGGCGTGGCGCTGCAAGCCGATGGCAAGATTGCCGTGGTGGGCGATACGGTTTCGGCGGATGGGTCGTCGAACTTTGTTCTGGCGCGTCTGACCGCTGACGGCGCACCGGACGAAGCCTTTGGTGTGGGCGAAGATGGCACGCCCAACGGGTTTGTCCAAACCTCGCTGGGCGAAGGCAACGATTTTGCCACAGGTCTGGCCGTGCAAGCCGATGGCAAACTGGTCGTGGTGGGCTATCACCAAGACGGGTCCAGCACCAACATCGCCGTTGCGCGTTACGACGTTGACGGCGCGTTGGACCAGACCTTTGGCACAGCGGATGACGGCACCGAAAACGGCGTGGTCAATCTGTCTTTGGGTGACGGCGATGACACCGCCAATGCTGTGGCCGTGCAAGGCGACAAGCTGGTGGTTGTGGCCGGAACGACCACGGCAACCGACGGGTCCAAGAACATCGCCGTGCTGCGCTTGACGGCGCAATAAGACAGGCGGTTCACGCCGGTTTTAGGACCACAAAGTCAACACCAAAGAGGCGGCCTTTACACCAAAGGCCGCTTCGCTTTGCGCTAAAATCGGATAGAGGCTGTTCTTCTGACCGCAGAGGGGCCTTATCATGGTCACGTCACCCGGACCTTTTGGCACAGATGTGAAACTCTGGCGCAAAGCGGCGGGGTTAAA
>CANFSY010000080.1 GCA_947449875.1 Paracoccaceae bacterium
GGCGCTAACGCCGGCACCGCCGGTTCCGTGTTCATCTCGGGCGCTTTCGGCAAAATCTCGATGGGCGACGTTGACGGCGGCGACGCTGCAGCCGTTGGCCAGTTGGCTTCGGTTGGCTACACCGGTCTGGGTTCGACCAACAGCATCAATTACGCTTCCGACGGTTTCGACATGTTCGGCCTTCCGGCTCAGCTGAAGTCTAGCAACACCTATAACTATGGCTATACCACTGCCGACCCTGAGTACCATTTGCTGACGGCCGAAGAAATCGCAAATGCACCGGGCGCATTCATTACCGACGCTGACACATGGACCACTTCCACCACGGTCACCGGTGGCGCGGCTGCTAAGGTTCTGTACACCTACAGCGCGGGCGGCCTGACAGTTGACGCATCGGCCGGCCAAATTGCGAACGGTTCGGACCACAGCTCTTACGGTCTTGGCGCTGCCTACACCACCGGCGGTTTGACCGTTGCTGTCGGCTATGGTTCGAACGAGTTCTCGTTTGTCTCCGAAGAAAATTACTCGGAAGACACGGTTATATACCCCTACGGTATGGTGACGAATTCAAATCCCTATTGGAAGGGCATCCTCTCTGACGGCAGTGTGACAGACTCGTCCTTGTCGGTCACCTATGTGATGGGCGACACGACCATCAAGGCGATCTATCAAGACAAGCAAATGGACGCGACCTACCAAGACCAATACTGGAACTACAACAATCGTTCTTTCTACAACTACGACGATGCTTATGACGTCTCTGCCGAAGCTACCAGCATGGGCCTGTCTGTCGTCCACAAAATCGGTGCTCTGACCTTGACGGCCTTTGATGTGAACACTGACATTTCCTCTGATTTGTTCGAAGGTTACGCAAGCGACGTTTCCGTGACCCGCATGGGTCTGGGTGCTTCCTACGACCTGGGTGGTGGTGCAAGCGTCACCGGTGGCGTTGCGCGTATCGAATCCGCAATCGTCGACGGCGACTGGGAACTGGCGTCGGAATCGTCGAACGCTTACGACTTGGGCGTGAACTTCTCGTTCTAATCTGAACGATGTTCAAATAGGAAAGGGCGGGCAAATGCCCGCCCTTTTCTTTTGGGTCCGCCGCCAAGGCGCGGATGTTGGCCAAGGGCTTGCCCTTGGCCTGCCGACTTTACAAAGACTCCAGCAAGCCTTCGCCCGCCGACACGGAACACGCGCCGGGATTATCTTCCACATTCAAGACCTTGACCACGCCGTCCACCGCATGCAGCGCATAGCGCAGCGACCGGGGGGCGCCGCGCACAAAGCCTGCGGCGAAGTCTAGGCCCAAAGCTTGGGTAAAGGACGCATCGGGGTCAGAGGCCATGACGATGCCCGCCGCAGTGGCGCCGGTTGCCTCTCCCCAAGCTTTCATCACAAAGGCATCGTTGACGGAAACGCAGATGATCTCATCCACGCCTTTGGCTTTGAACGTGTCCATCGTGCGGATGAACGAGGGCACATGGGCTGTCGAGCAGGTGCCGGTATAGGCCCCCGGCAGGCCAAAAATCACCACAGATTTGCCTGCCAGCCGGTCAGCCATTACGATGTCGCTGATCCCGTCGCTGCCTGCCAGCATCAAGGTGCCGGCCGGAACTTTATCGCCCACTGTAATCGTCATTCTTGAACCCTCGTGCGTTGCGTTTCGTTGGAAGCCAGATATAGGCTGCGATCGGATATGCGACCAGTGGGGGAATGATGCAACAGGTGGTTATCGTGGGCGCGGGGCAAGCGGGGGCGGCTGCGGCCGCCAAATTGCGCGCCTTGGGCTATGACGGATCGCTCACGATGATCGGGGCCGAAAACGCGCCGCCCTATCAGCGCCCGCCCCTGTCGAAAGCCTATCTGATGGGCGAGATGGAGGAAGCCCGCCTGTGGCTGCGCGCGCCAGAGTTTTGGGACGAGGCGAAGATTACCCTAAAGCTGGGCGCGCCCGTCACCGCGATTGACACCACCGCGCAGACCTTGCGCTGCGGCGACGAGGTTTTGGGGTATGACGCGCTGATCTTGACCACAGGCTCTACCCCCCGCCGCCTACCCGCCGAGATTGGCGGCGATTTTTCTGGCGTGCACACGGTGCGCACCTTGGCCGATGTCGATGCGATGCGGCCAGAGTTTGTTGCAGGGCGGCGCTTGGTGATTATCGGCGGCGGGTATATCGGGCTAGAAGCCGCCGCCGTGGGCCGCAAGCTGGGGCTGGATGTGACGGTGATCGAAATGGCCCCGCGCATCCTGCAGCGCGTGGCGGCACCGGAAACATCCAGCTATTTCCGCAAGTTGCATCAAGATCACGGCGCGAAGGTTTTGGAATCGACCGGGTTAGAGCGGTTGCTGGGCGACACCCATGTGACAGGGGTGCGCCTGAAAGACGGCTACGACCTGCCCGCCGATTTTGTGATTGTGGGCGTGGGCATCACCCCCAACACCGCCGAAGCTGCCGCCGCTGGCATTGCGATCGACAACGGCATTCGCACCGATTCGCAGGGCCGGACGTCGGCGGCGCATGTCTGGGCCTCTGGCGATTGCGCGAGTTTTCCGCTGAACGGTGTGCAAATGCGGCTGGAATCGGTGGGCCATGCGATCCACCATGCCGAACTTGTGGCCGAAAACATGATGGGGGCCGCGCAAGACTATGTGCCGGCCCCGTGGTTTTGGTCTGACCAGTACGACACCAAGCTGCAAATCGCGGGGCTGAATGCGGGGTATGACCAGATCGTCACGCGCGGGCCGGACGGCGATGCTGTCAGCTTTTGGTACCTGAAGGCGGGGGCTTTGATCGCCGTCGATGCGATGAACGACAGCCGCGCCTATATGGTGGGCAAGCGCCTGATCGAATCGGGTCGCACTCCTGATATGGCCCGCGTGGCCGACCCCGCCGTCGACCTGAAAGCCCTGCTGAAGGGATGAGAATCATTGGCGGCCAATGGCGCGGCTTGCATTTGGCCGAGGTGGGCGCAGGCGACCCAAATGCGCACTTGCGCCCCACATCCGACCGCGTGCGCGAGGCGATTTTCAACCTTCTGATCAATGGCCGCCACGGCGATCTGGTCACAGGGCGCATGGTACTTGACCTGTTTGCCGGAACGGGTGCCTTGGGGCTAGAGGCGCTGTCGCGCGGCGCAATCGCGGCCACTTTGATTGAAAATGGCCGCACCGCGCAAAGCCTGATCGCGCAGAACATCGCAAAGATGCGCGTACAGGCCCAAGTCACCGTTCTGCCGCGCGATGCCACCAAACTGCCCGCTGCGCCTGCGCCCTTCACCCTGATCTTTCTTGACCCGCCCTATGGCAAGGCTCTTGGCGAAGCCGCCCTGCAATCTGCCCGCACCCAAGGCTGGATCGCCCCCGATGCCAGTGTGGTCTGGGAAGAAGGCAGCGCCCCTGCCACACCGCAAGGCTTTGCGATGATTGACCAAAGACGCTATGGCGACACATGGGTGACCCTGCTGGAGCTAAAGCCATGACGCCAAAGGCGGTGATTTTCGATTGTGATGGCGTGCTGGTGGATTCAGAGGTGATCGCCTTTGATCTGCTGACCACCGATTTGACCGACCATGGCCTAAACCTGCCCCGCGCCACCCTAGAGCATGAACTGATCGGGCTTACCCTAGCCGGTGTCGCCGCCAAAGCCCGCACCCTTGGCGCGGACCTGCCCGAAGCGTGGGTGAACGACTTTTACGCCCGCCTGTACGCGCGGTTAGAACAAGGCGCACCCTTGGTGCCGGGGGTGTTGAGCGTTTTGGATGCGCTGGATGCCGCGAAAATTCCTTATGCCATTGGCTCTAACGGCAGCCCGCGCAAGATGCAGATCACCTTGGGCCAACACGCGGGCCTGATCGACCGCTTTGGCGGGCGGATCTTTTCGGGGCAAGATATGCCGCGCCCCAAACCCTTTCCCGATGTCTTTTTGCACGCCGCCCGCGCGATGGCGGTTGATCCTGCAACTTGTGTGGTGATCGAAGACAGCCCAACCGGCGCACGCGCCGCGCGCGCTGCCGGAATGCGCTGCATGGGCTATGCGCCGCATCACCCAAGCGCACTTTTGGCCGAAGGGGCAGAGCCCTTCGCCAGCATGTTCGACCTGCCCCGCCTGTTGGGCCTGATCTAACGCGCGTCTTCCAAGATCAAATCCGCCCCGCGCCAACCCATCATCATTGACGGCGCGTTGGTGTTGCCCGCGATCAAATTCGGAAAGGCCGAGGCGTCGCAGACCCGCAGCCCTTGCACCCCGCGCACCCGCAACCGCGCATCCAGCACCGATGTGGCTGGATCAGCCCCCATCCGGCAGGTGCACGACGGGTGATAGACCGTGCCGGACCGCGCACGGAAATCGGCGATCAGGTCATCATCGCTGTGCACCTGCGGGCCGGGGCGCAACTCTTCCTCGATCCAGCGCGAAAAGCTGGGCTGGCTGGCGATTTTGCGCAGGAATTTGACCGCCAGCAGCATTTCATCAACGTCATGCTGGGTGGAAAACGCGTTGGCGACGATCTTTGGGTGCTGCAACGGATCAGGGCTTTGCAGCCTGATGTGGCCTCGGCTGGTGGGGCGGCAGTTTGACAGGCCGATGGACAGGCCTTGAAACGGATCGGGGGTCAGCAAGGGCCGCTCGCCCGGTTTGGGCAAAAGCGTGGAAAAAGCCTGAAAATACAGTTGCATATTCGGTCGGTCCAAATCTGGACTGGTGCGAAAGAACCCCCCTGCATGGTTAATCGACTTGGCCAAGGGTCCGCCGCGCAAAAGTGCATAGTGCAGCGCCACCCAAGCCTTGCCCCACCACGGCCGCAAGATGCCATTATAGGTCGCAACTTTCATCCGCCATGTGTAGTTGATGCCCTGATGGTCGTTCAGATGGTCGCCCACATTGGGGTTATCCACCAAAACCGGAACACCCATGTCCTGCAACACCCCGCCCGGTCCGATGCCCGACAGTTGCAACAGCTGCGGAGAGTTGATGGCCCCGCCTGCCAAGATCACCTCTGCCGCCTTCAGGCGCAGGGTTTGCCCGCCGCGCTGGTATTCCACGCCCACGGCCTTGGTGCCTTCGAACAAAACGCGAGTGACCATGGCTTTGGTGATCACTTGCAAATTCTTGCGCCCCATCGCGGGCCGCAGGAACGCGCGCGCCGCCGAATTGCGCCGCCCGCCCTTGATCGTCATCTGGTAATTGCCAGCGCCTTCTTGGGTTTTACCATTGAAATCCGGGGTATAGGGCAAGCCTGCCTCGCCCGCAGCGGCAATGTAATCTTCGACCAACCAATGCAAACCACGGCGATTTTCCGAGATGAACAAGGGCCCGCCCTTGCCGCGATAATCATCGGCCCCCGCCTCATTATCCTCCATCGCGCGAAAGGCGGGCAGAACCTGATCCCAGCCCCAGCCGGACGCCGCCTGCCCCCATTCGTCATAATCCGCGCGGTGGCCGCGAATATAGACCATGGCGTTGATCGATGACGACCCGCCCAAAATCTTGCCGCGCGGCCAATGATCAGCCGATCCGGCAAGGCCCGCGTCGGGTTCGGTGCGGTACAGCCAGTTGACGCGCGGGTCGTAGAAAAGTTTGCCGTAGCCCAAGGGCAGGTGCACATAAAACCGCGCGTCGGTGCCGCCGGCTTCCAGCACCACAACCCGATGTTTGCCCGATTGCGACAGCCGATTGGCCAAAACTGACCCGGCAGAGCCAGAGCCTACGATGATATAGTCTGCTTCCATAGCGGCCTCACTGAATTGCGAACACGCTAGACGAGCGATAAGCGATGCGATGGCAGGTTCGCGACACGCCATGTCGCAGGCGGTCTCTGGACATCGCCTGCGCGCGTCGTTAGCGGTATCGCAGCGCCGCCGGAGCTGCCCATGACCCCTATTCGCCATGTTTTGCGCCACCCGACGCTGCGGTTGATTGCCGTGGCTTTGCTGGTGCTTGGGGCGCTGAATGCGTCCGTCTATCCCTATCAGTCGGTGATTGCGATTGAACGCCTCGGCATGAGCAAACCAGCCTTTTCGCTGATGCTGGCCATGGCGTCGCTGATTGCGGTGACATCTTCTGTGGTGTTGGGGGTTTTGGGCGACCAGTTTGGCCACCGTCGGGTGATTGCCATTGGCACCACGCTGTGCAGCGCCTTTGGCATTTCGCTGATTTTGCTCTTTCCGGGCATTTGGGCGCTGATCCTGTGTCAGGGCATTTTGTTGCCCATGGCATCAAGCCTGTACGGCCAACTGTTCGCCTTGGCCCGCTTGGCCAGCCCTGATGAGGGGCACAACCGCGATGGCATTTTGGGGGTGATCCGTTCTGCCATGTCGTTCAGCTTTCTGGCGATGCTGATCTTTTGGACCTTTGCCTTTGGCTATGGGATGTCAGAGATGGCCGTCTATGTCAGCGGCGGCATTGCCAGCCTTGGGCTGTTGGGCCTTATCTTGATGGGCTGGCCGAAAGATGGGCAGACAGCGTGGTCAGACCACCGCTCTGGCATGCGGCTCCGCGATGCTTTGGCTGAGATTGCCAAGCCAAGGGTGGCCGTGCGGGTGGTGTTGATCGGGGCTATCGCCTCGTCGGGCACGCTGTATATGGTGCTGATTTCGTTGATCTTTGACGCCTCGCCGCTGCGGGGGCCTTCGGATGTGGCGCTGTATGTCGGCATGGTCGCGGGGTGGGAGGTGCCTGCCATGCTGATCTTGCCGCGCATTGCAGCCGCCCTGCCCAAATCAACACTGCTGGTGATTGGCACGGTGCTGTATGGCACGCATCTTCTGGCGCTGCCGCTTTTGTCGGACAGCGGTTTTTTGTGGGTGATGCCGCTGTTTGGCGGTGTGGGTGGTGCGATGGTGATCACCTCGCCGATCCTGTATTATCAAGACCTGTTGCGCGAAAGACCGGGCACCGCCGCCGCCATGTTGGCGGTGCAAAAGCTGGTGTCTGACGGAATGACAGCGGGCATCTTCGCCGCGACCGCCCATGTCGGCGGGTTTGAGACTGTGGCGATCACGGGTGTGGCGTGCAGCCTGATCGGGGCGGGCGGGCTGTATTGGGCCGACCGCGTTAACCTTTTTGCGGCCAAGGCCTAAGGTGCAGGCCCTTCGCCTGATCTGGCGCGACCCGACCTTGCGCATGGTGGCAGGGCTGATGGCACTGCAAGGCGCGTTGTTGTGCACATTTGGCCCCTTCGTATCGGTTCTGGCGGTGCGCTCTTTTGGGTTGGGCAATGTCGGCTACGCCTGTGTGATGTTCATCTCGACTGTGGTGGCGGTGACTTCAGCGCTTTATTCGGGCATTCGTGCCGACCAAACCGCCAACCGGCGCGCGATTGCGTTGTTTGCCGGGGGCGTTGTGGTGGCGGGCGTGGCGGCGATGACCTTCTTGCCATCAACCATCAGCTTTGTGCTGGCCCATGCCCTGTTGCTACCGGCCAACAGCCTGTTCGGCCAGCTTTTCGCCCAAGCCCGACTGGCCACGATCACCCTGCCCCCGCCGCAGCGCGACAGCGTCCAATCCACCATCCGTGCGCTTTTGGCGCTGCCCTTTGTGGTGATCTTGCCGCTTTGGTCGCTGGCCTTTGCGCAGGGGGTGCCGGTGATGACGATCTATCCTGCGGGTTTGCTGGTCGGCATTGCCATGCTGACGCTGATCTGGACGGGTTGGCCAAGCCGGGGGTCTATGGCGGGGCGCGACCTCCCCTCTGGCCTATCGCTGCGCGCCGCCTTGGCCGAGGTGACGGCCCCGGGCCTTGCGCTGCGCATCGCTGCCTTGGGCGCCGTGTCGGCGGGGGGAACGGCCTATTGGGCCGTGATGGGCCTTGCGCTAACCCCCGCCACAGGCACTGGCGGCAATGCGGCCCTTTATGCAGGTCTTGTGGCGGGGCTAGAGGTGCCCTTTATGCTGGCGCTTCCATTGCTGCCCCGCTGGAAGCGCGCCCATCTGATCGCAATTGGAACAGCGCTTTATGCCGTGCATCTGGTGGGCATTCCGCTGCTGGCCCATTCGCCTTACCTTTGGCTGATGCTGATACCGGGGGCCGCAGGGGGCGCGCTGACCCTGACCTTGCCGATCATCTATCTGCAAGACCAACTGTCAGAACGCCCGGGCACGGCGGCGGCCCTTATGTCCTTGAAAAAGGTCGCTGGTGACGCGCTGGCGGCCGGCAGCTTTGCTTTGGGCACCGCCCTGTCGGGCTATACGCTGGCGGCAGTCTTGGCGGCCGCCGTGACCTTGGCAGGGGCCGGCGCTTTGGTTCTGGCCGATGCCAAGCGGCCCTAAGCCCCGATTATGACCAAAAGGCCCAAATAAAACCCCACCTCGCCGCATTGCTGCACGGCCCCCAGACAATCGCCGGTATAGCCGCCCAAACGCGGTTCATACCACCGCCGCATCAAGACTTGGGCCAGCACAAGGCCGCCAAGGCCGCAAACAATCGCCTCTAGCCGCACGCAAAACACCAAGGGCAGCAGCGCCAAGCCCGTTGTCACCAGCGCCACCATCATCGCAGCGCGGTCAATCCCCCCCGCCACAGCCGACCCCGCCCCCTTTTCGCGAACGTAATCAGACGAGGCCATGACCCACACCATCGCCGCCCTGCTGGCCGTATGGCCCGCGATCAGCACAAACCCTACAGCGACCGAGGGCATGGCCTGCAGCGCCAAGGCCTTGGCTCCAATGGTAAAAATCAAACCCAACACGCCGTAAGCCCCAATCCGGCTGTCGCGCATAATCTCTAGCACGCGCTCTTTGGGGCGCACGCCGCCCAAACCGTCGCAGGCGTCGGCCAAGCCGTCTTCGTGCAGCGCACCGGTTACGCCCACCGCCGTGGCCAGTGCCAACCACACGCCCAATTGCGGGGTGAAAAGCCAATCCCCCAGCACAAACACCAGCCCCGCCAAGGCCCCAACCACCACCCCCACCGCCGGATACCAGCGCGGGCTTTGGCGCATCGCGGTTTCGGAATAGGGGGCGGGTAGGGGCAGGCGGGTTAGAAACTGCAAGGCCAAGCGAAAGGCCGGCACCTCGCGGTTGAAAAACCCCACTACGTCCATTTGGCGACCGGCGGCAGGCTCATCAAAACGGCATTGGCGTCGTGACCGGTTTCTAGGCCGAATTTGGTGCCGCGGTCGTAGACAAGGTTGTATTCGGCATAAAGCCCGCGGTGGATCAGTTGGGTTTCGCGATCTGCATCTGTGAACGCGCTTGTCATACGCGCCCGCGTCAGCGGTTCAAACGCAGGCAGAAAGGCGCAGCCCACGGCTTGGGTAAAGGCAAAATCCGCCTCCCAATCACCAGTGGCAAGATCATCATAGAAAATCCCGCCAACCCCGCGCGCGCGGCCGCGGTGGGGAATATAGAAATACTCATCCGCCCAAGCTTTGAAACGGGTGTAGTACTCAGGGTTATGCGCATCGCAGGTGGTTTGCAGCGTGGCGTGAAAATGCTGGGTGTCTTGGGCATATTCGATGCAGGGATTCAGGTCAGTCCCGCCACCGAACCACGCGGCATGCGGGGTCCAGAACATGCGCGTGTTCAGGTGAATGGCGGGCGCATGGGGGTTTTGCATATGCGCCACCAAAGAGATCCCCGAGGCCCAAAAGCGCGGGTCTTGATCCATCCCGGGCACACCGCGCGCGGCCATCGCCCGTTGGGCACGTTCGGCCAATGTGCCATGCACCGCCGAGACATTGACGCCGATCTTTTCAAACACCCGCCCGCCGCGCATCACACTCATCAACCCGCCGCCGCCATCGGGGCGGGTGGTGGGCGTCACCTCGAACCGGCCAGCGGGGGCGGGGCCACCGAAATCATCCTCGATCGCCTCGAAGGCGGTAACGATCTGGTCGCGCAAGGTGCGAAACCAAGCAGCAGCGCGGGTCTTGCGGTCGTCGAATAGGTCGGTCATCGGTCACTCCATCGCAACACGCCAGTGCTAGCAGGAAGTTTTGCGCCGCTCAACGCGGGGCTGTCTTTCAAACCAAGAATCTGCGGCTTAAAAGAGCGGCAGCAAAGGAGACGCCGATGAAACCCCTTCTGGCCGCCCCATTTTTCTTCGCCCTGCTCGCCTGCGCCACCCCGCAAGAGCGGTGCATCACCAAGGCGGCCCCCGATTTGCCCGTGCTCAACCGTCTGATCGCCGAGACGGAAGGCAATCTTGCGCGCGGCTATGCCTATGCCGATGTGACCGTGGAGACGCCCGTGTGGGTTGACTGCGGCGATTGGCTGTCAAACCGTGAGGAGCATATCAGACCGGGCCTTTGCCTTGGTTCGGCCCAAACCACGGTGCGCAAACCTGTGGCGATCGACTTGACGGCAGAGGCGGCCAAGCTGGCTTCGATGCGCACCCGCCGCGCGGCGTTAGAGGCGCAAGCCCACCCCGCCATCGCCCAATGTCAGGCGCAATTTCCGGCGTAAGTCACTTGCCCCGCAGCGGATAGGCCGCGCGCATCACACGAAAAGCGCCGTCGCCGCCGACCTCTTCCACCTGCCGGAACAGGGTCTTGAGCACGGGTTCATAGGGCAAATGCCGGTTGGCAACCATCCAAAGCGCGCCGTCAGGGGCAAGCCCACGGTGCGCCGCGCGAATAAACGCCACCCCTAACGCCGGATCGGGCACGCGCGCCGTGTGGAACGGCGGGTTCATCACCACGGCGTTCCACGGGCGTTCGGGCTTGAATGTCGTGGCATCAGCCCAATGGAATTCAGCCCTCGGGTTGGGCACGTTCAGGCGGGCACACTCTAGCGCAACCTTTTCCGCCTCGACCACATCCACACGTTTGACGCCAGAGCGTTGCAGGATCGCGCGCGACAGATAGCCCCAACCAGCGCCCAGATCCGCCACCCGCGCAGGCAGATCGGCCGGAAGTGCAGCGGCAAGCAGCCGCGAGCCTTTGTCAACGCCATCTGCCGAAAACACGCCGGGACGGGTGATAAACCCCTCGACCTGAGTATCGACGGCTTGCCAAGCCGCAGGCACAGGGGCGGCGACGAACGACACAAACTTGCCATGGGCCTTCGAGATCACCTCACCCAAGGCAAACCCCGCCCCGCGCAAGTCTTTCAAAGCGCTGTCAAATCCGTCGGTCTTTTGCCCATCCACAGCGATCGACCCGCCAACCCCGACCAACGCCACCGCCTGCGCCAACATCGCCCAAGCCTCGGCCCGCGCACGGGGCAGGCAGATCAGCGCCGCAGAGAAAGCCTTTCCCTCGACACGGTAGCCTTGGGCTGCGAAGTAGTCCTGATCCGGACGAAACCCGGTCAACACCACCGCGCGCGAGGCGGGCAAGGACGACAGATCATCCCCCGCCCGTGGCCGCATCACCGCAATATCACCCGCAGGCGGCAAGGCCCAAGCGCCGGCGTGCAGGGCCATTTCTAAGCGAACTGCTCTCATGATCACCGCTGCGCGGTCATTCCTTTACAAGTGAACACGTGTTCTTAACCCCGTGTTTTCAGGATATTTTCAATGCGCCGAGAGTTTTGCCTGCACAGAAGGAAAAGCCCCAGCTAAGTGCACGTGTAGCCGACGACCTTGGAAGTTCCAAGGTCAGTTTCAGCTGCGCCTCGACGCAGCGCCTGTGATCACACACAGCAACAATCGGCAGACACATGACACGTGCGGTTCAACTGTTCGGTCGGTTATCCACTGCGCAGCCGGTTATTCCAACGAGATGGCAAGATGCCCATACGCTTGAACAGCCAATGTTTTAGGGCAGCCGGATAGGCCAAATCACGCGACAGATGCGGCTACCTACTGGAAGATACCGTCTAGGTCTTTGTCCGTCATCGTGTTGGCTGCAAAGTCTTTTTCGCCAATCTCAGCCATGTAATCCATGTAGGCGGATAGCAACAGGCCGCTTTCAATCGACAAGTTAAACGCGGAACGGAATTTCCCCCTGTTCTTCTGCAGCCTAACGGCTGTCGAGCCATCCTCATAGAGGTGGCTCGGGAACCTTGAACATTTTGGATAAATGGATTTTCTGCGCAACTGCGGCATCACGCCGAAAGAAAGAAGCCGGTCATGACAAAAAGACCGCGCCGGAACGGTAGCTCGGCATTTTAAGCGAAGGTGGTGGTTGCCGCGATCAAAGGGGGAGAAGACCTTCGAGTTGCAAGCTGCATAAGGCGTTTGCTTGTGCTGGCAATCGGATGTTGCAGGGGCTCTTGATCGTGGAAAGGTTCAGGGTCGGGCGCTTGCACGTCGGCGCGCATGGCGCTTGAGGCGCGCTATCGCAAGCCAAACACCTCAAAACCCGCATCGGGGCATGAGATTTACCCGCACCTGCCGATAAAATTGCCAATCACCCGACTGGGTTAGGTCTGGGCGATGGATATCACTCTTGCGTCGGAAAACCAGCTCACTGGACTGTTTTGCGATCGTCTTTTTGCACAGAGGCGCTGGCGGCTACGACATCCACCGCCCGCATTCATCGCTTGCCCCAAGCCCCCCCGATCAGGCCGATTTCAACCCGCCAATGCCCGAAGCGGCAAAGGCATAATTATGGCAGCAACCCACTTAGAAAACATCCTGAGCCCGTTTAGACAAACCGAACCACATCTCTCAGCCGCACTGGAACCCGAACCCAGTTCAGTCGGCGATTTTTGATTCGGTTGCGGTTGGTTTGGCGTCGGCATAACGTTGCCCAACTCGCGCAAGATGAACGCTGCTCAAAGGTTTGCTCAATGAAAATCGCCACTTGGAACATAAACTCAATTCGTCTCAGAGAGCCCTTGGTTGTGCGCCTTCTGACCGAAGAGCAGCCCGACATTCTGTGCCTGCAGGAATGCAAAAGCCCCGTCGAATTGATCCCGCAGGACCAGTTCCGCGCTTTGGGCTATCGCTACATGGTCGCGCGGGGGCAAAAAGGCTATAACGGCGTGGCGATCTTGTCGAAATTGCCGATCGTTGATGCCGGAGAGAAGGATTTTGCCAGCCTTGGCCACGCGCGTCATGTGGCCGCGCGTCTGGAAAATGGTGTCACGATCCACAACTGCTATGTCCCCGCCGGAGGAGATATTCCCGACCGCGCTGAAAACGAGAAATTCGGCCAAAAGCTGGATTTTCTGACCGAAATGCGCGATCATTTCCGGTGGGAGCGCCCTTCGCGTGCGATCTTGGTGGGTGATCTGAACATCGCCCCGCGCGAAGATGATGTCTGGAACCACAAGGGCCTGCTCAAAATCGTGTCGCACACACCGGTCGAGGTTGAGCATTTGCACGCCGTGATGGACGCTGGCCTTTGGGTGGATGTCACCCGCCAAGACATACCGCAGGGCAATTTGTACAGCTGGTGGTCGTACCGCTCGCCTGATTGGGATGCGGGCGACAAGGGCCGCCGACTTGACCATATCTGGGCGACAAAAGACATTGCCGCCTCGGCTCATTCCAGCCGCATTTTGCGCCCTGTGCGGGGTTGGGAAAAAGGCAGCGACCATGTGCCGGTCTTTGCGACGTTTGATGTGTGAGGTCGCATAGGCCTTGGGTCGAAAGGGTGGGGGCTGTGACTTTGGCACAGATCGTTGCGGCGAAGCCCGCCGTTTCAGACCGTCTTGATCCCATGATCTGGCCGCTGCGCTTGGTCTTGTCGGCGCTGGCCCAAGGAACGCGTACCAGTTCATCACCAGATCAAATACCCGACAAGGCCCTGTCAGATTCCTGTTGACCGCCCCCCCGCCATCAGCCCTAAATCACCCACGACCGCCGCGAGCTGGCCCTTTTGAGTCTGCCAGTTGCAATGGCGCAATGTTTTGACAACCGGGAGACAGACATGACCCTGATGAAACGCCTGCTGGGGGCCTCGGCCGTTCTGGCGCTGAGTGCTGTGGCCGCTTTGGCCGACCCTGCCATTATCTATGATGTTGGCGGCAAGAACGACAAATCCTTCAACGAAGCCGCCTTTAACGGCGCGCAGAAGTGGGCAGCCGAAACCGGCGGCACCTTCAAAGAACTTGAGATGCAAAACGAAGCCCAGCGCGAGCAGGCTTTGCGCCAATTGGCAGAAGCCGGCGCCAATCCGATCGTCATGACGGGCTTTGCCTTTGGCGACACGCTGAACGCCGTGGCCCCTGACTATCCCGACACCAAGTTCGCGATCATTGACATGGTGGTTGACCAGCCCAACGTCAAATCGGTGGTCTTCACCGAAGACCAAGGCTCTTACCTCGCAGGCGTGATGGCCGGCATGGCGTCGAAGTCGGGCGTTGTGGGCTTTATCGGCGGCATGGACATTCCGCTGATCCGCCGCTTTGGCTGCGGCTATGCCCAAGGCGTCAAGGCTGTGAAGCCCGACGCGACGGTGATCTTGAACATGACCGGCACCGATGGCTCGGCATGGAACAACCCCGTGAAGGGCGCCGAGATTGCCAAGTCGCAAATGTCGCAAAAAGCTGACGTGATCTTTGCGGCCGCTGGCGGCACGGGTGTTGGCGTTCTGCAGGCGGCGGCGGATGGCGGCATTCTGTCGGTTGGCGTGGACAGCAACCAAAACTACATGCACCCCGGCCAAGTTCTGACCTCGATGGTCAAGCGTGTCGACAATGCGGTGTACGAGGCTTTCAAAGAAGGCGCTGATCTTAAGCCCGGCGTCAACGTGATGGACCTTGCCGCAGGCGGCGTGGACGTGGCGATGGACGATAACAATGCCAAGCTTGTCACCCCCGAAATGACCGCCGCCGTCGACGACGCCAAGGCAAAGATCATCTCGGGCGAGCTGAAGGTGCATGACTATATGTCCGACAACACCTGCCCCGCTGGCCAGTTCTAATGGCTGACGCGATACAAGGGGGGCGGCAGGCAACTGCCGCCCCCATTTTGCCCTATGCCATCGAACTCAAAGGCATCTCGAAAGCCTTTGGTCCGGTGCAAGCTAACCGTGACATCAACATCGCCGTGCCACGCGGCACGATCCACGGCATCATCGGCGAAAACGGCGCGGGCAAGTCAACGCTGATGTCGATCCTGTACGGTTTTTACAAAGCCGACGCCGGCGAGATTTTTATCAACGGCACGCTCACCGCCATCCCTGACAGCCAAAGCGCCATCCGCGCGGGCATCGGCATGGTGTTTCAACATTTCAAGCTGGTGCAGAATTTCACCGTGCTGGAAAACGTTATTCTGGGGGCCGAAGATGGGCCTTTGCTCAAATCCTCGCTCAGCCGCGCGCGCGCCGAGCTAGAGGCGTTGAGCCGCGAATATGATCTGGATGTACACCCCGACGCCGTGATCGAAGACCTGTCTGTCGGCCACCAGCAGCGGGTCGAGATCCTCAAAGCCCTGTATCGGCAGGCCGAAATCCTGATTTTAGATGAACCCACCGGCGTTCTGACCCCCGAAGAGGCCGACCACCTGTTTCGCATCCTTGCTGGCCTGAAAGCCCGCGGGCGCACGATTATCCTGATCACCCACAAACTGCGCGAGATTATGGAGACGACGGATACCGTTTCCGTGATGCGGCGCGGTACGATGGTCGGCACGGTCAAAACC
>CANFSY010000081.1 GCA_947449875.1 Paracoccaceae bacterium
ACCACAGGTCTTTGCCGATCAGTGGCAGCAAGGTGCGCACGGTGGGCGAAACGGTGTCAAGCTGGGCTTCGATAAAGCTGTCGCGGGTGTGCACCTCGCGGGTTTTCATCAGGGCCAGCCAACGCTGGATGCGCTGCGTATCGCCCCAGTCGAACGAGACATTGTAGGGAAAGGGCCGGTCGGTGATTTTGTTGTTGGTATTGCCCAGCAGGCCCGAGACGGGGTTTTTGACCACCGGATTGACGGCATAGGGGAAAAACCCTTCCCAGCGGTTCAATCCTTGCCAGCCGGCTGACGGCATCCGGCCTTGGGTTTGGTGGGCCGCATTGCGCTTTGGCATTCGCCCGATCATTTGCAAGGCGATGTTCTTGGCATCCACCAGCATCAGGTTTTGCGAGGGGGCCACAAAGCCCGCCGCAGCCGAGATTGCGGCATCCACCGAATGGGCGCGCATCAAGGCCATGGCGGCTGACATCGACGTGTCAGCCCCGTCAAGCGCTGTCCATTCCAACGCCGGCACGGCCCCCGTGGGGGTGACGGTGCGAAGATCGTAAAAGCTGTCGGGCAGGATCGGCCCTGCCTCTGACCAGCTTTGCGTGATGGTGACGGGGGGGGTGCCTTTGACCATGATGATGGTGCGCGCCTGTTTGAAATCTTTGGGGCCCTGCGGGGTCAGATATTGGTCGGGATTGGCGGGGTTGATCTTTTCCATCACGATATCTTGATCGTCCAGATAGCTCGATGTCAGCCCCCAGCCCAAAACCTCGCTGCGCCCCAGCAGCACCAAGGGCATCCCCGGAATCGTCGCCCCGATCACATCGCCGGTCGACAGGTGCAAGCGTGCCAGATACCAGATCGACGGCGCGGTGAAATCCAGATGCGGGTCATTGGCAAGCAACCCCCCGCCCCCCGCCGCGCGCGCGCCTGACGCCGCCCAAGCATTCGACGCCCCCGCCATAGCGGCCGAGGGGAAGGGCGACAGCGGTTGATCCAGCTCTGCCATGCGCTGCGGGATTTGCCCGGGGATGACATCGGGCATCAGGGCGGAATACTGCGGCAAGGCCATCACAGCCGCCCCCGGCGCATCGGGCAAAAGATCGCGCAGGCGGGCGGGCGACAGGGTCAATGACATTTCAGCGCGCAGCACTTCAGAATCAAGATGGGACGACAATTGCAGCGCCATCAACTTTATGATCGCAATCGAATCAGCCGGAGCCCAAGCGTCGATCTGCGACGAGAACAAGAAAAACTCCGGCGCGCCCCGCCCCAAGGCCCCTTTGTTGACCTGCCCGATCCACGCATTCACCCCCGCCGCATAAGATTGCAGCGCCGCTGTCGTGATGGGATCTTGGGCGGCCACCGAGGACAGCGCCAGATCGTACAGATCCAACCGCCGCATCAATTCATCGGTGCGCAGCGTTCGGGGGCCGAATATCTCTGACAAGCGCCCCTGCACCGTGCGGCGCAGCAGGGTCATTTGCCACAGGCGGTCTTGGGCATGGGCAAAGCCCAAAGCGTAAAAGGCATCGTTGTCGTTGGCGGCAAAGATATGCGGCACATCGGCATTGTTGCGCACGATTTCGACGGGGGCTGTGATCCCCGGCACAGCCCATGTCGCGTTATAATCGGGCAGCGAGCGCGAGACGAAATAATAGGCCGCGCCCAGCCCCAAGGCCGCCACAGCCAAGACAATCAAAAAGACGCGCAGCGTCCAACGAAAGGCGGTCAGCATCGGCGATTTGTCCTTGGGCGGTCGGGGGCTGCAACTCGGCGCAGGCGCTGTGCTTGACGCGCGCTGCGGAATGATCCTCTAGTCCAAAGCACAACAAGGCACAATTGGCGAGGCGGGAAAGATGGCAAGACTGGCGTTTTTGGGCTTGGGGGTCATGGGATTTCCCATGGCTGGGCATTTGGTGGCCAAAGGGCACAGCGTGACCGTCTATAACCGCAGCGCAGCCAAGGCCAAGCTTTGGGTTGACACCTATGGACAGTCCAGCGCGCCCACCCCTGCGCTGGCGGCCACGGGGGCCGAGGTGGTGATGGCCTGTGTCGGCAACGACGACGATTTGCGCGCCGTGTGTCTTGGGCCGGACGGAGCCTTTGCGGGCATGGCAGCGGGCGCGATTTTTGTGGACCACACCACCGTATCGGCCGAAGTGACGCGCGAGCTTGGGGCGCTGGCTGCGGCCCAAGGCAAGGGCTTTGTCGATGCGCCTTTGTCGGGCGGCCAAGCGGGGGCGCAAAACGGGGTCTTGTCGATCATGTGCGGCGGATCGCCCGAGCACTACGCGCAGGTCGAACCGATCTTGCAAAGCTACGCGCGCATCTGCCGCCTGCTGGGTGGGCCGGGATCAGGGCAATTGGCCAAGATGATGAACCAGATCTGCATCGCAGGGCTGGTGCAGGGCTTGGCCGAGGCTTTGGCCTTTGGCCAAAAGGCCGGACTGGACGGGGCGGCAGTGGTCGAGGTGATCTCGCAAGGCGCTGCGGGCAGTTGGCAAATGGTCAACCGCCACAAGACCATGCTGGACGATAAATTCGACTTCGGCTTTGCCGTGGACTGGATGCGCAAAGACCTTGGGATTTGCTTGGCAACCGCCAATCAGATCGGTGCCAGCCTGCCCGTGACGGCTTTGGTGGACCAGTTCTATAAAGACATCCAGCGCATGGGCGGCAACCGCAACGACACGTCTAGCCTGATCCGCCGTTTGAAATAGCAAGATGGGCACAAGTGCCCATCCCACCCTTTCGGCCAGCTTACGGGATGATGCGGCTGTATTTCACGCCTTGCAACGTGGCACCCGCGATCAGGCCCTGCTGGCCAAAGATCAGCGCCACGACAGGGTCAAGTTCGGTCGTGTCCTTGCCGATCGACGCGCCTTGGGCGGGGGTTGCATATTCAATGCCCGCACCCGCAGCCCACCCGTTGCTAGAGCGGAACTTTTGCAAGGCATCTTCGGTCAGAAAGAAAATCGCATGGGCATATTGCTGCGCGCCGATCTGAAAGCCGAAAGAGGCGGATGTGGCGGAATAGTAATCCACCGTCATGCCGTTGATCTGCAAGGCCCCGCGCCCGTAAGCCGCCCCCACGCCAAAGCCCACTTCCGTCACCAAAGGCATATACAAAACGCCTTTGGCATTTTGCGCCAGCGTCTGCGCCCCCGGATAGCGGGTGACAAGGTAGTTCTTGGTCGCTTCCACCCGCGCATCAATCTTTTGCGCCGCATCCGAGTTGACACCGTTGCCCATCAAAGCGCTGTCACAGGCCGCAAGGCCCAAGGCCGATGCGCCCAGAACCACAAAATTCCGTCGAGAAATTGCCATTTTACGCCTCACTTTGCCCGGGGTCTAAAGGCCCCTTGTCGCCAGCATAACAGGAACGGGTCTCTTCGCCAAGCACCCTGCTGTGGCGCACACGGGCCTCCGGCGGGGATATTTGGGCAAGTCTGAAAGGCGCTTTACGCTTTTCCCGCACGGATGGCGCGGGCGGCCTCTATCGCGAAATAGGTGAGAACCCCGTCACAGCCCGCCCGACGAAAGGCCATCAGGCTTTCCAGCATGGCCTTTTCACCGTCAATCCAGCCATTCAGCGCCGCGCCCTTGATCATCGCATATTCGCCCGACACCTGATAAGCATAGGTCGGCGCGCCGAAGGTGTCTTTGACCCGCCGACAGATATCCAGATAGGGCATGCCGGGTTTGACCATCACCATATCGGCCCCCTGCATCAGATCACGTTCGACCAAGCGCAGCGCCTCGTCGGAATTGGCGGGGTTCATCTGGTAGGTTTTCTTATCGCCCTTCAGCGCACCCGAGGCCCCGACGGCATCGCGGAACGGGCCGTAAAAGGCGCTGGCATATTTGGCGGCATAAGACAGGATCGCGACGTTTTGATGCCCCGCAGCCTCCATCGCTTGGCGAAGGGCACCGATGCGGCCATCCATCATATCGGACGGGCCAAGGATATCGGCGCCCGAGTCGGCTTGGGCCACGGCCATTTTGACCAAGCACTCTACCGTTTCATCGTTCAAGATCACGCCGTCTTGCACCAGCCCGTCATGGCCGTTGCTGTTATAAGGGTCTAGGGCCACATCAGTCATCACGGCAATATCGGGGACGGCGGCTTTGATGGCGCGGATGGCGCGGTTGGTCAGGTTGTCGGGGTTCCACGCCTCTTCGCAGCCGGGGGTTTTGACCTCGGGCTTGGTATAGGGGAACAGGCAGATCGCAGGGATGCCAAGGCCTGCCGCTTCTTGAGCAGCCTCAACCAACAGATCAACCGAGCGGCGCACCACGCCGGGCATCGAGGCGATGGTTTGCGTGACCCCTTCGCCATCGCACACAAACACCGGCCAGATCAGGTCATTGACCGACAACGTGTTTTCCTGCGCCAAGGCCCGCAGCGGCGCAGAGGCGCGCAGGCGGCGGAAGCGGGCGGCGGGATGGGGGGCGGAGATCGGACGCATAGAACCCTCTAAAACGGCTTGCAGCTTTGCCACTTGCCTGACATGGAATAGCCAAAGTCTCAAGACCTCTGAGGGGCTGCGCGGTGAGCTTGTACAAATTGATCGTCGACTTCATCGACCTTCGATCCTTTTCAAACCTGTGGTACTGGATCGCCCTATGCGCTGTCTGGACCAGAGCCATACGCTGTGGGCTGGGCGTGCCCTATGGTTTGGTGCGCCAAGCGCGGCGAGAGGAGGGCCAAGCCTTGCAAGACCTAGAGGCTATGGCGCGTATCACCACGGGGCGGATGCTGGCCCTCTCGCGCGGGCTTGGGCCTTGGCTGGTGGCGGCGGTGAGCTTTGCGCTGACAACCTTGGCGCTGTTGGGCTTTGTCTATGGGTCGGGTCTGGCGCAGGCGCTGGTTTGCCTTGTCGCGCCGCTGTGCGTTTTGGGCTATCTGTCCCTGCGCGCCGCCCTGCGGGTCGAGGCGGGCGAAGGAAACGGGGCGGCCTTGATCGCGCTGTTAAGCGACCACCGCCGCACGGTTCAGTTTCTGGCCATTCTGACCGTGGGGGCCACGGTTTTGCTGGGCCTACACGCCAACGCCCAACTTTTCGCCCCAAGGTAGACATGGCAGATCGCATCGTACTGGGCGGCGCGCCCGAGGGCTTTGACGCCAAGCTTTTGGCACGTGAAGCAGCACGTGGCCAACCCGTGATCCACATCGCCCGCGACGACCGCCGGATGGAGGCGATGCGCGCCGCCTTGGCCGTTTTGGCCCCCGCCAGCGTGATTTTGGAATTTCCGGCATGGGATTGCTTGCCCTATGACCGCGTCTCGCCCAATCCTGACATCGGCGCGCGGCGGATGTCGACCTTGGCGGCCCTTGCGGCGGGGGTGCCCGGGCCCTTCGTGCTGCTGACCACGCTGAATGCGGCAACCCAGCGGATACCGGCGCGCGATGTGCTGGAAACCGCCTCTTTCGCGGCCAAAGTGGGCGACCGCGTGGACGAGGCGCGCTTGAAGCGGTTCTTGGCCAATATGGGCTTTTCGCCTGTCTCTACCGTGGCAGAGCCGGGCGATTACGCCCTGCGCGGCGGGATCATCGATATCTTCCCCCCCGGTCGCGGTGGGCCTGTGCGCTTGGATTTCTTTGGCGACCAGTTGGACGGTATCCGCCGCTTTGACCCTGTCACCCAACGCACCACGCAAAAGCTGACAGCGGTGGAATTCGCCCCCATGTCGGAAGTCTTGCTGGACGAGGCCGCGATTGCGCGCTTTCGCCAGACCTACCGCGTGGAATTTGGCGCAGGCGGATCGGACGATCCGCTCTATGAAGCGGTCTCGGCGGGCCGCAAGCATCAGGGCATGGAACACTGGCTGCCCTTCTTTCACGCCCGCCTTGAAACGCTCTTTGACTATATGCCCACCGCCTCGGTCATCTTGGACGACCAAGTCACCGCCGCCCGCCTGTCGCGCTGGGAAGGCATCGCCGACCAATACGACAGCCGTCATGAAGCGATGTCCGCCAAGGGCCGCTTGGATACGGTATATAAACCCTCGGCCCCCAACCTTTTGTATCTCGACGATGCCGCGTGGGAGCAGGCCTTAGCCCCCCACCGTGTGGTGCAGCTTTCCCCCCTGCCCCAATCCCCCGGCCCGGGCGTGCTGGATGCCCAAGGCCGCATCGGGCGCAACTTTGCCCCCGAACGCCAGCAAGAAAACGTCAGCCTGTTTGGCGCCTTTGCCGACCATCTGCGCGCCTGTCTGAAAGACAGCCATGTCGTGATCGCGTCGTATTCGGACGGGGCGCGCGAGCGGTTGAAAGGGTTGCTGGAAGACGAAAAGATCAAAAACCTGCAAGAGATCAAAGATTTCCGCGATATCCCTGACGGGCGCGGCGGGGTGTTCTTGGTGATCTGGCCACTGGAGGCAGGATTTCGCGCCCCTGATCTGACGGTGATCTCGGAACAAGATGTCTTGGGCGAACGTATGGTCGGCAAGCCGCGCAAAAAGCGCAAAGCCGACAATTTCCTGCGCGAGGTTGATACGCTGACCCCCGGTGATCTGGTGGTACATGTCGAACACGGCGTGGGGCGCTATCTGGGGCTGGAAACGATCACCGCCCTTGGCGCGCCGCATGCCTGTGTGGCGCTGGAATATGCCGAAAATGCCAAGCTGTATTTGCCAGTTGAAAACATCGAACTTCTCAGCCGGTACGGCCATGAAGAGGGTCTGCTAGACCGTCTGGGCGGCGGTGCGTGGCAGGCCAAAAAGGCCAAGCTGAAAGAGCGTATCCGCGAAATCGCCGACCGTTTGATGCGGGTTGCCGCCGAACGCGCCCTGCGCCACGCCCCCATTCTGGAAGCCCCCCATTCGATCTGGGAGGCCTTTGCCGCCCGCTTCCCCTATACCGAAACCGATGACCAGTTGGCCGCGATTGCCGATGTGGTAGCCGACTTGGAAAAAGGCTCGCCGATGGACCGCCTGATTGTGGGCGATGTCGGCTTTGGCAAAACCGAGGTCGCGATGCGCGCGGCCTTTGTGGCGGCGCTGTCTGGCCAACAGGTGGCGGTGATCTGCCCCACAACCTTGCTGGCCCGTCAGCATTACCGCAGCTTTGCCGACCGTTTTCGCGGCTTTAACATCGCCGTCAAACCCCTCTCACGCTTTGTGGGCACCAAAGAGGCCAATGCCACGCGCGCCGGTCTGGCCGATGGCAGCGTAGATATCGTCGTGGGCACACATGCGCTGTTGGCCAAGGGCGTCAGCTTCAAGCGGTTGGGCCTGATGGTGATCGACGAAGAGCAGCACTTTGGCGTCAGCCATAAAGAGCGGCTGAAAGAAATGCGCTCGGAAATCCATGTGCTGACCCTGACCGCAACCCCCATCCCGCGCACGCTGCAACTGTCGCTGACAGGCGTGCGCGACCTGTCGATCATCGCCACCCCGCCCGTCGACAGGCTGTCGATCAGAACCTATGTGTCAGAGTTTGACTCCATCACGATCCGCGAGGCTTTGCTGCGCGAGCATTACCGTGGCGGCCAAAGCTTCTATGTCGTCCCCCGCATCAGCGACCTGCACGAGATTGAAGATTTCCTCAAAACCCACGTGCCCGAAGTCACCTATTGCATCGCCCACGGCCAAATGGCGGCGGGTGAGTTGGACGACCGGATGAACCAGTTTTACGATGGCAAATACGATGTGCTTTTGGCCACAACCATTGTGGAATCAGGTCTGGATATCCCCACCGCCAACACCATGATCGTGCACCGCGCTGATATGTTCGGCTTAAGCCAGCTCTACCAAATTCGCGGCCGCGTCGGGCGATCAAAAACCCGCGCTTATGCCTACCTTACCACCAAACCCCGCGCCCCCCTGACCCCGCAGGCCAACAAACGTCTGCGCCTGCTGGGCAGTCTGGATAACCTAGGGGCAGGGTTCAACCTTGCCTCGCATGACCTTGACCTGCGCGGGGCGGGCAATTTGCTGGGGGAAGAGCAATCGGGCCATGTCAAAGAGGTGGGCTACGAGCTTTACCAGCAGATGCTGGAAGAAACGATCGCCAAGATCAAATCGGGGGAATTGCAGGGCCTGTCCAAGCTCGACGATTCGTGGTCGCCCCAGATCAATCTGGGCGTGCCCGTGATGATCCCCGACAGCTATATCCCCGATCTTGACATCCGCCTTGGCCTGTACCGCCGCCTGTCCAGCCTTGCCACCAAAGTCGAACTAGAAGGCTTCGCCGCCGAACTGATCGACCGCTTCGGCCCGATCCCCAAAGAGGTGAACACCCTCATGGTCATCGTGCGCATCAAAGCCCTGTGCAAAAAAGCCGGCATGTCGCGGCTGGATGTCGGGCCAAAAGGCGCCACGGTGCAGTTTCACAACGACAAATTCGCCAATCCGGTCGGCCTTGTCGAATTCATGAAAGCCCAAGGCCCCGCCGCGCGCATCCAAGGCAATAAAATCGTGCTGATGGGCGAGATGAAAAGCGAAAGCGACCGCATCAAAGCGGCCTTTGCCATTGCCAAGGATCTGGCCGAAAAGGTCGTCAAACCCAAAGGCTAACCCCCCGCACCCCCCTTTCATACTTGCCCAAATATCCCCCGCGGAGCGTCCAACGCCAGCCCCGCGCGCAGGTCTACAAAGCCGCAAACCGCGCTTCTTGGCGCGGTGTCCAGCGCAGGTGCAACTGCCACCCCGCGTCGTCTAACTGCTCTTGCACCACCACACCTTCCGCCTGAAGCCATGCATATTTGCGTCCTTCGGCAAAAGGCAGTGCCAAGTCCGTCTCGGTCTTGGCCTCGTCAAAGGCGGCAGAGATGGCGTCCAGCAGGGCCGGCAACCCCTCGCCCGTCAGGGCCGAGATGGCGTAAACATTGGCGCGGTTGGACAAGTTTGCCTCAAGGGCCGCGCGTGCTTCGGGGGTGACAAGGTCAAGCTTGTTCCAAACCTCGATCTGCGGCGTGTCGGCTGACACCCCAAGCGAGGTCAAAATATCCGCCACATCCGCCGCCTGTTCGGCCGTTTCGGGATGCGAGATGTCGCGGACATGGGCGATCAGATCGGCTTCCAGCACCTCTTCCAGCGTGGCGCGAAAGGCTGCGACCAAAGCTGTTGGCAGGTCAGAGATAAATCCCACCGTATCGGATAAAATCCCCTTGCGCCCCGACGGCAGGGTGATGCCGCGCATGGTGGGGTCAAGGGTGGCAAACAGCATGTCCTTGGCCAGCACCTCGGCCCCCGTCATGCGGTTGAACAGGGTTGATTTGCCCGCATTGGTGTACCCCACCAAGGCCACAATCGGAAACGGCACCTTGCGGCGCGAAGCGCGGTGCAGTTCGCGGGTTTTGACCACTTGCGCCAATTGGCGTTTAAGCTTGATCACCTCGTCATCAATGGCGCGCCTGTCGGTTTCGATCTGCGTCTCGCCCGGCCCGCCCACAAAGCCAAACCCGCCGCGCTGGCGTTCCAAGTGGGTCCAAGCCCGCACAAGGCGCGAGCGTTGGTAAGACAGGGCGGCCAGTTCCACCTGCAACACGCCTTCGCGGGTGCGCGCACGGTCGGCGAAAATCTCAAGGATCAACCCCGTGCGGTCCAACAGTTTGACGCCCCATTCCTTTTCCAGATTGCGCTGTTGCACGGGGCCCACGGTGCCATCGACCAGCACCAGATCAATCTTTTCGTCTTTCAGAAGGGTCTTGATCTCTTCAACCTTGCCCGTGCCAAACAACAAGCCCGGGGCCACTTTTGACAGGCGCACAATCTGCGCGCCGATCACATCCAAGCCGGGAAGCGCTGCCGCCAAAGACACAGCCTCGGCCAACCCGTGTTCGGGCAGGCGGCGTTTGCGGTCAGTTTTGACAGCCGGATGCAGCACATAGGCGCGGGTTAGCGCCTCGGCGGTGTCGTGGGGTGTGCGCGCCGGGCGAGGGGATTGGACGGCGTCTTCACCCTCGTCGGGCTCACCGCTCACTCTTCGCCTTCGTACAGGCTGATGGGGCCACCGGGCATGATGGTGGAAATGGCGTGTTTATACACCAATTGGCTTTGGCCATCGCGGCGCAGCAAGACGCAAAAATTGTCAAACCACGTGATCATGCCTTGCAGCTTTACGCCGTTGATCAAGAAAATCGTGACAGGCACCTTGGCCTTGCGCACATGGTTCAGAAACGCGTCTTGTAAACTTTGCTTGTCGGCAGCCATTTTTCTAGCCCTTGTTTTTGTCGTTTGGTGGGTTGGATTAACTTTATGCAGCGCCCGCCAAGGGGCTTTCCAACCACAGATCAAGTATGGCCCTGCCGTTTGCCAGTTTCCAGCGCTTAATTGTCGCCCTCGTCCTCAGCCCCCCTGCCAGAGGTCACAACGCCCAAAGACTTCAACTTTCTGTGCAAGGCTGACCGCTCCATCCCCACAAAACCAGCGGTTTTAGAGATATTGCCGCCAAAGCGGTTGATCTGGGCCAAAAGATATTCGCGCTCGAACACCTCGCGCGCCTCGCGCAGCGGCAAAGTCGCGATGGTGGCCCCCATCACAAAGCGGCCCCCCGAATCAGCGGGGCTTTCGTGGCCGGGCAATTCATGGGCCGCAATCGGGCCGGTGCCATCGCCCAAAATCAGCACGCGTTCGATGACATTGCGCAATTGGCGCACATTGCCCGGCCAGACCATGGTTTGCAGCAAGGCTTCGGCATCGCTTGACAGGTTGCGCAGCGGCAAGCCTTGGGTGCGGTTGAACATCTCGATAAAATGGGCGGTCAGTTCGGGAATATCCTCGCGCCGCTCTTCCAAAGAGGGCACCTGAATAGCCACAACATTCAAACGGTCGTACAATTCCTGCCGAAAGCGGCCTTGGGCAATTTCGCTGCGCAAATCCCGCGAGGTCGAAGAAATCACCCGCAAATCCACCCGCACTTTATCGGCCCCGCCGACACGGGTGAATTGCTGTTCGGTCAGAACGCGCAAGATCTTGGATTGTGTCCCAAGCGGCATGTCGGCCACTTCATCAAAATACACCACCCCGCCGTGCGCTTGTTCCAACAGGCCCTTTTCCACCCCGCGCTCTGCGGTTTCGCGGCCAAAAAGCACATCCTCCATCCGTTCGGGTTCTATGGTTGCCGACGAGACAGAGATAAACGGCGCCACAGCGCGGGCAGAGTTGGAATGTATAAAACGCGCCGCCAGTTCCTTGCCCGATCCGGCAGGGCCCGACAGCAACACGCGGCCGTTGGATTTGGTGACCTTATCCAACTGCGATTTCAGAAGCTTAAAGGCCGTACTTGACCCAAGCAAATCCGCAGCAGTCACCTCTTTGCGGCGCAGATCGGCATTTTCGCGCCGCAGCCGGGCGGTTTCCATCGCGCGGCTGACCACCACCAATAGCTGGTCGATGTTGAAGGGCTTTTCAATAAAGTCGTAAGCGCCTTGTTTGATCGCTGCCACCGCGATTTCGATATTGCCGTGGCCCGAGATGATAACAACCGGCACGTCAGGATTATCGCGCTTGACCGATTTGAGAATGTCGATCCCGTCCATCCGGCTGTCTTTCAGCCAGATATCAAGGATCATCAAAGACGGCACCTCGTCATTGATCGCGGCCATACAATCGTCGGAATTGCCTGCAAGGCGCGTGCGATAGCCTTCGTCTTGCAGAATATCGCCGATCAGATCGCGGATGTCTTTTTCGTCGTCGACAATCAAGATATTGGTCATGCGTCCCCCGATTGGGCTTGGCTGCGGCCAGCGACAGATTTGGTGCGGGTGGCGCGCGGCAGACGGATTTCCGCCATGGCCCCCGCGTGGGTGTTGCCGTCAAAGACGGGCGCGTCCAGCAAGGTCAGCGTGCCGCCGTGTTCTTCGATGATCTTCTTGACGATGGGCAGGCCCAACCCCGTGCCCTTGTCGCGCGTGGTGACATAGGGTTCAAACAGGCGCGAGCGGTCGGGCGGCAGGCCCGTGCCATTGTCGCCGATGCGGATCAGGGAATAGCCCTCGCGCGCGTCTAGGCTGACGCGAATTTGCGGGGTAAAGGACGGATCATTCCCCTTTTCGCTCTTTTCCTCAATGGCTTCGCCAGCGTTCTTGATCAGATTGGTCAGCGCTTGCCCGATCATCGTTGCATCAATTTCAATCATATCCGGCCCTTCGGGAAGCGTGCTTAAGAACGACACCCCCGGTTGGCCGTTTTCTTGCAGCATCACAGCCGCTTTGACCAAAGCCTTCAGGTCGGTTTCGCGCCGGTCCGGTTCGGGCATTCGGGCGAACTTGGAAAACTCGTCCACAATGCGGCGCAGGTCGTTGGTTTGGCGGATGATCACATCGGCATATTGCTCTAGCTCTTCGGGGTCGCTGACTTGGGTGCGGTATTTGCGCCGGATACGTTCGGCGGACAGTTGAATCGGGGTGAGGGGGTTTTTGATCTCATGCGCGATGCGCCGCGCCACATCGCCCCAAGCGGCCATGCGTTGGGCCGAGACAAGATCGGTCACATCATCAAAGGCCACCACAAACCCCTCAACCCCGCCATCCGCGCCCTGCCTCTCGCTCATCCGCACCAATAGGCTTTCCAGCTTGCCGCGGCGCGACAGGCGGACCTCTTCTTGCAGCACGGCCCCCGTATCAGATTGCAGGCGGTCAAACAGGGCTGCCAGTTCGGGCACCACTTGGGCCAGCGTCAGGTCGGGCGCAGGTTCGGCGGCCAAATCCAGCATCCGCATTCCGGCGCGGTTGACAAATTCGATGCGGCCGTGCGCATCAAGCCCGATCACCCCCGCCGTGATGCTGGACAGCACCGAGTCAAACAGCCGCCTGCGCAATTCGGTTTGGCTATGGCCTGCCATCAAGGCCGCGCGCTGGCCTTTCAACTGGCGGGTCATCTGGTTGAACAGACGGCCCAGCATGGCGATTTCATCGTCGCTTTCTTCTTCATCCACCTGCACATCCAGATCGCCCGCCCCTACGCGCTGCGCGGCCCCCGCCAATCGGCCCACAGGGCGTGCAAGACGTTCGGCAAACCACAGCCCGCCCCAGACAGCGGCGATGATCAAGATGACGGCAAAGCCGAGGTACAACAGGCCAAAGTTGAACAAAACCTTGCCCCGGTCATTTTCCAACTGCTGGTACAGCGTGGCCGTCTGTTGGGTTTCATCCAACAATCCCAAGATCTTGCCATCGACCTTGCGCGAGACATACAGCAACCGGTCCGGCACACCGTTCAAGCCCACCAAGGCGCGCAGTTCCGAATTGGGCCAATCTTGAATCAAGACCACCTCGCCCGCCTTGGCCCGCATGATCTGCGCGGCCGAGGGTTTTTCGAAATCAAACAGGTAGCTCTTGTCGCCCCGAATTTTCAACGCTCCGGTGGCGGTGATCACATAGACCTCTTTCAACCCGCGCTGGATAGACCCCTGCCCCGCGACCAGCACGCGGCGCAAAACACCGTCATCTGCCAGCGGATTTTGCTTTTGCGCGGTTTGCAAAATGCCGGCCAAGCCCCGCGCGTCTTGGGTCAGGGTGGCGCTTTGTTCGGCCTCATAGGCCTGGGCGGCTTCCAGCGAGGCGCCCACGACAGAGCGTACGCGGTCCGAAAACCACCCCTCTAGCCCGATGTTGACCGTTAGAACGCCAAAGACCGCCACCAGAACGGTCGGTATAAGCGCCACAATGGCAAAGACCCCCGTCAGGCGCAGGTGCAAGCGCGATCCGGCGGATTGGCTGCGCCGATCTGACACCATCTGCACCACACGCCGCAGCACCAAAGCCGCCAGCACCAGCACATACACCATATCGCCCAGCAAAATCAGCCGCAGCGTCGGCGACGAGGCCCCCTGATTCAGCGGCCCCAGTGCTAAAAAGCTGGCAACCGCCATGACAGGGCCCAAAAACACCAGCCCCAGAGTCAGCCCGGTTTGCACCTGCCTGATCCGGCTAACCCGAGACAGGGCATTCGCCCATGCCGAAATGCCACTGTCCTGCCTCAAACCGCGTCCTTAGCTGGGGCGGCCTGCGATCTGGCTTGCCGCATTGGGTGTCTTTTGCCGTTTACAACACAAAAGACACACTGTGTGTGGCAGTATTACATCAACTTGCGGCGGCGTGTCACGCGGATATCCAGATCGGTGATCTTCTTGCGCAAGGTGTTGCGGTTTATGCCCAACAGATCGGCGCATTTGGCTTGGTTGCCAGCGGTGGCATCCAGCGCAATCTCGATCAGCGGCAGTTCGATTTCGCGCAAGATACGGTCGTAGACCCCGTTGGGCGGCAACTGGCCGTTGTGCAGATCGAAATAGCGTTTGAGGTGCCGCGCCACCGATTGCGACAGCTTTTCATTCTCTACAGCCCCCGCCCGACTGGGTTCCGCCGCCTGCGGCCCCCCCAAGACGGCCTCAAGCTCTGGCCCGCCGATATCGGGTTCGGAAGAGGTCACCAGCAACCGTTTGAGCACGTTTTCCAACTGGCGCACATTTCCCGGCCAAGGAAAGGCGCGCAGGATGTTGCGGGCGGGTTGCGACAAGCGGCGGGTCATGCCCATCTCGCGCTCGGCGCGGGTCATGAAATGGTCGGCCAAGAGCGGGATGTCTTCGACCCGCTCGCGCAATGGCGGCACGTTGAAACTTACGCCCCCCAAGCGGTAATACAAATCCTTGCGCAACCGCCCCTCTTCCACGCGCTGCGCCAGATCGGCTTGCGAGGTGGCCAGCACGCGGGGAGCATGGTCATCGGCCACATCCAGCATCCGCACCAAGCGGGCTTGGCCGTCTTCGTCAAAATCGGCCACTTCGTCGACCAACAAGGTGCCACCGCGCGCCTTGGCGACAAGGGTGGCGATGCCGTCGACCCCGCCCAGATCGGCGGCTTGGGCGACCACAAAGGGCTGGCTGCGGCGGTCGGAAAAATCATGAATCGCACGGGCGATCAGGCTTTTGCCTGTGCCCGATTCGCCGGTGATCAGCACGGGCAGATCGGTGTTCATCACCTTCGCCACCAGCCGGTACAGCGCCTGCATCGCCGGTGTGCGCCCGACCAAGGGCAGATCGTCGCCCGGTTCGCGCACCACATTGACCACCGCCGCCGCCACCCTGCGCTTGGACTCCAGCGCGCGGGCGGACCTTTTCATCAGATCGGGCAGATCGAAGGGCTTGGGCAGGTAATCAAAGGCTTCCGCCTCGGCGGCTTGAATGGCGGTCATGATGGTGTTTTGCGCCGAAATCACGATCACCG
Source organism: Paracoccaceae bacterium (assembly GCA_947449875.1). GTDB lineage: Bacteria > Pseudomonadota > Alphaproteobacteria > Rhodobacterales > Rhodobacteraceae > Stagnihabitans. The sequence goes on from CANFSY010000081.1 coordinate 15,168, forward strand.
GCAGACCGGGGCGAATGCGGGCGATGCGGGGCAAGGCCTCTAGCCCGTTGCCATCGGGCATGATCACATC
>CANFSY010000082.1 GCA_947449875.1 Paracoccaceae bacterium
GATCTTCGCCCGACCCGCTGACGGATTTACTGCGCCAAGGGGCGCGTGATCTGATCGCTCAGGCGGTCGAGGCCGCGTTGAATGCGTTTCTCAACGCGCATGCCGACCAGACGGATGCTTCGGGTCGCAGGCCTCTGGTGCGTCACGGTCATCTGCCTGAACGCGAGGTTCAGACCGCGATCGGCGCGGTGCCGGTGAAGGTGCCCCGGGTCCGAGACCGGGCCCCGGCAGGCGCACCGCTGCGGTTCACCGCGACCATTCTGCCGCCCTATCTGTGGCGGGCCAAATCGGTCGAGGCGTTGCTGCCCTGGCTTTATCTCAAGGGCATATCGACCGGCGATTTCTCTGACGCATTGGCGGCGCTGCTGGGGCCGGACGCGCCCGGCCTGTCTGCCAGCACTATCACGCGGCTGAAGGCCGACTGGTGGGACGATTATGAACGCTGGTCCAAGCGCGACTTGTCGGCGCGGCGTTATGTGTATTTCTGGGCGGACGGCGTCTACTTCACGCCGCGCATGGATGAAGATCGCCAATGTATGCAAGTGATGATCGGTGCGCACGATTGGGGCAACAAGGATGTGCCGGGCCTGATCGACGGCTTTTGCGAGAGCACCCAGAGCTGGCGCGAGCTGCTCGTGGATATGAAACGCCGAGGTCTGGAGGCCGCTCCCAAGCTCGCCGTGGGTGACGGTGCGATGGGGTTCTGGGTCGCGCTCCATGAAGTTTACGGCAAGACTCGGGTCCAGCGGTGCTGGGTTCACAAGACGGCCAATGTTCTGAATGCCATGCCCAAGTCGGTGCAACCCAAGGCCAACGCTGCCTTCGATGTCTTCATTGAGGCATACGGCGTGACATACGACCGGGCGATCAAATGCCTGACCAAGGACCTGGCCGATCTGTTCGCCTTCTACGGCTGCCCCGCCGAACACTGGAAGCACATCAGAACGACAAACCCCATCGAGAGCGCCTTCGCCACCGTCCGGCATCGAACCACCAAGACCAAAGGCTGCCTGAGCCGCCAGTCGGCACTGGCGATGACCCACCAGCTGATGCTGTCCGCCAAGAAGAAATGGCGCAAACTCGACGGGCAAAACCGCCTGCCCGAAACCATCCAGAGGGTTGAATTCCGCGACGGCGTCAAGCACGAAAGCAAAGCCGCTTGATCAAAACGCCACCAACTTTCGGGAATAGCTCTGCCAAATTCATAGCAACGCGCTGCTTGGATTCTTCAAGATTGCCGCGAAAGACGCTGGGCATGCACAGCTTCGATGTGAAGACGTGCAAGAACGTGATTCCCTCCGAATTCTATAATCGCTTTTTCCCAAGCTCTTGCTGCCGGGCCGGATACGTTTTTTCGACAGAAGTCAACCTTTATGAATGGAAACCCCGCCTCTAATAACTCTCGCCAGAAATGGTGAGTTGGATTGAAGGTTTGACGAATATCACTGTCGGCGACGGTAAGTGTAAGGAGCGGGAATAAGCACAGGGAAGTCATTCCGCCAAGCTTTTCGCACACGTGCCTAAAGAAGACCTCATACATGTAAACGGCAGCGGTCTTGTCGGTCAAATCTTTGATAGATTCGAAAAATGCCCTAAAGACGGGGTTAGTCAGGCCAGTACCCTTTATCCCCCACCAATAGCTTTGGAAATGCCGTTCGGAAAACTCGGACTCGGTTAGAAAAAACAACGGTGAGGTGCTTTCCGTTACCCTTTCAATAATCCTGTTAAATCCTGAAAAAGGGCCGACAACACTGTCATTTGCAAAAAGGAGAATTTCTGCCTTCCAGACGGAGGGAAAACGCGCAGCGACGTCCCGCCATGCTCCGAAATCAAATCCTATATTGTCGCGCAAGATGACGGTTCTAGTTAGGCTATGGACCTCGGCCTGCAAACGATGAATCCCAATTTGATTTACGACTAACACTACATAGAACCCATTTTTGTTGAGTTCGGCTAGATATCGCAGCGTGTACGGGAGCAATCTGCCAGTTGGCGCAAATGCAACAAAAATGCAGACCTTTCGCCCTGAAAGGTGCGGTTCTACCTCACCGAATACCGTCAACTTTGCGGCAGTTTGTTCGGCGGAGATTTCATAGGGACAGTGATGCTCTATTTCTTCGAAGCGTCGCCGCGTGAAGGCTATCTGACGATTTGTTGCCGCAATGCACTCAGCAGAAAGGTAACGAAGCGCTGTATATTTTTCATAAAGAATACGGCGAGCTCGCTCTGATAGCTCTATCCTTTGCTGCAACAGAATGCTGCCACCCTGTGCATGAGCAACAAAACAATTGTCGGCGATGCGAAGTTCATATCCAGAGTCCAATACCCTAAGGGAAAGATCCTGAAATTCTCCATAGCCCTTTGGAAAGAGGTCAGCATCAAGTCCTCCGAGGCGATCGTATATGTCGCGGTCAAGCAAAACGCAAAATCCATGTATTAGGGAGCAATTTGGAAAATCGAATGCTTTTATAAAATCAAGTCGCTTTTGAATGCGCTCAATCGCCGCACTGTTCGGCATAGCGTGATTAGCGTAGTTGCCGTTCGTATCGAAAATCTCTGATAGGTTCTGCCAAGCAGCGCTATTGGACATTGGTCCTACCATTGCCACGCGACCTTTGGGTTTCATTGCAGCTCCAAGCCGCTCAAGCCACGCTTCTCCTACGATGCAATCGCTATTAAGAACCACAAAGCGCTCCGTTTGGCTTCGCGTGATTCCCAAGACTACAGATTTAGTGAAACCGGATCGCTGCCGTGTATGTATGAGATGCACGTCTGAACGGCTCTTGGCAAACCTTCGTAGCCAAGTACGCGTTCCCGACGAAGAACAATCGTTCACCAATACGATTTTCCCGAGGGTTGGCGATCTGTGGGCTTCTACACTTTCCAAACACCTGATCAGCCCTTCCAGGCCATCATGAACGGGGATAACGATATCAGTTGTGGGCGAACTGGTAAGAGGATTTTCTGAATGATCTGTCTCAACGTTGGTGCTGGGTGGCGGCAGCCCCAAACCCATTAAGAACTCGTCTACCCGTTCGATAGTTGCGCCGTTCAAAAAGGCGTCGAAGGTTGATCGAAAACATTTCAGGGGTGCAGGAAGCGTTGGGTAAGCGCTTGCGAGGTCAGCGGCAATTAACAGCGCCACTTCGTAGTCGCCGAGCGCACAATTAACTTCGCATTCCAAGAGTGCAACTTCTTCAATTTTATCCCCTTGGCGATAAATCCACGCAAGGTCGGCTACGGCGTCGGTTGCGCGCCCCAATTTCACCAAAGCGGAAGCTTTTGTGAGGCGCATGTCCACCGCGTCGGGTTCGCGCGCCAAAACCGACTCTGCATTCGCCAAAGCTTGGGAGGGGCAATCTGCCCACAAATAAGCAATTGCGAGAGATATGCGCCCACTCAAAACTTCTGGGTCGATGTCCAGTACAAATTCATAGATTTGAATGGCTTCGGTCAATTTTCCGAGGTGAAACTTCACTGCGCCAATGCCAAGATGGCATTCTAGATTGTAAGGCTCTACTTCCAGCCCTCTGCTCCACCAGTGTTCGGCTTCACCCAAATGCTTTAGCTTCATGGCAGCTTTGGCCAATTCGACATAAACATTCAAAAGGCCAGTCGCTTGCTGGTCTCTAAGTAATAATGATCTGCCGGTACCTTCGTGGCCTTCGAAGACAAGATGATCCGAATTTATGTCCATCTTGGCAAGCTCGTCATCAGCGGTTGGCATTGGTTTCAGCGCCAGTTATTATAAATGGTTAAGCCAACTCGGCGATATCAGGGTAAAGTGAAATCAATCTGGACCTCGCTTCAGTGGCATCCATATACAAGTCTTCATAATTTTGTTTAACAAACACTCTTTATTCGAGCCAATCCAGCAGATATTTGAGGCCGAGCAGTTATGAAATCGTAAGTTAAAGTAATGGCGCCGTGATCAAGAGTTCTCCCAATGCCTGTATCTATCCCCCAACTCCCATCAAAGAAATAACTCGCTCCAATGGCCCCGACCACCTGGTTTGGCGAGTTTGACGAAAGGATTTTACCCGTGAGCCCCAATTCAGGGCGGTGTCCACTACCAAATTCAAATGCAAGACCAACCATCAATGTCGGGCTCGCAAATGTCGGGCATGACATTAGCAAAGTCAGAAGTGCCGTCGAACCCACTAGGCGTTTCATTGAAATTTTCCCAAACTTTTTCAACATACAACCCTTGTTATTATCGCTTAAGCGGTGATGTCAACATCCAACATCAATCAACTACGAAATAGCCCTTATCTCCGTTTCAACCAAAGTTCCGCTCGATCCAACTTGTACTAGCCCATTGTACGGGGATGATAGATGCGTTTAGCGCGATCCGTGTTGAAAATGTCTTGGTAGGTGATTGATGTGGGCATCGCGTGGTTCGTCTATTGGTTATGTTATCTTTTGATTTTTTTTCGTTGTGGGAAGCCATAATGCAGATTTCGACGGGGGTGAAGGCTGTCCTTGATAAGATTTCCGCAGGACCCCTTGGATCAGCCCGAAAAGGAATTTCGTACACAACAGGCTTCGACGGGCCCCTACGAGAAGTGGTATTTTTGATGTAAGCTGAACCTAACAAGACCGTCGACGATGTGGCCGCCCTTAAGGCCACACATCGTCGACGTAGCTTGATCGTAGATGATATAACTTATTGAATTTCAGCAAGATTGTTGCGCGTCGGTGGTATGTAATCCCGCGGTCATTGAGATTTCACCTATCTATATGATTTTGCTTAATAAATGAGCCCGCGGATTTTGCAGGGGGCCTGGCGGACATGAAATTCGCGGGGGTAAACGGCGGGCATCAATCGTCTGCGCCCCGTAAGATTTTCCTCATTCTTGGCTCAAACTCAGAGACTTCTGTTGTTCTGCAGTCGGCACAACTTCCTCAAGGATGCCCTCGGATACGAACTTTTCAATGTGATTGCGTACCTTGTCCTTCGATGCCTTGAGGGTGTACTTCACGCGAGCTATGCCCGAAAGTTGGTGGCGGTTTGATCAGGCGGCTTTGCATTCGCCCTTGATGCCGTCGCGGAATTAAACCCTCTGGATGATTTCGGGCAGGCGGTTTTGCCCGTCGAGTTTGCGCCATTTCGTCTTGGCGAACAGCATCAGCTGGTGGGTCATCGCCAGTGCCGACACGCTGCTGAGGCAGCCTTTGGTCTTGGTCGTTCGATGCCGGACGGTGGCGAAGGTGCTCTCAATGGGGTTTGTCGTTCTGATGTGCTTCCAGTGTTCGGCTGGGAAGTCGTAGAAGGCCGTGCCCGCGAACGAATCCTTGCGCAAAGCCGATGATACCACAGCGGCCAACCCGTCATGACCTTTGCGAAAGTCGATGGGCTGCGTCGAGGCCAGAACCCGCACCCGGTTCGACGGAAACATCATGCCGAGGGTCCAATCGCCCGCACGATCTCGGCAACTCTTCCGGCTCGCGTGGCGCGGTCCAATCGAATTGTCACTTCCCCCAGGGTGATCTCGATCCGGTCACGATCAACAGTGCCAGCCTCTGGCGTAGCCGTGACCACCCGGCCGACCACTGACGGAACAACCGGCACAAAACCAAACGCATCGTCTTCCAAAGCGGGCAACATCAAGCGGCCATCACGCGCCCACCCGCGCCATTCCGACAAATGGTTCGGCGCAAGCCCATACCGTGCCGCAAACGCATTCACACGCGCGCCCAGCTTCAGGCTTTCAGCCACAATCTGCGCCTTAACCTCGTCCGGCCAGCGCTTCTGTCCGTTCGCCCGTATCTCTACCCCATAGTCCTTGAGAAACTCCACCGTCGTCGCCATCGCGAAACTCCTGCCCAAGATCATTCAGGCGTGGAGTCGCAGGTTAACTGATCGTGCAGTAGGTGGGGCCCAGACGCCGATTACGCAGATCATGGGCCTGTGCGGGTAAAAGCCTAAAGTCGATCAGATTGCCCAATACATCTGTCACGGCCAAGATCTTGCTCGTCATACCGCCACGAGAACGCCCGATGGCCTGGCTTTGAGTCCCCCTTTTGCGCCCTGTCCATGACGGTGGACTTTGGTGATCTTGCCATCGATCATGGCATATTCGAATTCCGTATCCTCGGCTACGATCACCAACAATGGCACTGTGAACATAACGACTGCCGGCTTTACGTTCAATTTGTTAGGTAGCGGAGGAACGATCGGGTTTTCGTTGGCTAATACCGGTGGCGCAGTCTCTCTTACAGGATCAACTCTCGCCGACACTCTTGCAGGTGGTACCTATGCAGACACACTGTCAGGCAGTGGTGGTGCAGACCTACTGAACGGCGAGGCCGGGGACGACAGTTTATCGGGTGGTTCCGGCAATGACACGCTTAACGGAGGTGCCGGCAACGATACGCTGGACGGCGGTGCTGGTGATGACAGCCTATCGGGCGGTGCCGGCGATGATACATATATCGTTGATAGCGTTAATGATGTTCTTTTCGAGAGCAGCGGTGAGGGCACCGATCTGGTGCAAAGCTCTGTAACCTATACTCTCGCCGCTAATTTCGAGAACCTTACCCTCACGGGCAACTGGGGAGACGCAACAGGCAACGCCCTTGACAACGTGATCGTAGGTACAAGCAATTCTAACACTCTGGACGGTGGGGCTGGCAATGACACTCTCACGGGTGGGGCTGGCAATGATACCTTTACCATCGGCAGCGGTGCCGATGTCATTACGGATCTAAGCGGTGGAGATATCCGGGCCATTAGAGATGAGAAGCTACGGGAACTGCGTGACCTCGAACGGTTTATGAAAGCTGAAGGTTTCATCAAGTAGCACAATGCCGAAACCAGTACCCTAATAGCGCCTTGATATCCTCGGCCTCAGATGCCCCCCCCAAAAAAATCGAAAATGTTTGTCCAAAACCGTATGCATAGGTCGGCGGAGGGACCCGCTGGAATAAGGGCGGTACCCCCCCCGGGTGGGTTCGGCATTGTGATGATTTTCCGAATGGGGGAGGGCCGCCAGCGCCTAGTCAGCGCCACCTTCGGTCTGCTTTCGGGAGCGTTGGTTCGCTTGTCGCCGTCACATGTTTTCCGAACGCGGCAACGGACGCGGCAATTGTTCTGCAGTACGAATGCAGAAAGCCCCGCGTGTTCGGGGCTATGACGTTGGTATTGCTATGTATTTTTTTGATTGCGGGGGCAGGATACGGTGAAGCACCTACACTCGATATCGCGGTGTGAAGGAGGTCGAAACTCCGATGCACGACCATGAGCTAGAATTATCAAAAGAGTTCGCAACGGGTGCACTTCAGACAGCGATAACCGGGTTAGCCTTTTCGTTTCAGTCAAGCCGACCCAGTCGATCAGGTTCAAAGTCTCTCAAACAACCTGACCCGGACCAGCGAAACGCCGGCCCGGGTCTTTGGTTTGCCCACAGGGAGAGGTGCTGAAGGCAGCCAAGGTGGATTCTTGAGGGCAGAGTTTGGAACGATTGACCTTTGCGCAGGCCTCAGGCGCCCTCAACCGCAGCTTCCAGTGAAGCCATGGTTTCACCCCCCGCCATCAGGTCGGTGATTTCTTCGCGGGTCTTCTCGCCTTTGCGGAAATCGGCGGCGATGGCACCGCGGATCAAGACGGCGAAGTGGTCGCCGACGGCCATGGCGTGCATGACTTGGTGGGTGATGAAGACCACGGCAAGCCCACGGCGTTTGGCCTCGTTCACAATGCGCAGCACGTGGGCGGCTTGTTTCACACCAAGGGCGGCGGTGGGTTCATCAAGGATCAGCACCTTTGCGCCAAAATGCACGGCACGGGCAATGGCCAGCGATTGGCGCTCCCCGCCTGACAGGCCGCCAACCAGACGGTCGCCGTCGGTGATGCGGGTGATGCCAAAGCTTTGCACAGCTTTCACCGCAACCTCGTTGGCCAGTTTGCGGTCAAACACCTTGAACGGCCCCCAGCCCTTGGTCGGCTCTGCCCCGACAAAGAAGCTGCGGCCAATGCTCATCAGGGGGAAGGTGCCGCCGAATTGGTGCACGGTGGCTATCCCATGATCAGCGGCGTCTTTTGGCGAGGCAAAGCGGATGGCTTCCCCATCCATCAAGATTGCGCCCGAGGTGGGTTGATGTACGCCCGACAAAAGCCGGATCAGCGTAGACTTGCCCGCGCCGTTGTCGCCAAGCAGGCACAGCACTTCGCCCGCGCGGATCTCTAGGGTGATGTCATGCAGCACATCAATCGGGCCAAAGCTTTTGCTGACGCGGTGAAGCGAGACAATCGACGCAGTCATGCTTTGGCCCCAGTCTTTTTGGGCGCATAAGACAGCGCCATTTTGCGGAAGGTGTTGTTCATCAAAACCGCCACCAGCAGCAAAATGCCAATGATCAGGCTGGCCCAATTGGCGTCAAACGCCGTGTAGTAGATGCCTTGGTTGACGATGGCGAAGGTCAGCGTGCCAAGCACGATGCCAAAGATCGACCCATAGCCGCCGGTAAGCAGCACGCCGCCCACCACGACCGAGATGATGGCGTTGAAAATGTATGACTGGCCCGCCGAAACCTGCGCCGAGTTGTACAGGATGGCTTGGCTTAGGCCCACAAAGGCCGCACTCATCCCCGAACACATGAACAAAATGATCGTCACACGGTCGGTTGGGATGCCCGCATTGCGGGCGGAAACTTTGTCACCTCCCATGGCTAAGATCCAATTGCCGTATTTTGAATAATGCAAGATGAAGGCCCAAAAGGCGGCGGCGGCGATCCACCAGATGATGGTGACTTGGAACACCCCGCCGATGAAATGGCCCAGCAGGAACTTGGCCTCTTCCCCCGCTTGGATCTTCACGCTGGTGGTGCCCGTGACAATCACAGCCACCCCTAACAGCAGGCCAGCCACGGCAAACAACGTGCCCAAGGTTACGATGAACGATGGCACGGCGGTGCTCACCACCAAAAGCCCGTTGATCAACCCGACCAGCGCCCCAAGCGCCAGCGCGGCGACAATGCCGACACCAATCGGCAGGCCAAAATGGCCTGAGATGATGGCGCAGGTCATTGACCCTGCAGGCACCATCGAACCGATTGAGATATCTAACTCTCCGGCGATCATCAAAAGGCCGATCGGAATCGCCATGATCCCCAAATTGGCCGCAACATTCAGCCAACTCGCCGCGCCGTTGGGCGAGGCAAAGTTAGAGCCGCCGAAGATCCAGAAAAACACAAAGACAAGGGCCAAGCCCAAGACAGACCCCGTCTCTGGTCGGCGCAGCAAAGCGCCAAGTGACAGGCGTTGGCTAAGGTCGGGCATATAAGTCTCCGCTGGGCGATGTATCTGGCCGGTATAGCGCAAGGATCGCAAAGGCCGAAGGTCAATGATCTTCGGCCCAAGGCTTGTGCGCCTTGGGCCGAAGCGCCTTAAGGGTTAGCGGTAGCCTGCGCCTGCACCGGCCAGAGTGGCGTCGATATTGGCGCTGTCCACGATGCCCGGGCCGGTCAACACCGGCGCCGACGAAATCGACAGGCCGTAGTTCACAAAGGCATCAGCCATCGAGACAGCCAAGAAGCCCTGCAACCAAGGCTGCTGGTCAACCGCAAACAGTTGCGCACCCGCTTTGATGCGGTCCAGACCCGTGCCGTCCATGTCGAAGGAGGCCAATTGCACCTTGCCGGTCAGACCAGCTTGCTCAATCCCCGTGGCGGCAGAGTTGGCGTCACCAGCGGAAATGGTGATAGCGCCATTGATCGTGGTGTCTTTCAGCAAAGTGGCCTTGATCGCCTCGGCCACGGCTGTCGGATCGCCAAAGGCCGATGAGGGCAGCGGCAGTTGGGTGGAGACACCGCCATTGGCTGCAGCGCCATCCGCCACGCCCTTGCAGCGATCTTCCAGATTTTGCGCGCCGGGCACGGTGTTCACGCAGATCACGTTGTTAAAGCCGTGGGTGGCATAATATGCGCCTGCGGCCAGACCGGCGGTGTATTCTTCATTGCCGATGTAGTTGATCGCGCCCAGTTCTTTGGCCTTATCGGCCCCACCGGCGTTGTACAAGATCACCGGAATACCGGCGGCTTGGGCAGCCTTGATCGCCTCATCTTCCGCATCTGGCACCCAGTTTGGCACCGCGATGACCGAAGCACCTTGGGAAATAGCCGTACGGATCAGGTTGGCCGCATCGCCGCCGATGTTGTCATAGTTCTGCAACATCAGATAGTTGACCGTGCCGCCGTGCGCTTGCACGACCAAGGTGGCATCATCAATGCCCTTTTTGACCTTGGCGAAAAAGGCGTCGTCGGCTTTGCCACCGACCACAGCCACCACAGTGCCATCTGCCATAGCCATGGTCGCGCCAAAGGCCACGGCGGCTGTCGTCAGTGCCAAACGGGCAAGCGTTTTGGTCATCTTCATCGGTCTTTTCCTCCCTGAAACCGTCACTTTGACGGGGTTGTTGGTTTTGGTGTCGTAGCCCTTTGCGGGCCATCGGCGCGGGCATTCGCCCCGCGTCAATCTCAGGCGTCGTTTGCAGGTGCGTTCATGCGGGCGCGTTTGGCAGCAAAGCGCGCTTCCATCTGCGCCTCGCCCTCTTTGGACCCATCGTGAAAGGTGCCAAACCAGCGGTCAAAGGGCACAAGCCCGTCGGAATAGTTCACCTCGAAGTACTTGTGATGCAGGTAGTGGGAATAGGCCTGCGTGTTGATCGCCCCCTCGCCCACTTCGATCTTGTCAAAACCGATGTGGCCCACCACAGCCCCCGTGCCCGTGACTTGCAGATGATAGAGAACCAGCAGCGGGTTCGAGGGGATAACCAAGTGGATCAGGATGTCTGACCAGTACAGCAAATGCTCGACCGGATGCATCGACAGGCTGGACCAAGGGCTTGGGTTGACCGAGTTGTGGTGCACCGAATGGATGTATTTGTAGAGCGGCCCTTGGTGGATCAGCCAATGGATGCAGTAAAAATGCGCCTCGTGAAACAGCGGGATCAGAAGGCCGAAGATCACCAAGACGCAAGGATGCGCGTCAAAGGTGGTCCACGGGCCCCAGCCAATGGCCCATAGATGCAGCATGACCACTTCATACGCCGTCCAGATCGGCACGCCCGTGCCAAAACTGCGCAGGAAATTGTCGATGTTCTGGCTTTTGAACATAAAGACGTCAGACTTTTTATCCGCCGGAAAAAGCCCGTTGAACTTGAACCGGTTGCCTTGGGCGCGGCGGGTGTACAGGCGCACCTCCATCAACCCGTACAGCACAAAGACAATCGCGCTGTTGCGCAGCCACAGATAGACAATCCAGTGCCAGTCAAAGCTTGCCAAAGTCTGTTTTGCGGGCGTGGCATAGAGCCAGATCAGCGCACCAAAGGCGAAAAACAGCGCGTTCCACGGCAAGAAGTAATGTGGCAACCATGCCAAAAGCTTGGCCGGACGCGGCGGCCAAACAAACAGCGGCGCGCTTTCCAGACGCGCACTTGGGGCATAATCGCCCCGTTTGTTGCGCGTGCCGAACTTCTTATCGTCCATCGGTCTTCCCTGCTCTATCGTCCTTGCCGCAAGGCACAAGCAGACTGATCCGAGACTGTCATCCAGTCCCGGGGAAAGCTGCGTCACAGGACGTCATTCGATTTCAAAAGGCGCGCGATGCGCCGGTTCTTTTGGGTCGGGCCAACACCGTTTCGGGGCGACCTTTCTGGCGCTGAGTCATATCTAAGCTTGACAAAATGTCGCAAGCCACATTGATTGATTTCCATCAATGGCCATCCCTTCGGCCCTAAGGCCTTGAAAAAATGACACGAAAATCTTCCAGCCGCCCCACGCTTTTCGATGTAGCCAACCTTGCGGGCGTGGGCAGCGCCACGGTGGACCGCGTGATCAACGAACGCGGCAACGTCAGTGAGGACATCCGCAAGCGGGTTTTGGATGCGGCGCGGACCTTGGGGCTGAAGCGGATCCTGCCCTTGGCCCATCATCGCATCGTGCGGCTGAACGTGATTTTGGCGCGCCCCGAATTGCCGTTGATCCAGCGGATGGGGTTTGAATTTCGCCGTCTTGCCCAAAGGATGCAGCACGCCTTGGCGATCCACCGCACGTTGCTGGAAGATGAAGACCCCGCGACCATCGTCGCCGCCCTGCAGCGCGGCGAGTATGACGCCGTGATTGTCTATGCGCAGGACCATCCTCTGATCCGCGCCGCGATTGCCGATCTGGCAGCACAAGGGCGGCCGGTTGTGACCATGATTTCAGACCTGCCCGGATCAGAACGCCTCGCCTATGCCGGAACCGATCACTACAAGGCGGGCCGTTCGGCGGGGTATTTCATGGGGCTCATGGCGCGTTCTGGGCCTGTTGTCGTGTTGTGCAACCATTTGGGCTTTCAATCCCATGCCGCGCGCTTGGACGGGCTAAAGGACCAATTGGCCGAAGCATCCGCCCTGATTGTGGCCGAGGTGGTCGAGGGCGGCGATGATCCGATCCGTTCGGAAGTGCGCCTGAAAGAGGCGTTTCGGCGCAATCCCAACACCGTTGCCGTCTACAACGTCGGCGCGGGCAATCGCGGCGTGGTTGCGGCGATCAAAGCCAACATCCTGCCACAACGCCCGATCTTTATTGGTCACGAACTGACGCCCTTTACCCATGCAAGCTTGCGTGAGGGGGCGATGACCTTAACCATCGACCAAAGCCCCGAATTGCAGGCCCAGTTCGCGCTAGAAGTGCTGTTGAACCATTTCGGGTTTGAAGGCGTGACGAATATGGCCCCGCCCTATGCCTCTACCGTGCCCATCGTGCTATATGGCCCGCAAAACTTGCCTGACACGCTGCCCGTTTGATGGCTTTCCATCAGCCTAGGGCTTTGCGATCGCCAAACCAACCCCTACCCCTTGGGCCAAACAAGGGGGCTTCATGCGGTATCGGGCGTTCGGGCGTACAGGCTGGCAGGTGTCAGAAATCGGCTTTGGCGGTTGGCAGATTGGCGGGCAATGGGGGCCTGTGGATGATGCCGCATCCATCCGCACCCTGCTGCACGCGTTCGAGTCAGGGATCAATTTTGTTGACACGGCAGAGCTTTACGGCGCGGGCCATTCCGAAACGGTGATCGGTGAGGCGCTGCGGCAATGGCGCGGGGGCAAGATTTACGTCGCGACCAAAGCCCAACCCACCGTCTGGCCCAGCCCAGACGACCCCGCGCCGCCGATGCGCGGGCGCTTCCCCGACTGGCACCTGCGCACCCATGTCGAGGCATCGTTGCGGCGTTTGGGGGTGGAACGGATCGACCTTTACCAGTTGCATTCGTGGGGGCCAGCGGGTCACCGCGAACTGGATTGGCTAGAAACCCTCAGCGACCTGCGGGCCGAGGGCAAGATTGACCAAATCGGCGTATCCCTGCGCGACAACCAACCGCAGGAAGGTGTGGCGCTGGCCAAGTTGGGGCTGGTAGCGTCTGAGCAGGTGATCTTCAATATGTTCGAACAGCCCCCGCGCGACACTTTGTTTCCGGCGGCAAAGTTTGGGGGCACGGCCATCATCGCGCGCGTACCGCTCGATTCCGGATCGCTGATCGGGCATTGGACGGATGGCAGCTACGCCAGTTTTGCCGCCGGATCACAACCGCACCAAATGTTTCGCGGCGAGCGCTTCGCGCAAACCCTCACCCGTGTCGCAGCCCTGAAAGCCGATGTCGCGCCCTACTACGCGACCTTGGCAGAGGCCGCGATGCGCTACGTTCTGGCCCATGGCGCGGTGTCTGTCTTGATCCCGGGCATGAAATCGCCCGAAGAGGTCGATATGAACATCTGCTACAGTGATGGTGGAACTTTCCCGTCAGACCTGATGGCCAAGATGCCGCACCATGCTTGGGTCAGGAATTTTTACCGATGAGACAAATCGAACGCCTGCGCCCGCAGCAAATCGAGGCTGCATTGGCCGCACGGTCGCTGATCTACCTGCCGCTTGGCACGATCGAATGGCATTGCCACCACCTGCCCGTCGGCCTTGACGGGTTGACCGCGCATGGCCTGTGCTTGGCCGCCGCAGAAAAAACCGGCGGCCTTGTCTGGCCCGTTCTGTACTATGGCACTGGTGGCGGACATGGCGCGTTTCCTTGGACAGTTATGATGCCCGAACGGCGGGAAATCGAGGCGCTGTTGACCCAAACCTTGCACAGACTGGGCCAGATGGGCGTAGAGGAAGTGCTGCTGTTTTCCGGTCATTTCGCGGATGAGCAATTGCATATGATCGACGAGATGGCGCAAGGTTGGAACGCCAAAGGCACCTTGCCCGTGGTCAAAGCCTTCGCCGTAAACCGCGCCAATGTGCCGAACTTTCCGCCAGACCATGCCGGCCTGTTCGAGACAACTTTGCTGGATGGCTTGACCGATGGCTTGATCGACCTGCCAAGCTTGGGAACAGGGGCCGACCAAGGCGATCGGTTTGATCCGGCCTCGCCACTTTGGGGCATCGTTGGGACAGACCCGAGAGAATTTCCCCCCGCTGACAGGGCCGCTCTTGTTTCGCACGTCGTTGAGGCAATCGTTTCCTTGGATTGGCCCAAGTGACCTTGGAAAAGCGCTAGACATAGACACTGCCGCGCAACCCAAAGCCGATATCTTCCGACGCTCATTTGTAAAGTGCTGCGGGCTATGCGTAACCGTCCGGCCTGACTGCCCTGCCGCGGTTATAGAGGGTGAGATAGTGTCCGCTTTGGATGGTGAACACTATGGGGTTGCGGGTGGTGTGTCGAACGCGGCGGCTTTGGTCGGATGATGAGAAGCGGTCGATCTGTCTTCAAACGACGGCGCCGGATGTCTCGGTTGCGCAGGTCGCGCGGCGATATGGGTTGA
>CANFSY010000083.1 GCA_947449875.1 Paracoccaceae bacterium
GCGATCAGGTGCTGCTGGATGTGCGCGGCGTGGGGTATATCGTTCATGTCAACGACCGCACCTTGGCCAGCCTGCCCCCTGCGGGCGAGGCGGCCTCGCTCTACACCGACCTTTTGGTGCGCGAAGACCTGTTGCAGCTGTTCGGCTTTCTGACTCTGTTTGACCGCGAATGGCATCGGCTGTTGATGACGGTGCAAGGGGTGGGAGCGAAAGCCTCGATGGCGATGCTGGGGGCTTTGGGGGCCGAAGGGGTGGCGCGTGCGATTGCCTTGGGCGATGCGCGGTCGATCCAGTCGGCACCCGGAATTGGCCCAAAACTGGCGCAGCGCGTGATTTTAGAGCTGAAATCCAAAGCGCCCGCGATGATGGCCTTGGGCGGCACAATGCCCGCCGCCAGCGTGATAGAGCCGATCGAGGGTTCAGAACCCGCCCCGCCAAAGCGCCGCACCCCGCCTACCGCTCCGCCGCCCGTGTCGAACCGCGCGGCCTTTGCGGCGGATGCGCTGTCAGCCTTGGTCAATCTGGGCTATGCGCAGGGGGATGCGGCACAGGCTGTCATGACCATCTCTGCCGAAATGCCAGAGGGTGACACCGCTTCGCTCATCCGCGCCGCCCTGAAACTTTTGGCCCCGAAATAAATGGACCCGCACCGCCCCACCAGCCCGCAAGAGCAACCCCAAGACCTTGACCGCGCCCTGCGGCCCCAAACGCTGGACGATTTTGTCGGCCAAGCCGAAGCCCGCGCCAATCTGCGCGTCTTTATCCAATCGGCCAAAACGCGGGGCGAGGCGATGGATCACACGCTGTTTCACGGCCCCCCCGGCTTGGGCAAAACCACGCTTGCGCAGATCATGGCGCGGGAATTGGGGGTCGGGTTTCGCATGACCTCCGGTCCGGTTCTGGCAAAGCCGGGCGATCTGGCGGCGATCTTGACCAATCTGGAACCCAAGGATGTGCTGTTCATCGACGAAATCCACCGTCTTTCGCCCGTGGTGGAAGAGGTGCTTTACCCCGCGCTAGAGGATTTCGCCCTTGATCTGGTGATCGGTGAAGGCCCCGCCGCGCGCACCGTGCGCATCGAATTGCAGCCCTTTACGCTGGTGGGGGCCACCACGCGGTTGGGCCTGCTGACCACCCCGCTGCGCGACCGCTTCGGCATTCCGACACGGCTGGAGTTTTACACCGAAGACGAGCTTGACCTGATCGTCACGCGCGGTGCGCGCCTGTTGGGCATCGCGTCAGACCCCGCAGGAACCCGCGAAATCGCCCGACGCGCGCGCGGCACGCCGCGCATCGCAGGCCGCCTGCTGCGCCGTGTGGTCGATTTTGTCACCGTCGAAGGCGATGGCCGCCTGACACAAGCGATTGCCGACCACGCCCTGACCCGCCTTGGCGTGGATCATCTGGGCCTGGACGGCAACGATCGCCGCTATCTGACCCTATTGGCCGAACATTACGGCGGCGGGCCGGTCGGGGTGGAAACCATCGCCGCCGCCTTGTCAGAGGCGCGCGATGCGATTGAAGAGGTGATTGAGCCCTTCTTGCTGCAACAGGGCCTGATCCTGCGCACCCCGCGCGGGCGGATGTTGGGGCAAAAGGCATGGCGGCATTTGGGGCTGGATGCCCCGCGCTTGCCCGGTCAATCCGACCTGTTCGACGGCTAGGCCTTCACCCCATCCGCCGCCGCCGCTTTGCTGGCAAGCGACGCCACCCCCAGCAACAGCAAGGCCACCGCGCCGTAAGTAAAGCGAAAGCCCACATGTTGGGCGACATAGCCAATGACCGAGGGGGCCAAAAGATAGCCCGTATAGCCGATCATCGTGGTCGTGGCGATGCCCGACCCCGGCGGCAATCCCGGATAATTGCCCGCAGCCGAGAACATGATCGGCACCATATTGGCCACCCCGATCCCCGCCAGCGCAAAGCCCGCAATCGCAACCTCGCTGCTGGGGGCCACCGACGCCACAATCAGCCCGACAGCGCCCATAATCCCCGAAGCCCGCAACGTCAGCACCGCGCCAAAACGGTTGCGCACGGCATCGCCCAGAAAGCGCACAATCGCCATAGCGCCGGAGAACAGCCCAAAGGCCAGCCCCTGCCGCGTCAGATCAGCGCCCAGTTCGGCTTTGACATAAACCGCCGCCCAATCCAGCACCGCACCCTCTGGCACCATCGAAAACAGCGCCATGGCGCCGAGCACATACAAGATCGCCACACGCGGGAACATGCGGGCCTTGGGCTTTTCGGCCTCTGCCGCGTGGGGTGGGTCGTTGACGATAAAGCGGCTGGCCACGGCCAGTGTCACCGCACAAATCAGCGCCACACCCAGCGCTTGCTTGTCATAGCCAAAACTCGCAATCGCTTGGCCGCCCAAAGCACCACCGATAAAGCCGCCCAAGCTCCAAAACCCATGCGAGGACGACATGATGGCGCGGCCCATGTGCCGTTCGACTGCGACAGCATTGGCATTCATCGCCACATCCATGCAGCCGCCAAAGGCCCCGAATAGGAACAAAAACGGAATGGCCAGCCAAGGCGAGGGTGCCAAGATCATCAAGGGGAACATCGGGATAAAGCACGATGCAAACACCATCACCATCCGCCGCGATCCGTGGCGGGCAATAAGCTTGCCCGCAAAGATCATCGCCGACACAGCGCCCAGCCCGATCATCACGATCAACACCCCCATCACGCCCGACCTTAAGCCGTGGCGTTCCATCATCTGGGGGATCTGCGGCGCCCAAGCGCCCATGTTGAACCCGTTGATAAAGAACAAGGCGGCAACGGCCCAGCGGCCCCAGATCGCGTGTTTGGTCATGGCGTGCTCCGTTTGGGTTAGGGGGGTGGGCTATGCACCCACCTTAGCCCAGCGCATCATTGCAGCGTTTGCAGGTTCCGGCGTGTTTGTGCGTGCCCACATCGGGCAGCACTTTCCAGCAGCGTTCGCATTTGTGGCCAAGGGCCTTTTCAAACACCACGCCCACGCCGGGCACCTCGGGCAGGCGAAACGCTTCAGAAGGTTCGGGGTCAGCCGTCAGGTTCAGCCCCGAGGTGATGCACAGATCGGCAAAATCGACCGAGCGCAGGGCCGCCAGAATGGCCGTATCGGCCACATGCACCACGGGGGCGGCCTCTAAGCTGGCGCCGATCACTTTGGCGGTGCGCTGCACTTCAAGCGCACCTGTCACAACACGCCGCGTGGTGCGGATCGCATCCCACTTGGCCGACAGGGCGGGGTTCAGCCATGCCTTGGGGGTATGCGGGAAGTCTTGCAGATGCAGGCTGCTGTCGTCACCGGGGTAACGGCACAGCCAAACCTCTTCCATGGTAAAAACCAAGATCGGGGCCAGCCATGTCGTCAGGCGGTGGAACAGAATATCCAAAACCGTGCGCGCCGAACGGCGGGTCAGGCTGGACGGCGCATCGCAATAAAGCGAATCTTTGCGGATGTCGAAATAGACCGCCGACAGATCGGTCGTGGCAAAGGTGAACAGCTTTTGGAACACGCCTTGGAAGTCGTATTTGCCAAAGCCGTCGCGCACCTCGGCGTCAAGTTCGGCCAAGCGGTGCAGCACCCATTGCTCCAGCTCTGGCATATCGGCGGCATCCACGCGCTCGGCCTCGGTAAAGTCTTTGAGGTTGCCCAGCAAGAACCGCATCGTGTTGCGCAGGCGGCGGTAGCTGTCGGCCACGCCTTTGAGGATCTCTTTGCCAATCCGCAAATCCAGCGTGTAATCGGCCTGCGCCACCCACAGGCGCAGGATATCTGCGCCGTATTCGTCGATCACGGCTTGGGGGGCCACGGTATTGCCCAAGGACTTGGACATTTTCATGCCCTTTTCGTCCAGCGTGAAGCCGTGGGTCAAAACCCCGCGATAGGGCGCGCGCCCCTTGGTGCCGCAGGCTTGCAACAGCGACGAATGGAACCACCCACGGTGCTGATCCGTCCCCTCTAGGTACAGGTCCGCAATGCCGTCAGCACTGCCATCGGGTCGGTCGCGCAGCACAAAGGCATGGGTCGAGCCGGAATCGAACCACACATCCAGCACGTCAAAGATTTGGGTATAGGCGGCGGGGTCCACGATGCCGTGCAGCATCTGGTCTTTGAAGCCGTCCTTATACCAGACATCGGCCCCCTCGGCTTCAAACGCGGCGCGGATGCGGGCGTTGACCTCGGCGTTGCGCAGCAAAAAGTCGTCGTCGGTGGGTTTGGCGCCGACTTTGGTAAAGCAGGTCAACGGCACGCCCCAAGCGCGTTGGCGCGACAGCACCCAATCGGGGCGCGCCTCGATCATCGCATGCAGGCGGTTGCGGCCCGAGGGCGGGGTCCAGTTCACCAGATGGTTGATGGAGTTGAGCGCACGTTTGCGGATCGTATCGCCTTGCGCGCCCATGCCATCATCCAGCGGCTTGTCGATCGCCACAAACCATTGCGGCGTGTTGCGGTAGATCAGCGGCGCTTTAGAGCGCCACGAATGGGGGTAGGAATGTTTCAGCTTGCCCTTGGCAAACAACCCGCCCACCGAGGCCAGCGCCTTGATATTGCTGACATTGGCAGGGCCTTCTTTGCCGTCCGCCGTCAGGATCGCTTGGCCGCCGAACAGGGGCAGGTTGGCGCGGTAAGACCCATCGGCTTCGACGTTATAAGTCATGGGCAGGCCAAACTTGACGCCCATCTGATAGTCGTCATCGCCGTGGCTGGGGGCGGTATGCACAAAGCCCGTGCCCGCATCATCCGTCACATGGTCGCCGGGCAAGAGCGGAACATCAAAATCCCACTCGCCGTGACCACCTTCGATGCCACGGTAGGGGTGGGCGAGCAAAACGCCCGTCATCTCGTCTGCCGTCACATCGCGCAGGCGGGTAAACGCCTCTACCTTTGCGGATTTCATCACGGCTTCGGCCAATGCGTCGCCCAGAACCAGCAGTTCGCCCATTTTGGCGGTAGAGTTTTCGCCCAAGGCATCCACACGGTACAGGCCGTAAGCAATCGTCGGCCCAAAGGACACGGCGCGGTTTTGCGGGATGGTCCACGGGGTTGTCGTCCAGATCACGACCGATGCGCCCTCAAGTGCACCGCCCAAAGGCGCAAATCGCACCCAGATCGTATGGCTGGTCAGGTCGTGATATTCCACCTCGGCCTCGGCCAAGGCGGTCTTTTCCACGGGCGACCACATCACGGGTTTTGACCCCTGATACAGGCTGCCGTTCATCAGAAATTTCATGAACTCGTCCGCGATCACCGCTTCGGCGTGGTAGTTCATCGTCAAATAGGGATCGTCCCAGTTGCCCGTGATGCCCAACCGTTTGAATTCGGCGCGCTGAACGTCGATCCAGCCTTCGGCAAAGCGGCGGCATTCTTGGCGGAAGTCGACGATGTTCACATCGTCTTTGTTCAAGCCCTTCGCGCGGTATTGCTCTTCGATCTTCCATTCGATGGGCAGGCCGTGGCAATCCCAACCCGGCACATAGCGCGCATCTTTGCCCATCATCTGCTGGCTGCGCACCACCATGTCTTTGAGCACCTTGTTCAGCGCATGGCCGATGTGCAAATGGCCGTTGGCATAGGGCGGGCCATCGTGCAGCGTGAAATCGGCCCGCGCAGGCTTGCCGCGCAGGCGGTTGTAGACGCCGATCCGCTCCCACCGTGCCAGCCAATCAGGCTCGCGCTGGGGCAGGCCTGCGCGCATGGGAAAGTCAGTTTCGGGCAGGAAAACACTGTCGCGGTAGTCGGGGGTCGGCGTGTCAGCGCACATCGGGGCAGTCCTTGCAGGAGAATTGGGCAAAAGATCGTATGGGGGCGGCCAAGCGCCAATGTCCCGGCGTCTGAGATCAGAACGCCGGGCCAGTAATTCGGGAGGGGATCACGCCTATCAACCTCATGCCCGCCTTATAGAAAGGGGCGCGGCTTGGGTAAAGGGGAAGTGATGTCAGCCTTGCGTCAAAAGCCCAAGGTGATCCAGCACCCAAACCCCTAAGGCCTGCACCATATCATCGCGCCCCGACAGCGGCCCCGGGCGATACAGCGCCGACGCCAACGCCTTTTGCTGCTTTTCCAAAATGCCCACATCCTCGCGGCCCACCCGTTCCCAGCGGTCGTAATAGGGCGCGGCGCGGGTGGCAAAATCGGGCTGCGCCAAGCGCGCGGCGGGAAAACATCCGCCGATTTCCAGCCGCGATTTGTCTGCCGCGATCGGGGTGACGTTCAGCCACCACAGGCAATCTTGCGCCACGGCGAATTGCATCGTGGGCAGGGCCACGGTGAAATAGGTGCCCATCTGCGCATCGGCATCTAGCCCGTCAATCTTATCAAAGGGCGGGATCGTGTCTGACAGCGTGGCAACCGAGCGGCCCGAAATCACCTGAATACAGATCCAATTCCCCTTGGTCGCCAAAGTGCGCGAGGTTTGCGCCCCCACTGTATCACGATGGACAATGCCGGTGTGATAGGTCTCCATCGCGTTTTCTAAAATCAGTTTCCAGTTGCACGCTGGCTCTAGCGTGACACTCCACGTGCAGCGCATGTCTTGGGGCTTGTGCGAGGCCAAACGGTCGGGCAGGTCGCCCAAGTGTTCGGCGAGGCTTGGGCCATCGGTTGCAAAACGGGCAAAGACAAAGCCGGCCCAAGTTTGGCAATCCAGTGCCACCATACCGTTTTCGCGCCGATCAAAACCTTCGGCGTCTTTCATATCGGGGCAACCGTACAGGCGGCCATCGTTCAGATAGCTCCACCCGTGGTAGGGGCACATGACCTTACCGCCCGTGTTGCCCTGCCCTTCCAGCAGGATCGACCCGCGATGGCGGCAGTAATTGGCAAAGACCCGCAAGATGCCATCTGCCCCGCGCAGCGCTACCAGCGGGCCACCGGGGCTGTCAAAGGCGCGGTAATCGCCAGCCTTCGGCAGCATGTCGTCGCGGCACACAAAGAACCAGTGGCGCAGGAACAGGCCCTCGCGTTCCGCTGCGAAATGGGCGGGGTCGGTGTAAAAACCCGCAGGCATGGCGCGGGCTTGATGGATGGGGCGGGTGGCTTGGGACAAGTCAGTGCTTTTCAGGGCCACGGCATCCTCCTGTGCTTTGGCCCAAGCATCCGCAACCCGCCGCCGCAGGTCAAGCGCCCGCTGCCCCCCGTTGACCTTTGCCGCGACAAAAGCGCAAACTGGCCCACAGTTGCCCAAGTGATCCGGAGTGCGCGATGCCTGACCCGTCTTTCAACGTGCTAGGGGGCGCGTTGCAGCCCTGCTCGACCAAGCCCATGACGGGCTTTTACCGCAACGGGTGCTGCGACACGGGGCCGCAAGATCGCGGCCAGCACACGGTTTGCGCCGTCATGACGGCAGAGTTTCTGGCGTTGTCGAAATATCTTGGCAATGATCTGTCCACCCCGCGTCCGGAATACGGCTTTGTCGGCCTGAAACCCGGCGACCGCTGGTGCCTATGCGCCAGTCGCTTTCTGCAAGCGCATGAGGAAGGCGCAGCCCCGCAGGTCAACCTTGCCGCCACCCACCGCCGTGCGCTGGACATCGTACCGCTAGAGGTGCTGCAAACCTATGGCAGTGCTGACTAACCCGCTTTGACGTTGGGCACATGCGGCGGGCGCAGCGCGGTGTCGTCGCGCATCAGGTCGTCGATAAACAAGCTTAACAATTGCGAGCGCCCCGAGACACCTGCCTTGCGGTAGATGGCATTGGTCTGCGCTTTGACCGTGCCTTCGGATGTGGTGCGCAAGACGGCGATTTCCGCCGTCGACATGCCCTTGATGGCAAACAGCGCCACATCGCGTTCGGCAGGGGTCAGGGCCCATTCGGTAAAGCGTTCCTCCAGCAAGTCCATAAAGGCGCCCGATGCCCGCCGCAGCCGTTCTTGGGCTTTGTTGCGGTCGGCCACGGCGCGGCGGGTGGCCAAGGCCCCAAAGCTGGCCCCGATCACCAGCCCCAAAGCGGCGCCCATTTCCAACAGTTCGCGCATCTCCCACGACAGGGGCCGCGACTCAAATCCGAAGGCTGACGAAAAGACATCGGAAATAAACAAGATCGCACACAGCGCTTGGGCCAGAAACACCAAAGATATCGTCGCTAAACGCCCCAAACTTGTCTCATCCTATTCCAACGGTCATCAGGATTTGCCCTGTATCCCGCCCGCTTCATCGGTCAATTTCCACCTTGGGGGTCTTCGTGCTCCACCTCGGGCGGATCTTGCGACGGGGGCTCAGGCGTGTCGGTGCCCGCATCTGATCCTCCCCCCGACGGGTCAGCTTTGCCGGCATCGCTGCCCGAATCACCTGTGCGCGAATCACCTGTGCCCGAATCACCTGTGCCCGCCTGACCCTGCGTCGACGGTTCTGCGCCCTTCGACCCCACCGGATCAATCAGGGCATAAGCCGTGTGCCCCTGCGCCGCCGTCCAAAGATCGCGCAAAATCTCGCCCGTGCGCGGGTTCAAGATGATCTCGCGCTGCCCGTCCGAGCGCAGGGCCAGAATTTGCACACGGCCAAGCCACGTGGTTTGGACCGAAATGTTGCTAAAACCCTGTGCCGTCAACTGTGCCACGATGGCATCGGCAAAACTGGCCGAAAGGGCTTGCGTGGCGCAGGCGACGAAAGCGAGGCCAAAAGATAGAAACGTGCGTTTGTACATTGCTCACCCCGGACTTGGCCGGTCTCGTCGTTGAAGGTATCCGTCATCCGCCCTGACCCAGCAAGGCCCCCCGAACGCCAAAGAGGATATCCGCTTATGCTGTTCCTTTGGGCTTCGTGGTCCGCAAGACCTGTTGGCCTGCTTTTGACGGATTTTGGAATGGGTCTAAGGGATCATGCGGGCCAATTTTCGGGCTGTTTTCGCCCTTAAACCTAAGTTTATGGGCGACACCATACCACAGCGGCGGCCAATGGTCGCGCTACCAAGGGATCTCTTGACCTTGCCAATCATAAAAGCCGCCGGATTGCGCGGGGGTCAAGCCATCCAGCACCGCCAGCATATGCCCCGCCGCTTCAGCAGCGGGCACGCCGGGGTGGGTGCCGCGGTGATCGCGGGTCAGGCCGGTGTCCACCGTGCCGGGGTGCAGGGTGACGACCACGGATTGCGGATGGGTGCGCGCCACCTCGATTGCGGCGGTGTGGATCAACTGGTTTAGTGCTGCCTTGGCGGCGCGGTACGCGTACCAGCCGCCCAAACGGTTGTCGCGGATCGAACCGACCCGCGCCGAAAGGGCCGCAAAGCGCACCGCCCCCTCTCGCGGCATCAGGCGCAGCGCGTGTTTGAGCACCAACAGCGGCCCCGTGGCATTCAGCGCAAATTGCGCGGCAAAGGCCGCAGGGTCCACAGCGCGCAACGACTTTTCGGGGCGGTGGGGGCCAAGCTCTAGCGCGCCGGTGGCGACAAAGACTGTGGAAAAGGGGCCGTCTAGCCTGCCAAGACAGGCTTGCACGCTGGCCTCATCTGTCACATCCAGCCCGTCTGTGCTGCGCGACAGGCGGGTGACGCCGTAGCCTTGCCCTTCCAAAGCCAAGGCCACCGCCGCCCCGATGCCGCGTGACGCGCCGATCACCAATGCCTGTTGCATGCTTCCCCCCGCTTTGGCCAAAGCTAGCGCCCTGCCCCGCCCTGCCAAGCCCTGCAATTTCCCTGCGATCCCCCTTTTCTTTCGCGCAATCCTGCTTATAGTCGCATTCCATGACCAAGGATGCGATCACGGCTGGCATGTTGCGCGGGGCTCACCCCGTGATGATGCCTGTCCTGCCCTTGGGTCTGCTACGTCTTAGCCGCCTCTGAGCGTGCCCCAAGGGTGCGACCGCTCAGAGGTGATCAGCGCCCGACACACCCGGCACGCATGCTAAGACATTCCAAGGATAGATCCAGATGACCCAAAAGACCGCCCAACCCCGTGTGTTGATATTTGACACCACTCTGCGCGACGGGGAACAATCCCCTGGGGCGACCATGACCCACGACGAAAAGCTGGAAATCGCGGGCCTGCTTGACGAAATGGGCGTCGATATCATCGAAGCGGGCTTTCCCATCGCCTCGGAAGGGGATTTTGCCGCGGTCAGCGAAATTGCCAAGCGGTCAAGAAATTCCACGATCTGTGGCCTTGCCCGCGCCAATTTCAAAGACATTGACCGCTGCTGGGAGGCGGTGAAACACGCCCGCTCGCCGCGCATTCACACATTCATCGGCACCTCGCCTTTGCACCGCGCCATTCCCAATCTGGACATGGACCAGATGGCCGAACGCATCCACGACACCGTTACCCATGCCCGCAATCTGTGCGACAATGTGCAATGGTCGCCGATGGATGCCACACGGACCGAGCATGACTATCTGTGCCGCACGGTGGAAATCGCCATCAAGGCCGGTGCCACCACGATCAACATTCCCGATACGGTGGGCTACACCTACCCTTTCGAATCCGCCAAACTGATCGCGATGCTGCTGGAACGCGTGCCGGGCGCTGACAAGGTGATCTTTGCGACCCATTGCCACAATGACCTTGGCATGGCGACAGCCAACGCATTAGCCGCGGTAGAAGCGGGCGCGCGGCAGATTGAATGCACGATCAACGGCTTGGGCGAACGCGCAGGCAACACCGCCCTTGAAGAGGTCGTCATGGCCATGCGCGTGCGCAATGACATTTTGCCCTATCAAACCGGCATCGACACCTCCAAGATCATGAACCTGTCGCGGCGCGTGTCGTCTGTGTCGGGCTTTGCGGTGCAGTTCAACAAGGCCATCGTCGGCAAGAACGCCTTTTTGCACGAAAGCGGCATTCACCAAGACGGTGTGCTCAAGAACGTGCAAACCTTTGAAATCATGCGCCCCGAAGATATCGGCCTGACGGCCACCAACATCGCCATGGGCAAGCATTCGGGCCGCGCGGCACTGCGGTCGAAGCTGAAAGAGCTGGGGTTCGAGCTGGCCGATAACCAGCTCAACGACGTGTTTGTGCGCTTTAAGGCCTTGGCCGACCGCAAGAAAGAAGTCTACGACGAAGACCTGATCGCATTGGTCGCGGATGAGGCCACCAGCGACGACAACGACCACCTGCAAGTCAAACGCCTGCGCGTGGTCTGCGGCACCGAAGGCCCGCGCGAGGCCGAGTTGACCCTGGGGATCGGCGGGGTGGACTTCTCGACCGATGCGACGGGCGATGGGCCGGTGGATGCGGCGTTTAACGCGGTCAACATGCTCTATGCCCACCACGCAACCTTGCAGCTGTATCAGGTGCATGCGGTCACCGAAGGTACGGATGCGCAGGCCACCGTTTCGGTGCGACTGGAAGAAGACGGGCGGATTGCCACGGGCACGTCGGCGGATACTGACACCGTGGTGGCCAGCGTGAAAGCCTATGTCCATGCGCTGAACCGTCTGATCCAGCGCCGGATGAAATCGGCACCGGATTCGGATGTAAAGACGGTAAGCTACAAGCAGTAACCACCCAGCGCAGGGTGATAATCGCGACAGGCCAAAGCCCCGCTTTGGCCTGTCGTCGTTTTGGGGCGCAGCGCGGTCAGAAGCCGCCTGCCCCCTTCATCTCGACCAGCGTATTGCCCCCATCCACCACCAACATCGCCCCGTTGACATAACTCGCCCCTTGCGAGGCTAAGAACACCGCGCAAGCCGCCACCTCGTCCGGCGTGCCGGGGCGGCCCACGGGGGTCGCCCGCCCAGCGCGAATTTCCTTGGCACTCGACGATTCCGTTTGAATCCACCCCGGCAGCACGGCGTTGCAGGTGATGCCATCGCGGCCATATTCCAAGGCCACCGAGCGTGTCATGCCGCCAATCGCCGCCTTGGCCGTGGCATAGCCTGACGAACCTTCGATCGTCACCATAGGCCCCGTGACCGAGCCGATGTTGACAATCCGCCCGTATCCTGCCGCCTGCATCGCGGGCAAAGCCGCGCGGATGCAGTGGAACGTCACCCCGATGTTCAAGGCCATATGATGCGCCCAATCGGCATCGGACAGGCCGCCCAGTTTGGCGCGCTTGACCGACTTGCCGCTTTGCACCATGCCCGCATTGTTCACCAACACCGCCACAGGCCCCAATCGGGCGGCGATGGTATCAAACAGGTCGGTCACTTGGGCAGGGTCCGTCAAGTCGGCCTTGTGGGCCATGCACCCCAGCTCTGCCGCGCGGTCAAAAATGCGGTCGGTGGTGGCGGTGATGCACAGTTTGGCACCGGCGTTTTGCAAGGCACGCGCGATGGCAAAGCCAATACCCCCTGCACTGCCAGCACCAGTAACCAAAGCCACACGATCGGTAAAGTCGGCCATGACGCCCCCCATTTCACACATTTGTTCCTGCCCAAACCTTAGCGCGCAGCAGACAATCCGCGAAGCGGGAAGGGTAAGGTTTTGCCATTTATTCGAAATAGGAATGTAATTCGGATTATTATCCCATATCAGCCCATCAAATATCGTATTTTGTCAAGTTTTCCAACGACCGGCGTAAACCCGCAGACCCCGCATCATAGCCCTTTCGCCCGTCTTTGTGGCACCCTATACCAAAGCGCCCGCATCTTGCTTGAGTCGCGGGGGCAATTCCCTTTTACGACCACAGCGGGGCGCTCTTCATGTCGATGTTTTCCAACATGTTTTCCGGTATCTTTTCGTCAGACATGGCGATCGACCTTGGAACAGCCAACACGCTGGTCTACGTCAAAGGGCGCGGGATCATCCTCAATGAGCCGTCTGTGGTGGCCTACCATGTGAAAGACGGCAAAAAGCAGGTTCTGGCTG
The DNA here is from genome assembly GCA_947449875.1 of Paracoccaceae bacterium. Taxonomy (GTDB): domain Bacteria; phylum Pseudomonadota; class Alphaproteobacteria; order Rhodobacterales; family Rhodobacteraceae; genus Stagnihabitans. The sequence continues at coordinate 12,739 of CANFSY010000083.1, forward strand.
TGGGCGAAGACGCCAAGCTGATGCTCGGCCGCACCCCGGGCAGCATTGAAGCCATCCGCCCGATGCGCGACGGTGTGATTGCCGACTTTGACACCGCCGAAGAGATGATCAAGCATTTCATCCGCAAAGTGCACAAACGCTCGACCTTTTCAAAACCCAAGATCATCGTCTGCGTGCCTTACGGCGCAACACCCGTGGAAAAGCGCGCCATTCGCCAGTCGGTTCTGTCGGCAGGCGCACGCCGTGCGGGCCTGATCGCCGAACCCATCGCCGCCGCCATCGGCGCGGGGATGCCCATCACCGACCCGACGGGTTCCATGGTGGTCGACATCGGCGGCGGGACGACCGAGGTGGCCGTGCTGTCCTTGGGCGATATCGTCTATGCCCGCTCGGTCCGCGTCGGCGGCGACCGGATGGACGAGGCGATTATCAGCTATCTGCGCCGCCACCAAAACCTGTTGATCGGCGAAGCCACGGCCGAACGCATCAAAACCACCATCGGCACCGCCCGGATGCCCGATGACGGGCGCGGCGCGTCGATGATGATCCGTGGGCGCGACCTGGTGAACGGTGTACCGAAGGAAACCGAGATCAACCAAGCGCAAGTGGCTGAGGCTTTGTCAGAACCCGTGCAATCCATCTGCGATGCCGTGATGCAGGCTTTGGAGACCACGCCGCCTGATCTGGCGGCAGATATCGTTGACCGTGGCGTCATGCTGACGGGGGGCGGGGCGTTGCTTGGTGATCTGGACTTGTCACTGCGTGAGCAGACGGGCCTGCCGATCTCGGTCGCAAATGAGCCGCTCAACTGCGTGGCTTTGGGCACCGGCAAGGCGCTGGAGTATGAAAAGCAACTGCGCCACGTGATCGACTACGACAGCTAAGTGCTGTCGCGCTAGGGGGGCCTTATGGCCAAGCCTCGGACCTATAACCGTGAAGATTTCTCACGCCCGCTGCGCCGGGTCTTGGTGGGACTTTTCGTTGTGTTTCTGCTTGCGGTCTTTGGTCTGTGGCGTATCGACAGCCCAAGGGTGGAACGCTTTCGGACCGCTTTGGTCGACAAGATCGTTCCGCCGATCTCGTGGGCTATGGCCCCTGTGACGAAGATTTGGGTCCTCGTTGAAAACTTCCAATCCTACAGTCGCCTTTATGAACAAAATCAGCAACTGCGCGACGAGTTGCAGCAGATGAAGGCGTGGAAAGAAGCGGCCTTGCAGCTTGAGCAAAAAAACGCACGGCTTCTTGACCTCAACAATGTCCGGCTTGACCCGATGCTCACCCATGTCACGGGCGTGGTGTTGGCCGACAGCGGCAGCCCGTTTCGGCAATCTGTGCTGCTGAATGTGGGCGCGCGCGACGGCATTCAAGATGGCTGGGCCACGATGGACGGGATTGGCCTTGTCGGACGCATTTCTGGTGTAGGCAGCCGCACAAGCCGTGTGATGTTGCTCACCGACAGTTCCAGCCACATCCCGGTGATCGTGCAACCGTCTGGCCAGAAGGCGATCTTGTCCGGTGATAACTCTATGCTGCCGCCGTTGGATTTTATGGAAGCGGCTGACCAAATTCAACCGGGGGATCGGGTCATCAGCACGGGCGATGGCGATGTGTTTCCGTCAGGGTTGCTGGTGGGTCAGGTGGCCATGGGGTCGGACAAACGCCTGCGCGTGGTTTTGGCGGCAGATTACGAGCGGTTGGAATTCTTGCGCGTCTTGCGCAGCTATGCCAGTTCACCCATTACAGACTCTGGCGCGCTTTTGGTGCCACTGCCGCCACGGGCCCTGCCCGCCGGGGTTCAGGGGCCGTTGATGCCGGCGGCAGGTTTGCCGCCTGCGCCCCCTTCGGAGGGCACTGATGGGGCGCCCTCTCCCGCGATTGCCGATGGGACCACGGGGGCGCGCAGTGATTAGCACGTGGATCGGCCCGCTTTGGGTGCATCGTCTGATCTTCTTGGCCATCGCGCTGATATTGACTGTTCTGCGCCTTTTGCCCTTGCAGACCACTGCCGGCCATTTGCCCGGGCC
>CANFSY010000084.1 GCA_947449875.1 Paracoccaceae bacterium
CGATTCCGGGCTAGAGCAAAAGCGCCAAGCGGCGGGGCCTTCTTGGGCACGCGCCGATTGGCCGCCGCAGCCCACGGATGATCTGACTTTGGCCATGACGGGCGAATACCCCGCCGAAGCCAAATCTGCGGGCAAGAAAATCACCGAAAAAGCGGCGGAAAAGGGCATTTCCCTGTCCGACGCCCAAGTGCGCCGTGCCGTGCTGGATTCGGTGCGTGCCATCATGCTGATCCGCGCCTACCGTATTCGCGGCCACCTTGCCGCCGACCTTGACCCTTTGGGCATTGTCGAGCGGGGCAACCACCCCGAACTTGACCCCGCCTCTTACGGCTTCACCGATGCCGATATGGACCGCCCGATTTTTATCGACATGGTTCTGGGGCTGGAAATGGCGTCAATGCGCCAGATCGTCGAGATCGTAAAGCGCACCTACTGCGGCACCTTTGCGCTGCAATATATGCACATCTCAGACCCCGATCAGGCGGGCTGGCTGAAAGAGCGTATCGAAGGCTACGGTAAGGAAATCGCCTTTACCCGCGAAGGGCGCAAAGCCATCCTCAACAAACTGGTCGAGGCAGAGGGTTACGAAAAGTTCCTGCACGTCAAATACATGGGCACCAAACGCTTTGGCCTTGACGGGGCCGAGGCGCTTATTCCCGCGATGGAGCAGATCATCAAGCGCGGCGGCAATCTGGGCCTGCGCGAGATCAATTTTGGCATGCCGCATCGGGGCCGTCTGAACGTTTTGGCCAATGTGCTGCAAAAGCCCTACAAGGCGATCTTCCACGAATTCCAAGGCGGCAGCTACAAGCCCGAAGATGTCGACGGGTCGGGGGATGTGAAGTATCACCTTGGCGCGTCGTCTGACCGAATTTTTGATGGCAATTCGGTGCACCTGTCGCTGACCGCCAACCCTTCGCACCTTGAAGCGGTCAATCCCGTGGTGCTGGGCAAAGTGCGCGCCAAGCAAGACCAGATCGGCGATACTGAGCGCCATCAGGCCATGCCGGTGCTGCTGCACGGCGATGCCGCCTTTGCCGGACAAGGCGTTGTGGCCGAATGCTTTGGCCTGTCGGGGCTGAAAGGCCACCGCACGGGTGGCACGATCCACATCGTGGTGAACAACCAGATCGGCTTTACCACCGCCCCGTCCTATTCGCGCTCGTCGCCCTATCCGACCGACATCGCCTTGATGGTCGAAGCGCCGATTTTCCACGTCAACGGCGACGATCCCGAAGCGGTCGTGCACGCCGCCAAAGTCGCCACCGAATTCCGCCAGAAGTTCCACAAAGACGTGGTCATCGACATCTTCTGCTACCGCCGCTTTGGCCATAACGAGGGCGACGAGCCCATGTTCACCAATCCGGCGATGTACACCCGCATTCGCAAGCAAAAGACCACCTTGCAGCTTTACGCCGAGCGTCTGGTCAAAGACGGCCTGATGCCCGAAGGCGAGATCGAGGATATGAAGGCCGCCTTTCAGGCCAAGCTCAACGAAGAATTCGAAGCGGGCAAAGCTTACAAGCCCAACAAGGCCGACTGGCTGGACGGGCGCTGGAAGAACATGCAGCCCAAGGATCTGGATCATTACCAGCGCGGCGAAACCTGGATCAAACCCGAAACCATGGCCGAGGTGGGCGCCGCCCTGACCCGCGTGCCCGACGGGTTTGACATCCACAAAACCGTCGCCCGCCAGTTGGACGCCAAAAAAGAGATGTTCGCCAAAGGCCAAGGCTTTGATTGGGCCACGGCTGAGGCGCTGGCCTTTGGCAGCCTTGTGACCGAAGGGTTTCCTGTGCGCCTGTCTGGCCAAGATTGCACCCGCGGCACCTTTAGCCAGCGCCATTCGGCCTTTGTCGACCAAGTGACCGAAGCGCGGCACTACCCGCTGAACCACATCCGCCCGGGCCAAGCGCGCTACGAAGTCATCGATTCCATGCTGTCGGAATATGCGGTTTTGGGCTTTGAATACGGCTATTCTTTGGCCGAACCCAACGCTTTGACCATGTGGGAAGCGCAGTTTGGCGATTTCGCCAATGGCGCGCAGATCATGTTTGACCAGTTCGTCTGTTCGGGCGAAAGCAAGTGGCTGCGCATGTCGGGCCTTGTTTGCCTGCTGCCACACGGCTTTGAAGGCCAAGGGCCAGAGCATTCCTCGGCCCGTCTGGAACGCTTCTTGCAATCGTCAGCGCATGACAACTGGATCGTGGCGAACTGCACCACTCCGGCCAACTATTTCCACATCCTGCGCCGCCAGATGCACCGCGATTTCCGCAAACCGCTGATCTTGATGACACCCAAGTCGCTGCTGCGCCATCCGATGTGCGTCTCGGATGCGGGCGATTTCACCGATGGATCAACTTTCCACCGCGTGCTGTGGGATGATGCGCAAAAGGGCCATTCGGCCCTGACGCTGGCTGCCGATGACAAGATCAAGCGCGTGGTCATGTGCTCGGGCAAGGTGTACTACGACCTTCTGGCCGAACGCGATGCGCGCGGGCTGTCGGACGTGTATCTGATGCGCGTCGAACAGCTTTACCCCGTGCCGACCGTGCCCTTGACCGAAGAATTGGGCCGCTTCAAAAACGCCGAATTTGTCTGGTGTCAGGAAGAACCCAAAAACGCCGGCGCTTGGTCTTTTATCGAACCCGAAATCGAAGCCTTGCTTGTCAAGGTTGGCGCGAAATTCAGCCGCCCGCGTTATGCTGGGCGCATCGCCTCGGCCTCACCCGCGACGGGTCTGGCCAGCAAACACAAAGCCGAACAAACAGCCCTCGTCAACGACGCGTTGGCCTGAGGAGGAGATGGTTATGACCGATGTAATGGTACCCGCCTTGGGCGAAAGCGTGACCGAAGCCACCGTTTCGACGTGGTTCAAAAAGCCCGGCGATGTGGTGAAGCTGGACGAAATGCTGTGCGAGTTGGAAACCGATAAAGTCTCGGTCGAAGTGCCAAGCCCCGTTGCAGGGGTTTTGGCCGAAATCCTCGCCCCAGAAGGCACCACTGTGCCCGCAGGCGCACGTCTGGCCATTGTGACCGAAGGGGCCACTGCGCCAGTCGCGGCCCCCAAAGCCGCAGCCCCCGCCGTGGCAGCACCCGCACCACCCACCGCCAAAGACATCGAAGACGCCCCCGCCGCCAAGAAAGCCATGGCCGAAGCGGGCCTGACCGCCGCCCAAGTCACCGGCACCGGCCGCGATGGCCGCATCATGAAAGAAGATGTGGCCAAGGCCGCAGCCGCCCCCGCCGCTGCCGCAGCATCGGCCCCCGCGCCCGCCGCCATTCCCCGCGCGCCCATTCCCGCAGACGATGCCGCCCGCGAAGAGCGTGTCAAAATGACCCGCCTGCGCGCCACCATCGCCAAGCGCCTGAAAGACGCGCAAAACACCGCCGCCATGCTGACCACCTATAACGAGGTCGACATGTCCGCCGTGATGGAACTGCGCAACACCTACAAAGACGTGTTCGAGAAAAAGCACGGCGTGAAGCTGGGCTTTATGTCGTTCTTCGTCAAAGCCTGTATCCACGCGCTCAAAGAAATCCCCGAGGTGAATGCCGAAATCGACGGGCAGGATGTGGTCTATAAAAACTACGTCCACATGGGGGTTGCCGTGGGCACGCCCAACGGCCTTGTCGTGCCCGTGCTGCGCGACGCCGATCAGATGAGCTTTGCCGGCATCGAAAAGAAAATCGCCGAAATGGGGGCGCGGGCGCGCGACAACAAGCTGACCATGGCCGATATGCAGGGCGGGTCGTTCACCATCTCGAACGGCGGGGTTTACGGCTCGCTGATGTCCTCGCCCATCTTGAACCCGCCGCAATCGGGCATCTTGGGAATGCACAAGATCCAAGACCGCCCCGTGGTGGTCGCGGGCCAAATCGTGATCCGCCCGATGATGTATCTGGCGCTGTCGTATGACCACCGCATCGTCGATGGCAAAGGCGCTGTGACCTTCCTTGTGCGCGTCAAAGAGGCGCTGGAAGATCCCCGCCGCTTGTTGATGGATTTGTAAGGCGATGACCCCCGAGCTTACCGCCCTAACCCTTGCGGCCTTGGTGCAAGTGGCGCAGTTCACGCTGTTCGCTGTGCCTGCGAATATTGACCTGACGGTGGCCTACACCCTCAGCCCGCGTGATGCGGCCCCGCCCAAGCCCTTGTCGAAGATCACCGCCCGCTTGGGCCGCGCGCTGAACAACCATTTCGACGCGCTGGCGCTGTTCACCATCGCCGTTCTGGTCGTGACCTTGGGCCAAAAATCCAGCCCCCTGACCGTCGCCTGCGGCTGGGCCTATCTGGCCGCCCGCATCCTGTATGTGCCTGCCTATGCCTTTGGCTGGCAGCCGTGGCGGTCGCTGATCTGGAGCGTGGGGCTGATCGCCACCACCGTTATGCTTGTGGCAGCGCTGGTCTAAGGGCCGCGCGCGCCTCGTTCAAAGGAAAAGACTATGGCAGAGTTTGATGTGATCGTGATCGGTGCCGGCCCCGGCGGCTATGTCTGCGCCATACGGGCAGCGCAACTGGGGCTAAAGGTCGCCGTGGTCGAGGGCCGCGACACTTTGGGCGGCACCTGCCTGAACGTGGGCTGCATCCCATCCAAGGCGCTGCTCAACGCCACGCACCATCTGCACGAAGTGCATGAAAACTTTGAAAAGATGGGCCTGATGGGGGCCGCCCCCCGCGTTGATTGGTCCAAAATGCAGGGCTATAAAGACGATGTGGTGGGGGGCAACACCAAGGGCATCGAGTTTTTGTTCAAGAAAAACAAGGTGACATGGCTCAAAGGCTGGGGCAGCATTCCAGCGGCGGGCCACGTCAAAGTGGGCGATGACCTGCACAGCGCCAAGCATATCATCCTTGCCACAGGCTCTGAACCGGCCAGCCTGCCCGGCGTGACGGTGGACGAGGTGAATGTTGTCACCTCGACCGGCGCGCTAACCCTGCCGCAAATCCCCGCCACTATGACGGTGATCGGCGCAGGCGTGATCGGGCTGGAACTCGGCTCGGTCTATGCCCGCTTGGGCACCAAGGTGACCGTGATCGAGTACCTTGACGCCATCACCCCCGGCCAAGACGCCGAGGTGCAAAAGACCTTCCAAAAGATTCTGACCAAGCAGGGCCTGACCTTTGTTCTGGGGGCCGCCGTGCAAGGGGTGACAGGCACCACCACCACCTACAAACGCCGCACCGACGGGGTCGAGGTTTCTGTCAGCGCCGATGTCGTCTTATTGGCCACGGGGCGCAAACCCTATACGGCGGGCCTTGGGCTTGAAGCTTTGGGGGTCGAAATGGGCCCGCGCGGTACGATCAAAACCGATGCCCATTACGCCACCAATATCGCCGGCCTTTACGCCATCGGCGACGCCATCGCAGGCCCGATGCTGGCCCACAAAGCCGAAGACGAAGGCATGGCCGTCGCAGAAATTGTCGCGGGCAAACATGGCCATGTGAATTACAACGTCATCCCCGGCGTGATCTACACCACGCCCGAGGTCGCCTCGGTCGGGGCCACCGAAGAGCAGCTGAAAGACCAAGGCCGCGCCTATAAGGTCGGCAAGTTCTCCTTCATGGGCAATGCCCGCGCCAAAGCGGTGTTTCAAGCCGACGGCTTTGTCAAAATTCTGGCCGACGCCGCCACCGACCGCATCTTGGGGGCCCATATCATTGGCCCTGCCGCAGGCGATCTAATCCATGAAATCTGCGTTGCGATGGAATTTGGCGCCTCGGCCCAAGACTTGGCCCTGACCTGCCACGCCCATCCGACCTATTCCGAAGCCGTGCGCGAGGCCGCTCTTGCCTGCGGTGACGGCGCGGTCCACGCCTAAAATCCCCCCCGCACCCCCCTATTTCATACTTGCGAAAATATCCCACGGGGGTGCGGGGGTGTGAAACCCCCGCTTTGCAGCGAAGGCCCCTAACGCTCGGTCAGTTTCAACTCGATCCGGCGGTTTTGTGCGCGAGCTTCTGGCGTGTCCCCCAAGGCCACGGGCTGGTACTGACCAAAGCCCGCCGCCGCCAAGCGTTCGGGCGCAAAGCCCAAGACATCTGTCATATACCGCACCACCGATAAGGCTCGGGCTTGGCTTAACTCCCAATTGTCGTGAAAATCGCCCGTCCCTGACAGCGGCACGTTGTCGGTGTGCCCGTCAACCCGAATGATCCAGTTCAACCCCGCCGGAATATCGGGCACCACGCGCTGCAGCGTTTCAACCACTTTGGCAATCTGGGCCTGCCCCTCGGGGGCCAGATCGGCGGCCCCTTGTTGAAACAGCACTTCGGATGAAAACACAAACCGGTCGCCCACCACCCGCACGCCGGGTTGGCCTGCCAGCAGCTTGGACAATTGGCCAAAGAATTCCGACCGATACTTGGTCAAATCCTGATTTTCCGCCTTCAGCCGCTCGGCCTCGGCCGCTTCCAGTTCGGCGCGCTTTTTCTGTTCGGCGGCGACTTGCGCCAAGGCTTGGTTCAACTGGCTGCCAAGGGCCGAGATTTGCACATTGCTCTGACTGTCTTTGGCGGCCGAGGCGTCCAGCATCCCCTGCAACTGCGCCAATTGCGTGCGCAGGGCTGCCATTTGCTGGTTCAACAGCGCCACGTTGCGCGCCTGTTCGGCCAGTTGGGCCGTCTTTTGCGACAGGATGTCTTGCGCCGCAGCCAGAAGCGCCTCTTTTTGGGTCTTGGCACTGGCAAGGTCTTTTTGCGCTGCATCCGCAGCGGCCAGCAGGGTCAACGTGTCTTCGGCCTTCTTGCGCTGCTCTTCCAAGGCCAAGGTCATCGCCGTCAGCTCTGCATCTGACGATTGCAGCTTCTCGCGCAGGGCCTGTGCCGCCGCCGCATCGACAAGGTGTTGCTGTTCAGCGTCACTAAGTTGCTGTTGCAACGTGCTTGCATCGCCCGTCAGGGCGGCCAAAGACTGCGCCTTTTGCGCATCTTGGGCTTTGAGATCGTCGATCATCGCCTGCAAAGCCGCCGTGCGGGCGGCCGCAAGGCGGGCGGCTTCGGTGCCCGCATCAATTTCATCGCGCGCCTTGGCAAGGGCCAAGGCCACGGCATCTTTTTCCGAAATCACCTTGGTCTGCGCCGCCTCCAAATCGGCAACCGACGCCGTCAGCGCCCCGATTTGGTCTTTCTGCCCCGAGGTTTGCGCCAAAAGCCCTGCAACTTGGGCTTCAAAACCTGTGATCTTGCCCTGTGCTGCGGCCAGTTCGCCTTCTTTGGCGGACAGCTGGCTGGTCAGCGTGGCAATCAGGGTGGATTGCTGGTTGCCCTTGGTCTTGGCGGCGTCCAATTCGGCATTCAGCGCCGTCACCTGATCTGACAGGCCAGCGGCCTTGGTCTTTTCCAAGCCCAAAGCATCGGCCAATTGCGCGACCTGATCGTTCAGCTGGCTCAACTCGGTACTTTGGGTGTTGATCGTGTCGCGCAGCACCGATTGGGCCACAGTCAAAATCGTCAGCACGAACATCATCACCATCAGCAAAGTGGTGACGGCATCCACAAAGCCTGCCCAGATATTGGGCTGTTCGCGGCTTCTGCGGCTTAATCCCATGTCTAACTGCGCCCCGTCGTGCCGCGCGCCAAGGTCTTGATGGCCGTGGTCAGCGCCGCCAAGTCGCCGCGCAGATCGGCCACCGTTTCTTGCCGTCCGGCGGACAGTTCCTCGAGAATCCGCAGCAATTGCACCTCGATCGAGCGCAGGAGGATCCTGCTTTGGGCGTCGGCATAGCCCTGCGCGGCCGCGTCGGGTGTGGCCAAGGCTGCGATGATCTTATCTTGCCCCGCCACCAAACGGTTCAGCGCCTCGACTTGCCCGCTTTCCGCCTCCATCCCTTGCGACAATCGGTATAGGGCGGTGGCCAGATCGGCGATCTTGGCGTCACTTTGTGCGCGACTGGCTTCGGATTGCCCGTAGATCGTTTGCATCACTTCGATCTGCGACGCGACATGATCCAGCATCTGCGTCATCACCGCCTGATCAGGCGCTTCGCCTTCAGCGACGGCAAAGCCCAGCCGTGTGATCGACGAAACCCATTCTTCCAATTCGCGGTAAAAGCGGTTTTGGCCGTGGCTGGCGAACAATTCCAACAGGCCCACGATCAAAGACCCCGCCAACCCCATAAGCGAGGATGAAAACGCCGTGCTCATGCCGCCCAACTGCTCTTGCAGGCCGTTCATCAGCTTGCCAAAGATCGCAACGCCGGTTTCGCCTTCTTGCGGGGCGAGGGATTTGATTGTGCCGACGATCGCGGGAATCGTGGTGGCAAGGCCGTAAAACGTGCCCAGAAGGCCAAGGAAGATCAACAGGTTGGTCAGATAGCGCGTGATGTCGCGGGCTTCATCAATCCGCGTGGCCACCGAATCCAGAATGGAATGCGCGTTGGAAGACGTGATCTGCCGCTTCACCTCGCGCCGGCGCAGCAGGGCTGCAAGCGGGGCCAGCAGGCGCGGCGGGCGGGCGTCGTCGCCTGCGACCCCGTTGGCAAAGTTTTCGATCCAGCGCACCGATTGGATCAAGATCAGCACCTGCCAGAAGCAGGTCGCGATGCCCAAGGCGAAAACGCCGATGATAAAGGCATTCAACCACGGGTTTGTCTGCAAGATTTGCAGAACCTCGTGCCGAATGAACCACAGACCCACCACCAGCAACCCGCAGGCCACCAGCATGCTGACAATCTGGCGGATTGGCTGGGTGAACGATATTTGTGACAAGCCTTGCTGTTTCATGCGCCCGCTTCAGCCCGATCTTTGAAGTTTCGCCTACAATAGCAGGCCCTGCCCACATGCCAAGCAAAAGAGCATCAATCCGACTGTGATTGCACCATTATGACGAGTTGGTCCAGATCTTGATCGGCAATCCCAAGTTTGGCCAAATGGGCTGCCGTCTGTTGCAGATACGCGCGGTTGGTGCCGCGCCCGCCGACCGCTTGCGCGATGATGCCGGCCTGATCAATCAGGCTTAATCCGCCGCAATACTGGTCATGATCCGGATCAATCACATAGGTCAGCGCGGTCAGATCGCGGCCATCGCGGGTGAGCACGGGCAGCCATTCCTCCCTGTAGGCCGAAGAGATCAACTCCCGCGCGCGCAGCGCGGCTAAGGTCTGCTCCTCTGCCCCCGCGCTCACACGAAAGGCCACACCGTCGCAAAACGCCCCCGCTGCGCGGTCTAATGCCAGCACCAGCCCCATCCGGTCCGGCGTACCGCGGTGGTGGATCGAGCGCATGCAAAAGCTGCGGTGCCAGTCGGTCAGGCGGGCCACCTGCGCTTCGGCCACGGGAAAACCCTGATCCCAGATCAGCGACCCATAGCCAAAGACCCATAGCGGTTGCATCATGACCTATCCCTTTGCCTTGCCTGCTTGTAAACGGGGGGGCGGGCAAAGGAAAAGGGACGATCGAATGCGCTGGGTGCGGTTTTTGCTGTGGTTCGTGCTGGGACTGGGGGTGCTGTGGGGCGGCTATTGGTTTGTGGGTGCGCGCGCCTTGGAACGGGCCACGCAGGCGTGGTTTGACAGCCAGACAGCCGCAGGCCGTGTGGCAGAGACCAGCGCCATTTCCGTCGCGGGTTTTGCCGACCGCTTTGATCTGACGATCAGCGACCCGACCCTGTCAGACCCGCTGACCGGTTGGGGCTGGCAAGCGCCCTTTGTACAAATCTTGGCGATGACATGGAAACCGTGGCACGTGATCGCGGCCCTGCCCCCGACCCAAGTGATCCACGCGCCCGACGGGCAGGATGTGACCCTGTCGTCAGGCCGCCTGATGGCCAGTGTCTTGATGCAGCCGACCCAAGCCCTGCCCCTAACCCGCGCGGTGGTTGAGGGCGAGGGCTTGGGGCTTTCCTCGTCCCAAGGCTGGCGGGTGGGGGTGGACAAGCTTGTTCTGGCGGCGGAACGCGTGGTCGATGCGGCAAACACCTATCGGTTGGGCGCAGATATCGGCACGCTGACCCTGCCGCAGGCTTATGCCCACCTGACCGACCTTGGCCCCGCGGTCACGGCCCTGCATCTGGATGCCAAGGTGACCCTTTCTCAGCCCCTGGACCGCTCGGTGCAAAATCCCCAACTTCAGGGCCTCACCCTGACCCAGTTTCACGTCACATGGGGCGTGGTTGACCTGACCGCTCAGGGGACGGTGAAGCCGGATGCCCAAGGTCTGGCCGAAGGGCAAATTGACCTGACTTTGAAAGGCTGGCGCAGCCTGCCTGCGGCGGCTGTGGCCTTGGGCCTTGTGCCCGCATCAAACGAAGTGACCGTGCAGCGCGGGCTAGAGTTTCTGGCCAAGGCCAGCCCCGACCCCGACCCCGAGGTGATCTCGCTGCCTTTGACGCTGCAAAACGGGCGGATGAGCTTGGGCTTTATCCCCTTGGGCCCCGCACCTGCCTTACCTCAACGGCAATAATCCCGCCCGCCGTGGGGGGCCACGTCAAAATGGATGTGGTTTTCGTGGTAGCCGTCTGACCCCGGCCCCAGAATGGTGTGAAAAATGCCGCACCCCGCCTTTTGCGCCGCTTTGATCTGGCGGCCATAATCGGCGGCCACGGTCAGCGTCGCGCCAGAGACGGTCTTAAACCCTGCAATATCAATCGCCTGCCCTAATCCGTGGACCGACACAGGATTGCCCGGCACATTGTTGCGCGGACGACACGCGTAGCTGTCGGCGACGTTCAGGCGCACAATCGCGCCGTCAAAGGCCGGTTGCAGGCCGGTTGTGACCCATTCCGATAGGGCGCGCGCCTCGGTGCAGTTGATCGTGGCGGGGGGCACCAGTTGAACGCCGGCCACCTCGCTGACCAAGACCGGCGCGTCGATCTTGCAGCCCTTGGTGCGCGGTTGCAGGGCGGGCAAGGCCTTGCCTTTGATATCGGGGGATTGGCACACATATCCCGAAGCGGCAGCGGTCTTGGGCTTTTGCGCGCTGACATCGGGCCGTTTCATCGGGCGAAACGCGGCCAAGGGATCAGCTTCAACCGTGGGCCTTGGCAAGGGGTGGATCAGCGGTCTTGCCAAAACAGGGCGCGGCGGCGGGCGGAGATGTGCCAAATCCGCCTCTGCCGGTGCGGGCCCGCAGGTCAGCCCCAAGACCCCCAAGGCCAAAGCCAGACGCAACTAGGCTTTGACCGACTTGCTGGCGGCAACCCGTCCAAAATCAGGGGCCGAGGTGTCTTGGCCAGCTTCGATAATCCCCCGCCTGATGGCGCGGGTGCGGGTGAAATAGTCAAACAGGTGGTCGCCGTCGCCCATGCGGATGGCGCGTTGCAGCACGAACAACTCTTCGGCAAAGCGGCCCAGAATATCCAAAACCGCGTCCTTGTTGGTCAAGAACACATCGCGCCACATGGTCGGGTCGCTGGCGGCAATGCGGGTGAAATCGCGAAAGCCTGTGGCGGAATACTGGATCACTTCGCTGTTAGACACCTGCGCTAGGTGATCGGCCACCCCCACCATCGTATAGGCGATCAGATGTGGAGTATGGCTGACCACGGCCAAGACCAGATCGTGGTGGGCCGGATCCATCGTATCCACCTTGGCCCCCATCGCTTGCAGCAAGCCGCGCAGGCGGGCAAGGGCTGCACTGTCGGCATCGGCGGCGGGGGTTAAAAGCCACCAGCGGTTGTCAAACAGCGTGGCAAAGCCTGCGCGGGGGCCAGAGTATTCGGTGCCCGCCATCGGGTGGCCGGGGATAAACTGCACATTGGGAGGAATATGGGGCTGCACAGCGGCAATCACGGCCTGCTTGACCGATCCCACATCTGTCACCGTGGCCCCAGCCGCCAGATGCGGCCCAATTTCGGCTGCAATCGCCGCCATTGCCCCCACGGGCACGGCCAGCACGACCAGATCAGCGCCGGCCACAGCCTCGGCGGCGGTGGCGTAGACATGGTCGCACAGGCCAATTTCCAGCGCCACAGCGCGGGTGTCTGCCGATTTCGCATGGCCCACAATTTGCCCCGCCAGCCCCTTGGCCCGCATCGCATGCGCCATAGACGAGGCGATCAGCCCCAAGCCGATCAGCGCCACCTTTTGATAGATCACCGTCATTTCATGCCCTTAAACTGGCCAATCGCATGGGCCACCCTGCGGCACGAAGATTCGTCGCCGATGGTGATGCGCAACCCGTGCGGCAATTTGTAGCTGCTGACCCGTCGCACGATCAGCCCTTGGGCTTGCAGGAACAGATCGCAGGCCTCGGCCTCGGTGGCGCTGGCAAAGCGGGCGAGGATGAAATTGGCCATAGAGGTGTCTGACGGCACGCCCAATTCAGCCAAGGCCAAGGCCAGCCAATGGCGCATTTTGGCATTTTCGCTGCGGCAGCGGGTGACAAAGTCTTGGTCGCGCACGGCGGCCTCGGCCACCTCTTGCTGGGTGTTGGACAGGTTAAAGGGGCCGCGAATGCGGTTGAGCACGTCGATGATGGCACGCGGGCCATAGCCCCAGCCCACCCGCAGCCCGCCCAAGCCGTAAATCTTGGAAAAAGTCCGTGTCATGACCACATTTGACCGGCGATCGACCAGCGCGGCCCCGCCATCATAGCCGTCGACAAATTCGGCATAAGCCCCGTCCAGCACCAAAATCGCCTGCGACGGCAGGCCTTCGGCAAGGCGTTCCACCTCGGCCGCTGATATCATCGTGCCGGTGGGGTTGTTGGGGTTGGCGACAAACACCAGCTTGGTGCGCCGATTGCAGGCGCGCAAAATGGCATCGACATCGGTGACGCGCTCGCGCTCGGCCACTTCAACGGGGGTGGCACCTGCGGCGGTGGCCGAAATGCGGTACATCAAAAAGCCGTGTTCGGTGAAGACGACTTCGTCTTTGACACCTGCGTAGGCTTGGCAGAGAAGGTGGATGATTTCATCTGAACCCACACCGCAAATGATCCGATCCGCGTCCAGCCCATGCACGTCGCCAATGGCGTGGCGCAGGCTGGCATGGTCGGTGGAGGGATAGCGGTGGATCTGGTGGACCGAGCGTAAGAACGCCTCTTTCGCCTTATCCGACGGGCCAAAGGGGTTTTCGTTCGACGACAGCTTGATCACATTGGCCACCCCCGCCACAGCGGCCTTGCCGCCCTCGTACAGGGCGATGTCGAGGATACCGGGCTTGGGGCGGATGGGGTCGGTCATGCATAGTCCTTCTGCCTTGTCGGGCCTTCTGTCTTAGGGGCGTTTTAACCACAGGGGCGGGAAATTTCCACCGCCAATTCGCCTGCCCTGCGATTTGATGCGCGCCAAAAGCAAAGGGCCCGCCACTGGCGGACCCTGCTTGGCCCCAACAGGGCCATGATCTGTGAAAAGATCAGTTCTTTGCCCAGATCAGTTCTTGGCGTAGTATTCGACGACGAGGTTCGGTTCCATCTTCACCGGATAGGGCACATCGCCCAGCGTGGGGGTGCGCACGAATTTCACGGTCAGTTTGGATTGGTCAACTTCGATATAGTCGGGAATGTCACGCTCGGTCAAAGCCAAGGCTTCGGTGATCGCGGCCATTTGCTTGGACTTCTGGCGCACTTCGATGATGTCGCCTTCGTTCACGCGGTAAGAGGCGATGTTCACCGGCTTGCCGTTCACATGGACATGGCCATGGTTGACGAACTGGCGTGCCGCAAACACGGTCGGCACCAGTTTGGCGCGGTAGACGACCGCATCCAAGCGGCGTTCCAGCAGACCCACCAGCGCTTCGCCGGTGTCGCCACGCTGGCGTTCAGCGTCAGCATAGATCTTGCGGAACTGCTTTTCGGTCAAATCGCCGTAATAGCCCTTCAGCTTTTGCTTGGCGCGCAGCTGCGTACCAAAGTCAGACAGCTTGTTCTTGCGGCGTTGGCCATGTTGGCCGGGGCCGTATTCGCGCTTGTTCACCGGGGATTTCGGACGGCCCCAGATGTTTTCGCCCATACGGCGGTCAATTTTATACTTGGCAGACGTGCGTTTGGTCACGGCTGATCTCCTTCGTTACAGGTTTTGGATTTGCCGTAAGCCGGTATGCATCGGGGCGGTTCATCTTGCGATGATCTGCGCCCACTTTTGCGATCCCGACCCCGGAGAACCCAAAGGGAAGGGCGTTGTCCTTTGATCTTGCGATCCGACAGGCTGCTTCTTGCGAAGGCCACCAACACCAATGAAAGCCGCAAGAGCGATCTTGCAACTGGGCGGCTTATACAGGCCAAGCGGGCAGAGTCAACACGGCAAGACTGCGCTATTGCGCACCAAATTCCTGCCCCGTGGCCAGTGCCAATCCGTCCACGACGGCGGTAAAGGCGTCAGAGCTTTGCACCGTGGCCTTGGGGCACAAGGCCTGCGCCTCCTCAGCCACCAAGCCCATCAGGCTTGACCCGCCGACCAAGATGACCGTGCCGATCTGGTCAGCGCCCACCCCCGCCATGGCCAAAGTC
>CANFSY010000085.1 GCA_947449875.1 Paracoccaceae bacterium
CACGGGGCTTGCCATGGGACTTCGGGAAAAAGGGCTCAAGCTTGGCCAACTGCGTGTCGCTTAACCAGTATAAATCGCGCATGCCACCACTCCGTTTTCGCTAAAGTGAATCATGCCGCGAAACAAAAATCAATGCATCCTGACCCTAGTAAAAAATATCTTTCAGCCAACTCCTCAGAAGCGCGGTGGGCAAGCTATGAAAGCAAATCTGAATTTGATATCATAGAGCAGCGCTAGGAGTAAGTGTACTGATCAAAGATTTCCTTGGTTCGTTCGATTCGCAAAACTTCTTCGAATCGGCAAAATTTTCAATGAAAATTTTCAATCGAAGAAATTCAGTTGAGAACGTTGAGCTTAATTATATAAAGAATTTGTTCGGTCGCCATCTAATGAATAGGCGTTGGATTTTTTCTAAGTACCCGAGAGGTTGCAACACATCACGACACTTCAGAATATCTTGCGGAGTCGATTTGATGTTATACTCCCATTAATGAGAATTATGTTGTAGAATATCACCATTTGATCCCATCAACTTTCTGTGTTGCTTTGATCCTAGACTACGACCACCCGACCCGGCCTCCGATTCCCCGCCCACCCCGCGGGTCTACCACTCTATAACTCTTTACAAGTTTCAGTTGCACATAAGAAAAAGATCCCAAGCACGCAAATGCTTGAGATCTTTGATAAATTGGTGAGCCGGTCGGGATCCGAACCCGAGACCTACTGATTAAAAGTCAGTTGCTCTACCAGCTGAGCTACCGGCCCACTGCGGCGCTGACTAAGGAAAGCTGAGGGGGACGTCAACCCTTATTCCGCAGAGACATCGGCACAAATGTGTCACAGGGTCGTCTTGCCGCCAGAAGGCTGCATAGATTGACCTCTCACAGGTCGACCGACGCGCGACTATGGGCGCCGACGGGCGTTGAGAGGCTGGCAAAAGTTTCGGGTGCGGCGTATATCGCGCACATGACCTCGACAAGCGCCTTGGCTGGGCTTGCTTTCATGAAGATGCATGGGGCGGGCAATGATTTTGTGGTGATCGACTCGCGCGGGCGCGAGGCGGCGGTGACGCATGGGTTGGCGCGCGCATTGGGCGATCGGCACTGCGGTGTGGGGTTTGACCAGCTGGCGGAAATTCGCAGCAGCGATGAGGCTGATTTTGCGCTGGATTTCTGGAACAGCGATGGAAGCCGCGCCGGAGCCTGCGGCAATGCGACGCGCTGCGTGGCGGATTATGTCATGCGGGGGGCGGGTGTGACCGCCGTCAGCCTGACGACGGCGCGCGGTCGGCTTTGGGCCGAGCGTGGAGCGGGCAGCGTTTGGGTGAACATGGGCGCGCCGCAGGTGTTGTGGGGCGAGGTGCCCTTGGCCCGCGACGTTGACACGCTGCACCTGCCGCTGGGGGGCGATCCTGCGGCGGTGGGGATGGGCAACCCGCATTGTGTGCATTTTGTTGATGATGCGGAAACGGTTGATCTGGCAGCTGTTGGTCCGCGACTGGAACATCACACCCTGTTCCCGCAGCGCACCAATGTGGAATTCGCCTCGGTTCTCGGCCCGGATCACTTGCGCATGCGCGTGTGGGAGCGGGGGGCGGGCGTAACGCTCGCCTGCGGGTCGGGCGCCTGCGCGACGGCGGTGGCGGCGCATCTGCGGGGCCTGACGGGGCGCAGGGTGCGGCTGGATATGGACGGCGGCGTCTTGTCGGTGGATTGGCGCGCTGACGGGGTGTGGCTGACTGGCCCCGTGGCCTATGTATTTGACGGCATCCTGTCGGCAGACTTTGTGGCGGCCCACGCATGACGGCCCCTATCTTTGCCACGCTCGGCTGCCGTTTGAACGCCTATGAATCCGAGGCGATGAAAGAGCTTGCCGCCACCGCTGGCCTGTCGGGCGCAGTGATTGTGAACACTTGTGCGGTAACGGCCGAAGCCGTGCGCAAAGCCAAGCAAGAAATCCGCCGTCTTGCCCGCGAAAACCCGGGCGCTGCGGTGATTGTCACGGGATGTGCCGCGCAAACTGAACCTGAGACCTTTGCCGAGATGCCTGAAGTGACGCGGGTGATCGGCAATCATGAAAAGATGCAGGCCGACACGTGGACTGGCCTGTCTGACAGCCTGAAACTGCCCGATCTGATCGGCGTGACCGAGAAAATTCAGGTCGATGACATCATGTCGGTGCGTGAAACGGCGGGCCATTTGATCGACGGGTTTGGCCGCCAGCGTGCCTATGTGCAGGTGCAAAACGGCTGCGATCACCGCTGCACCTTTTGCATCATTCCCTACGGTCGGGGCAACTCGCGCTCAGTTCCGGCGGGGGTGGTGGTCGAACAGGTCAAGCGATTGGTCGATAAGGGTTTTGCGGAGGTTGTGCTGACCGGCGTTGACCTGACCTCTTGGGGGGCAGACCTGCCCGGAGCCCCCCATCTCGGCGATCTGGTGCTGCGTCTTTTGCGGCTGACCGACATCGCCCGCTTGCGGATTTCCTCGATCGATTCGATCGAGGCCGACCCCGCCTTGATGGAGGCTATCGCCACCGAACCCCGCTTGATGCCGCATTTGCACCTAAGCTTGCAGGCCGGCGATGATATGATCTTGAAGCGCATGAAACGGCGGCATTTGCGCGAAGATTCCATCCGTTTTTGCGCCGAAGCCCGCGCGCTGCGGCCCGATATGGTCTTTGGCGCGGACCTGATCGCAGGATTTCCAACCGAAACCGAAGAGATGTTCGTAAACTCTTTGAAGCTGGTCGAAGACTGCGATCTGACCTTCTTGCACGTCTTCCCCTTTAGCCCGCGCAAGGGCACGCCTGCCGCCCGTATGCCACAGGTCAAGGGGCCAGAGATCAAGGCCCGCGCCGCCCGTCTGCGCGCCGCAGGCGACCTTGCGCTAGAGCGTCATCTGACAGCCCAAATCGGAAACGTGCATCAGGTGTTGATGGAAGCCCCCCGCATGGGGCGCACGGGGCAGTTCGCCGAAGTGACCTTTGCCACAGACCATCCTGAGGGTACGGTGATATCCGCGCGGATCACAGGCCACCACAACGGCCAATTGTTGGCGCAAGCGGTGTGATCAAAACTGCCGGATCGTGTCGCCCGGTTGGAGGGTGGGGAACAGTTCGATGACCTCTGGCTCAAGATCGGCCGATTGATTGCGGGCGGCGATGATGTCTGCGGCGCGTTTGCCGATTTCAAGACGGCAGGCATCCATCGTGGCCAAACGGCGCGGCAGACCGTCTAGCAATTCGACCCCGTTAAACCCTGCCAAACCCACTTTTTCCGGCACGTCGATGCCCTGATCCAGACAGTACAAAAGGCCGCCGGCCCCAATCATGTCATTGGAATAATATAAGAAATCAACTTGCGGGCTGCGGCGGAGCACGGCGGCGGTCATCTCGCGCCCTTTAAGCAGCGCTGATCCGCCGTCGTAAAACTCGCGGTCCACCAAGGCCATCCCGTTGCGGCGCAGCGCCTCTTCAAAACCTTCCAGACGTTTCTTGGCGCGAAAATCGTTGGGCATTTGCGTACCCATGAACGCGATCTGCCTGTAGCCCGAGGCGATGATCGCCTCGGCCATCTGGCGGCCAGCGCGGCGGTGCGAGATGCCCACGGCGCTGTCGATGGCCTGCCCGTCAATATCCATAATCTCAACAATCGGCACGCCGGCCTGTGCCATCATGGCGCGCGCGGGGGCAGTATGTTCCAAACCTGCGATGATCACGCCCGACGGCCGCCAGCTGAGCATTTCATACAACACCGCCTCTTCGCGGTCGGGCAGATAGTTTGTCACCCCCACCACGGGCTGCAAGCCTGTGTTGTCCAGCACCGAAGAGATGCCCGTCATCACCTCTGGAAAGACCATGTTCGACATTGACGGGATGATGACCCCCACCAAGTTAACCCTTTGGCTGGCCAAAGCGCCCGCAATTTTGTTGGGCACATAGCCCAAGGCACGGCTGGCCTGCAGCACCCGTTCGCGCGTGGCCGCCGACACATCGCCCCGGTTGCGCAAGACGCGACTCACCGTCATTTCGCTTACGCCAGAGGCTTCGGAAACATCGCGCAGCGTCAGAGTGCGCCGGGGTGGGGTGCTTGTGGGCTTGTTCAAACCGTTTTCCTTCGTTTGGGGAAGTTTATCGCGAAATCTTTCGCTTGTCCAAGCAGTGATTTTGGGGTATGTTACCGCTAACGGGGTCGACCAATGGCCTCGGTGATATCCAGCGCGGCCTGCAAGCTCTCAACCCAGACGCAATGGACCCAAGGGGGAGTGGTGGGCCAAATTCACTCCCCCTTTTCTTTTCCCAGATCAGCTTCGCCAAAATCGTTGCATAACAAGGGTTTTTCAGCGACAAGCCGAACAGGTCTTTGGCCTCGTAGCTCAGGGGATAGAGCGGCCGCCTCCTAAGCGGCAGGTCGATGGTTCGAATCCATCCGGGGTCACCAGACCACTATTTAACGTCTTGTTATTCATCGCTTTTCCCTTCGGTTAGCCGTGACGTGTCGTTGAGGTTAGCCAACGCATACGCCTTTTTCGCGATTCCGACGCGACTGGCGCTGGCAATGTAATGGGCGGTCATTTTAGTGTCGGCGTGACCTAGCACGGCGGCGATCGCTTCAAGTGGCCACCCAGCCTCGTAAAGCATCACCGCTCGTGCCTTGCGGATTCCGTGCGCCGAACCTTTGAAGCAAAACGCTGCGGCGACCGCTTTGATTCTGCCGCCAAGCCCAGCATTTGAGCGGGGCTTGCCGTTAAAGGTAAGATAGGTTGGCGTCTTTATAGCGGCCAGCGCCGACAGCAGTTCGGGCGATAACGGGCACACGGCGTCGATGGCAGATTTCTCGCCTAACTTTTGCCGCCGATAAATGATGAACCCGTCTTTTAGGTTATGAGGCCCAAGTTTCACCACGTCAGTAAGGGCCGCTGCAGTCTCAAACATCAACCTAAGCGCCAGCCCCGTGGGCGTGTTGACTGGGTGCGTAGCCAACGCTTTTATAATCTGGTCGCTGCTCCACGCCGCGATGCCGTCGGTCTGCTGAAAGCCCGATTTGGCTGCGGTCACGGGGTCGGTTTCCCTTACTCCCGTGCGGATAGCGAAGCGCATCAATACGCCCAACTTCTTCTTGAACGTGCTGCGGGCTGCGGGGCCTTCAATGGTGTCGATTAGGGCCTGTGCGTGCTTGGTAGCGAACCACCGATCGCCAGCCGGGAGATGCGCCAGCGCGTCTAGGATGCGCTGGAACTCGCGGCGATAGATGACCTTCGTCCCGTAGGCATAGCCACCACGCCGACCTTCAACATCGCAGCCACCGTCCGTGCGATTTGCTTAGCGGTCATTTGCCCTGCGCCTCAGCCAGCGCTTTCTTGGCGGCTACTTTCGCTGCTTGAACCTTTGACAGTTCGATAATATCGGCGGGAACCACCATTAAAATGGCTTCTGATATGTTTACACGGTTTTGGTAAGCATACTCCTTGATTGCCATGTGCGCATCGTTTTTGACACGAAGCGCAATATAATCGTTGTTTGCCATCAGGTTACCTCCTTTTGTGATGACCTGACTTTTTTATCATGCGGCTATATGTGTATGCAAGGGATGGCCCTGCAATACGCCCAGACATTCTTTTAAGGCTAGTAGAGGGGGGTAGTAGAGGAGGGTACGACCCCATTTTAAGGGGGGGCGGGCAGGCTAAAGGAGATTTCCAACAGGCGATGACCAGTCAACCCGTGGCAATTAGCCTACCCTATCCTTGGGCAAGTTTGTGACAATGTTCAGCGAAGGCGGTGGGCGCTACGGCGGCGCGAAAGCGGGCGTCGGCTATGTGGGCCCGCCAGTCTATGATTTCTGCGCTGGAAGTGGCCTCCGACGGGCTCGGCGGGGTATAAGACTTGGTGGGGTCGGGTGGCAGCACGGGCGCGGGGGCGTCGCCTACCTTTTGGCCCTGTAACCACTGGTCCAGCGGTAGGGTGTTGGATGGTACAGCCAGCGCGTCACCACCGTCCGTGTCGGGCAAGCCCAGCAGATTGCGCAGTTCGTTGCGAGAGGCGAGGCCGCTGTTCACCAGCGTTGATGCGTAAGCGGCGCGTTCTTGACCATAACCAAGCAGTGCGTCGCGCAGGTCCAGCACGACCCGTTGACCGGATGCGCGCTCGGTCGGCGATAGGAGGAACTGTGACAGGGCGTCAGCCAACTGGGCCGCGAGAGGCTGAACACCAAAGATGCTAAACTGGCGGGCCTCCTCGGCTGCGGTTGAGCGGTTCGTATCACTCGTCTGGGCAAGCAGGCTCATGCGGCCACCCCGACGTTATAATCAGCGGGCAGCGGTGGCAGCGTACCATCTGCTGCGGTGCCCTGCGCACGACGCGGCGATATCAAGGCAAAGTTGGCTCAAAGCGTCACTCATCTTTGCCCCCTAAAATGGGCAGCACGCCTTTGTACCCGCGCAGTCTGTGTGCGATTTCGGCAGGGCGAACGAAGCGCTCGCCCGCAATAGTGACGACGACAGGCTGCAGTTCCCGCACGAGCATTGGCAGGCGGTCTGCGGGCAAGCAGAAGCCGATTGTGAGATAATCAAACGGGGCAAAAGGTGCTGCCCAGAATGCGTCGGCTGCTCGCATCTGTTCCATTGCGAACAATAGTTCGGAATCGGCCAGAGCGGCTTTGCGCAGGGCCATTTCCACTGCGGCCTCAGAGTTATTTTGGTTAGCCTTTGTCGGTGGAACCCATTGTTTTTTCACGGGTGATGCAGGCGGGATAGCCTTGGCTACAGCCTTGTTTTCGTTGGTTTTCTCGCGTCCATCCGGGGTCGCCAGACCAAAAAGGGGGCCATGGCCCCCTTTGGTCGCAACATTCACCCCAGATCAGATATCCAGATGTTCGACATTCAGCGCGTTGGCCTGAATGAAATCGCGGCGGGGCTCGACGACATCGCCCATCAGCTTGGTAAAAATGTCATCCGCTTCGGCCAGATCGTTGACCTTGACCTGCAGCAAGGTGCGCGCTTCGGGGTCAAGGGTGGTTTCCCAAAGCTGGCCGGGGTTCATTTCGCCCAAGCCTTTGTAGCGTTGCAGCGATAGGCCTTTTTCGCCCTCTGTCAGGACAGATTTTAGCAGGTCGACAGGGCCAAACACCGGCTGGTCACGGTCTTTGCGCGCCAGTCGGCCCGCGTCGCGGTAGACATCGCGGTCGCGCTTGGCGATCACGGCCAAGCGGCGCGCCTCGCCAGAGCGCAGAACAGCGCCGTCCAGCGTGCGCAGCTCTTCCACGCCGCGCAGGATGCGTGACAGGCGGATGCCGTGGTCTTGCGTGATGCGCCCAACCCATGACCGTTCGAATTCGGGGGCGACAAGGTTCAAGCGGCGGGCGACTTGATCGGCCACCACCTGCAAATCACCGTCCGAGGCCCCCGGATCAAAGGCCCCCGCAAGCGCTGCCTGTTCCAGAATGGCGCGTGGGTAATGGGTGGGAAACGCATCCAGAACGCGGCGGAAAGCCCGCGCCCCTTCGATCACGCGCACCAGATCGTTGCCCGCGATTTCGGTGCCATCGGCCAGCCGCAAAACCGCCTCTTCGACGCCCATTTCGATCAGGTAATCGTCCAGCGCGACTTGGTCTTTCAGATACACCTCAGACTTACCCCGCGCCACTTTGTACAGCGGCGGTTGGGCGATATACAGATACCCGCCTTCAATCAACTGCGGCATTTGCCGGAAGAAAAAGGTCAAAAGCAGCGTGCGGATATGCGCGCCGTCCACGTCGGCATCGGTCATGATGACGACCTTGTGGTAGCGCAACTTCTTGATATCAAACTCGTCACGGCCAATGCCCGTGCCCAGTGCCGTGATCAGCGTGCCGATTTCCTGACTGCCCAGCATCCGGTCAAAGCGGGCGCGTTCCACGTTCAAGATCTTGCCCTTCAGCGGCAAGACGGCCTGATTGGCACGCGAGCGGCCCTGTTTGGCCGATCCGCCGGCCGAGTCGCCTTCGACCAAAAACAGTTCCGATTTGGCAGGATCGCGTTCTTGGCAATCGGCCAGTTTTCCGGGCAGGCTGGCGACATCCAGCGCCGTCTTGCGCCGTGTCAGATCGCGCGCTTTGCGGGCGGCCTCGCGCGCCAAAGCAGCCTCGATAATCTTGCCCACGATGATGCGGGCGGCGGCGGGGTTTTCTTCGAACCACTCGCCCAGCTTTTCGTTGACCAAGTTTTCAACCGCAGGGCGCACTTCGGAAGATACCAGCTTGTCTTTGGTCTGGCTGGAAAACTTTGGATCGGGCACTTTCACCGACAAAACGCAGGTCAAGCCTTCACGGGCGTCATCGCCGGTGAAGTCGATCTTTTCTTTCTTCGCAATGCCGGAGCTTTGCGCATAAGCGTTAATCGTGCGCGTTAACGCGCCGCGAAACCCTGCCAAATGCGTGCCGCCATCGCGCTGCGGAATGTTGTTTGTGAACGGCAGTACGTTTTCGTGGTAGCTGTCGTTCCACCACATCGCTACTTCCACCCCGATGCCGTTCTTTTCGCCGATCATATAGATCGGCTCGGGCATCACCGGCGCTTTCGAGCGGTCGATGTATTTGACAAACTCGCGCACGCCGCCGTCGTAATACATCTCGGTCCGCAGCGCCTCAGCAGGGCGTTCGTCTTCCAGCACGATTTTGACGCCAGAGTTCAAGAACGCCAGTTCGCGCAGCCGCACTTCCAGCGTTTTGAACTGGTATTCCAGATTGGAAAAGGTGCCGTCGGGCACGTTCGTTTTGGCGCTGGCCAAGAAGCGCACCTGCGTGCCTTTTTGGCCGGGGGCGGGGCCTACGGGGTAGACATGCACGGTGCAATCGCCATGTTCAAAGCGTGCACGGTATTCGATGTCGTTGCGCCACACGGTCAGTTCCAGCCATTCCGACAGGGCATTGACGACGGAAACCCCCACCCCGTGCAAACCGCCCGAGACTTTATAGGCGTTGCCGGATTCGTCGGTGTTGTTGAATTTGCCGCCCGCGTGCAGCTGGGTCATGATCACTTCGGCGGCAGAGACGCCCTCTTCCTCGTGCATGTCGACGGGGATGCCGCGCCCATTGTCGCGCACCGAAACCGAGCTGTCGGCGTGGATTTTCACGCTGACTTCGGTGGCATGGCCCGCCAAGGCTTCGTCGATGCCGTTATCGACAACTTCATACACCATGTGGTGCAGGCCCGACCCGTCATCGGTGTCGCCAATATACATGCCGGGGCGCTTGCGAACAGCGTCTAACCCCTTGAGAACCTTGATAGAACTCGCGCCGTAGCTTTCGGTGATCTTGGGCTCTTCAGCCATGTGCAGTGCACCCCTGTATAAGCGTGCAATTTATACAGTTCTTTGAAGGGATTGTCACGCGCCGGACACAATATTTAGCGGCTAGGTAAAGGGAATAACGCAAGCGACAAGGATCAGCAGACCACCTGAAATCCGGTTCAGCATCTGCACCCGCGCGGGGCTGGAGAGCAGATCACGGGCACGGTCCAAGAACAGCGCAAGGCCCAGATTGCCCAGCAAAGGCACCGCGACAGAGACGGCCAAGACAGCGGCAATATCACCCCCCGTCAGGCGCGACAGGTCGCCGAAAAAGCCCGGCAGAACGGTCATGTAAAACAAGATGGCTTTGGGGTTGCCCAGCACAGCGGCAACCCCCGTCATAAGCCCTGCCAAGCGCCCCGGACGGGTCAATTTGCTGTCGGCAGACATCAGCGTGCCCGACTTTGCGATCAGCAAAGCGCCCATCACCGCGAAGGTCGCCGCCGCAATCCAACGCAAAAGGTGAAGCGCCTCGCCGTATTGTGACAAAACCCAGCCCATGCCGAAAATCGCAAGCGCGGGCCACAGACAATCGCCCAGCGTCACCCCCAAAGCCAAAGGCCAAGCTGCGGCAAAACCCCCTGACAAGGCGCGCGCCAATAGCGCAACCCAGACAGGCCCCGGCACCGCCCAAAGCCCCGCCATGCCCAAGGCGTAAAGCCCCAATTCTGCCAAGCTAAGCGTCATGAAAACACACTCTCCCAAACAACGGCCTCAAAGACGGGGCGCAAGTGCGCAGGTTAACGAACCCGCGTTTGGAAACCTGTTTGTTAATCATCCCACTCAATCCTGCTTTCGCCGCCCGCTTCGCTAACCCGCAGCATTTGCGCCCGCGGCCCTAGGCTATCAAACAGTCCCGGTTCGGTGCCGCTTAAGATCGCCTGCGCGCCAAGGCTGCAAATCTCGTCATACAAAGCGCCGCGCCGCCCGACGTCCAAGTGGGCGGCGACTTCGTCAAACAGCAAGACGGGTGCTTGGCCCAAATCTTGCGCCAAAGCGCGGGCGTTGGCCAAGATCAGGCTGATCAGCAGCGCCTTTTGCTCTCCGGTTGAACATTGATCGGCGGGCTGCGCCTTGGCCCGATAGACCGCCTGCAAGTCTGTGCGGTGCGGGCCAACCAAGGTGCGCCCCGCTGCCATATCGCGCCGCCGTCCTTGGGCTAGGGCAAGGCCCAGATCGGCAGGCTCTTCCCCGTCAGGGGCGACCAGATCCAGATCGGCCTGCGGAAAGGCCGTATCCGCGCCCTGCTGCGCCTGCACCAAGCGTGCCAAAGCGGCGCTGCGGTTGGCCGTGATCTGCGCGCCTGCCTCGGCCATCTGCGCTTCAAGCGCGCCAAACCAATGCGGGTCGCTGGCCCCTTCTTTCAACAGGCGATTGCGGTCGCGCATGGCTTTTTCATAGGCCAACGACGCCTCGGCATGGTCGGGGGTAAAGCTGAGCGTCATGCGGTCTAAAAAGCGCCGCCGCCCTTCGGCCCCTTCGATCCAAAGCCGGTCCATCGCTGGCACCAGCCACAGAATGCGCAAGATGCGGCCAAGGGCGGTTTGGCTGGTGGCTTTGTCATCTATGCGCACCTCGCGCGGGGTGGCACCTTCGGCCCAAGTTTCCACCTTGTGCGAGGACCCGCCCAAACCGCGCACCTCTGCCGCCACCTTCCAGCCCACGGCGGCGGGCAGGCGTGCCAAATCGCCGCTGGCCGCGCGGCGCAGGCCGCGCCCGGGCGACAGCAAAGACATCGCTTCCAGAATATTTGTCTTGCCCGCGCCGTTCGGCCCCGAAATCGCCACGGGCCGCCCGTCAAACACCACCCGCCCCGCGCGGTGGCTGCGAAACTGCGATAAGGCCAGCGCCGTGATGGACAGACCACTCACCCGCTTACCCTTTCATACTTGCCCAAATATCCCCAAAGTCCGCAGACAGCGCCCTTGGCTGTCACACGCGCATCGGCATGACAACATAGGTGGCCGACATATCGTTGCCTTCCCGCATCAACGTCGGATCGCCAGAGGAATTGAACAAGAACACCGCATTTTCGCGGTCAACCTGCCCCGCAATTTCCAGCAAATACTTGGCGTTAAAGCCAATTTCCAACCGTTCGGCATCATAGGCCACGGCCAGTTCTTCTTCGGCTGCACCCGAATCGGGGGCGTTGACGGATAAGATCAGGCGGTCGTCTTCCAACGTCAGTTTCACCGCGCGCGAACGTTCTGACGACACGGTGGCCACACGGTCCACCGCTTTGGCAAATTCTGCGGCGTCAACCTCCAGACGGCGGGTGTTGCCGGTGGGGATCACGCGGGAATAATCGGGGAAGGTGCCGTCGATCACCTTAGACGTCAGGCTGACAGCGGGCGTGGCAAAGCGGATCTTGGTTTCAGATACCGACACCGCAATCTGCGCATCGTCATCATCCAGCAGTTTGCGCAACTCGCCCACGGTTTTGCGCGGTACGATCACGCCGGGCATGGCGGTGGCATTTTCGGGCAAAGCGGCATCAATCTGCGCCAAGCGGTGGCCATCCGTCGCCACACAGCGCAGCACGGGGCCGTCGGCTGACTTGGCCACATGCATATAGACGCCGTTCAGATAATAGCGTGTTTCCTCGGTTGAAATGGCGAACTTTGCCTTGTCGAACAGACGGCGCAGCACGCCAGCCGGGGCGGTAAAATTGCTGGTATATTCCGAAGTCGCCATCACGGGGAAATCTTCGCGAGGCAGGGTTGCCAGCGAAAATGTGGACCGTCCGGCTGCAATGGCCAAACGGCCTGTTGCGGCATCGTCAATCAGGCTGACCAGCGCGCCATCGGGCAGTTTGCGCACGATTTCGTGCAACATCACGGCCGACACGGTGGTAGCCCCCGCCCGTTCCACCATAGCTGCGGCGCGGTCGACCACTTCAATATCAAGGTCGGTGGCGCGGAAGCTGGCGGTGTTGCCCTCGGCCTCGATCAAGACGTTGGCAAGGATCGGAATGGTGTTGCGGCGTTCGACCACCGATTGCGCCTGCGCCAGCGCCTTAAGAAGTGCGGCGCGTTCGATCGAGAGTTTCATAATCCCATCCCTTTGTCTTGCCGCACGCTTGGCGCGGGCCCTTGACCCTATCGCGTTTGGTATAATTCACAAGAGGCTGGCACGACAGCCGCGAAAATCTCTTTGGCCAAGTGCCTTTTGGCGGCCCCTTTGTCGGGCAGGTGGCGAATCAGGCCTGCAACAACCGTTTGAGCAGCTGCATATCATCCGACAACTGGCTATCCGTCGTCATCAGCTCTTCGATCTTTTTCACGCCGTGCATGATCGTGGTGTGATCGCGCCCCCCGAACCGCCGCCCGATTTCCGGCAAGCTGCGCGAGGTCAACTGCTTGGCCAGATACATCGCCATTTGCCGAGGCCGTGCGATGGTGCGCAAACGCTTTGGCCCGATCATATCGCTGAGGCGGATGTTGTAATGCTCGGCCACTTTGCGCTGGATTTCCTCGATCGTCAGCTTGCGATCCGAAGCGCGCAGAATGTCGGCCAAGCAATCTTGCGCCAGTTCCAGCGTGATTTCGCGGCCCACCAAAGACGCAAACGCGAACAGACGGGTCAAAGCGCCTTCCAGCACGCGCACGTTGGTGGTGATGCGGTGGGCCAAGAACTCTAGCACGCCAGAGGCGATTTGCAGGCCGTGGTATTGGGCGCGGTAGTGTTCAGCCTTGGTTTGCAAAATCCCCAAACGCAGTTCGTAATCGGTCGGGTGCAGGTCAACCACCAGCCCGCATTGCAGGCGCGACTTGATGCGTTCTTCCAGATCTTTGATCTCACCCGGCGCGCGGTCGGCGGAAATGACGATCTGTTTGTTCTGATCGACCAAGGCGTTGAAGGTGTGAAAGAATTCCTCTTGGGTGGAATCTTTGCCTGCGATGAACTGCACGTCATCCACCATCAGCACATCGACCGAGCGGAAGATTTCCTTAAAGTCCATGATCTGGCGTTCGCGCAAAGCTTGCACAAAGCGGTACATGAACTGCTCGGCCGACAGATACAGCACACGCATGTCGGGTTGGCGCAGGGTTAATTCGTGGGCGATGGCGTGCATCAGGTGGGTTTTGCCCAAGCCCACGCCGCCGTACAAGAACAAGGGGTTAAACGTCACGGGCCCACCGTCAGCCACACGGCGGGCGGCGGCATGGGCCAATTCGTTGGGTTTGCCCACTACAAAAGTGTCAAAGGTAAAGCGCGCGTCCAAGGGCGCGCCGGGCAATTCTTCGTCCACAGGGCGCGTGGGGCGCGTCAGCGGGCGGGCCAAGGTTTTTTTGACCTCGACCTTGGGGGCCGGCGTTTCGCGGCTGACCGAGAATTCCACCCGCTGCACGCTCGCGCCCGATTGCTGCAATTCGCGCAAAATATGGTCGGCAAAATTGCGCGACACCCAATTGCCGAAAAAGGATGTGGGCACTTCGAACTGGGCCACGCCGTTGGACAAGCTTAGCAGCTTTAAAGGCTCGATCCAGGTGGTGTAATTGTTCCGGCCCAACCGGGGGACCAATTGCTCTCGTACCTGATCCCAAGTCTCATGCGTCATTGTTTTGTCCAAAGGCCATCACCCGGGCAAAAGAGGGAGGCCCATTCATC
>CANFSY010000086.1 GCA_947449875.1 Paracoccaceae bacterium
CCCAGATCGGGGGCGCAGCGCACGATTTCCTTGACCCGTTCGGCCCCTTTGCGGTGGCCCACCAGTCGTGGCCAGCCCCTTCGGGTGGCCCAGCGACCGTTGCCATCCATGATGATGGCCACATGGGACGCGGCAGGCTTTGCGCCTGTGGTTGTTTTGTTGTCTGCGCCCAAAGAAGCCTCCCCACCCCGTGCCGCGCGTGCCTGCGGCAAGGGCTAGACCTGCATAATCTCGACTTGTTTGCTTTCAAGCAAGCGGTCAATCAGGGTGATGGCGCGATCGGTCATCTCTTGCACCTCTTCTTGCCACATCTTTTGATCGTCTTCGCCCATGCCGGCGGCTTTGGCCTTTTTGATCATGTCCATCCCGTCGCGGCGCACGTTGCGCACGGCAACCTTGGCCCCTTCGGAATACTGGGCGGCGACCTTGGTCAATTCGCGGCGGCGTTGTTCGTTCAGTTCGGGGATGGGCAGGCGGATCAAAGGGCCGTCCGAGATGGGGTTGATGCCGATGCCGCTTTCGCGGATGGCCTTTTCGACCTTTGCAATCAAGCCCTTGTCCCACACATTGATCACCACCATGCGCGGTTCGGGCACGTTGATCGTGCCCAACTGGTTGATAGGGGTCATCTGGCCGTAAGCATCGACCTGAATAGGATCCAGCATCGACGCCGAAGCCCGCCCCGTGCGCAACGAGGCGAAATCGCTTTTGAGAGAGGTCAGCGCCCCTTCCATCCGGCGCTGCAGGCCGTCGCTGTCAATGTCAAGATCGTCTTGCGCCATAGGGTCCTCTTAGATGCCTTGGATCGGGGGGTGGCCCCTGAGTGTGCCGTTTTGCCGCTTCTAGCAGCAAATCTTTGCGGTGCGAAAGACCGCGATGGGGCGAATCTTGGCCACGCGGCCGCGCACCTGCTTTAGCCATGCACCCGCGTATAGGTGCCTTGGCCCGACAGAATGCCTTTGAAGCCGCCCGGTTCATCCAGCGAAAAGACGATGATGGGCAGGTCGTTGTCGCGCGCAAGCGCAATGGCGCTGGCATCCATGACGCCCAAATGCTGTTGCAGCACCTCGTCATAGGTCACGGTATCATAGCGCTTGGCGTCAGCGTGTTTCTTGGGGTCTTTGTCGTAAACCCCGTCGACCTTGGTGCCTTTGAAGATCGCCTGACAGGCCATTTCATTGGCCCGCAAGGTGGCGGCTGTATCCGTGGTGAAGTAAGGGTTGCCCGTGCCTGCCGCAAAAATACACACGCGCTTTTTTTCCAAATGCCGCACGGCACGGCGGCGGATATAGGGTTCGCAGACCTGATCCATCGGAATGGCCGAAATGACGCGGGTAAAGATGCCCACCGCTTCCAAGGCGGCCTGCATCGCAAGCGCGTTCATGACGGTGGCGAGCATGCCCATGTAATCGGCGGTTGTCCGCTCCATCCCCTGCGCGCTGCCTTGAAGGCCGCGAAAAATATTGCCGCCCCCGATCACCATGCAAATCTCGACCCCCAGATCGTGCACCGATTTCACCTCTTGCGCGATGCGGGTGACGGTGGGGGGGTGCAGCCCATAGCCAAGGTCGCCCATCAGCGCCTCTCCGGAGATTTTCAGCATGACGCGGGAATACGAGATCTTGGCTTCTTTTTTCGACATGACGGCCCCGCTGTGAGTGGTTGTTGGCATTGCAGCCAAAATGCGGCAAAACCAAGGAAGGTTCAACCAGTCGAGCGCACAGCGCGGGCCATTCCCGCGCCCCCGGAGTATTCAGACCAAGATGACGGGGATAAATCAGATATCGCGCGACACGCCGGTGCTGTTGGCAGGGCCAACCGGCAGCGGGAAATCGGCCTTGGCGATGGCGCTTGCGGCGCGCGATGGTCGGGTGATTGTGAATGCCGATGCCTTGCAGGTGTACGCCTGTTGGCGGGTGTTAAGCGCGCGCCCGTCGGCGGACGAAGAAGCCGCCCTGCCCCACGCCCTGTACGGCCATGTCGGGCGCGATGACGACTATTCCGTGGGCGCTTGGCTGCGCGATGTGGCGGGCCTGCTGGCGCGGCCCGTGGTGATTGTGGGCGGGACGGGCCTGTATTTTCGCGCCCTGACCGAAGGTTTAGCCGAAATTCCACCGATTCCCGCCGCCATTCGCGCTGAAGCCGACGCACTGCGCCTGTCTGGCCAAATCGGCGAGTTGCGCGCGGCCATTGATGCGGCCACGGCGGCCAAAACCGACCTGAACAATCCCGCCCGTGTCCAGCGCGCCTACGAGGTGCAGCGCGCCACGGGCCAAGGGTTGGCGGCGTGGCAGGCCAACACCGCCCCACCACTTTTGCCCCTGAATGCCGCGCAAACCCTTGTGATGCGCCCCGATGTGGCTTGGCTAGACGCCAGAATCGCGCGGCGTTTTTCCGTCATGTTGGACGAGGGTGCCTTGGACGAAGTGCGCGCCGCCCTGCCCTATTGGCAGCCCGAACGCCCGTGGGCGCGCGCGATTGGTGCGCCTGAACTGGTGGCGTATTTGCAAGGGCATTTGACTTTGACGGAAGCAAAGGACGCAGCCATCTTAGCCTCGCGCCAATATGCCAAGCGCCAGCGCACATGGTTTCGCACCCGCATGGCCAATTGGGCCCCCCTTATCCCGCAATAGGCCCAGAGCGTTGCGCACCAAGGATTAACCATATTTACCAAAGTGTCATTTTTTCATGGAATATTTTGAAAACGCGCGGTATCGTTTGCCGTGAATGATTGGTGAGATTGGCGGATTTTGACGCAAGACCCCTTAGCCAGCACCGCTTTTCGAATGAGCACCATCCCGCGTCTGGCCATGGGCGATCGTTGGCGGGTTGAAGGGATGCGCTCGTTAGAAGAGCCATGTTTTTTATGGTTTAACAAAGGCCAAGGGCGCATAACCCTCGCGGGTCAGACGCGCGGGTATACGGCGCACAACGGGATTTTTATTCCCAAAGGTGTGATGCACGGCTATGAAGTCGGCGCGCAAGTTTTTGGCACGGCAGTGTTTTTTGGCACGCAAAGCGATCATGATCTGCCCAAAGCCCCCGTGCATCTGCGCATTCGCGAAGTGCTGGCCCAGCAAGAGTTAATTGCGATTCTCGAGTCCCTGCAACGCGAGTTGGACTCAGATCAACCCGGCCACATGCGGGCGGCGCGTGCCTTTATGCACCTGTTGTCGGTTTGGATTGAACGGCAAGTCGCGCGGGTGGGGGATGATGGGCAAAAAAATCAAGCCTCGCGCCGGCTTGTGGCCAAGTTTACCGCGCTCATGGAACAAAAGTTTCGCACAGGTGCCGGTGTTGGCGAGCTGGCTGGTGAATTGGGGGTAACACCCACCCATTTGACACGCTGTTGCCGGCAAACCAGCGGCCGGTCGGCGATTGATTTGCTGCAAGACCGCCGCATATTCGAGGCACGCAAACTTTTGGCCGAAACCAAAATGCCGGTTCATGTGATAGGCACCAGCCTTGGGTTCAGCTCGGCGGCTTATTTCACCCGCGCCTTCCAGACTCGCACTGGCACATCGCCGCGCGAATTCCGCCGCAGCCAGTAGGCGATTCGCGCAAGTTTGCGGGGCGTGAGTCGTCCGCTTAAACGGAACCTGTCACAGGCAAAGACCATGATCGGGTCCATCCTTGGGGCGACAAAGGCCGCACTCTGACACGCCGCAGCGCAGCATTGCCCCATTGCGGCGTGTTCTTGTCGCAAACGTTATAGAGGGCGACGAATCCAAGCGTTGACGCAGGCCTCGAAAAGGTGCGGAATAGCGCGGTGAGCACGTGCACCGCGCCAGTCTGTTCGGGTCGCCCGACCAGAGCGCGCAAGCGGTGCCGCTGACGAACGAAAACGAGGGCAATAGCCTGACAGGGAGACGACCATGAACGATATGACAAGGATCACTTCTTTGCATCCGGGCGCAGACATGCACTTGGCCGAAGTGAAGGCCGGCCAACTGAGCCGCCGCGAGTTTCTGACCCGCACCACCGCTTTGGGTGTGTCGGCTGTGGCAGCTTACGGCCTGCTGGGCTTGGAAGCACCGGCCCAAGCTGCTGACGTGAAGGTCGGCGGTATTGTGCGCGTTGCCATGGAAACCAAAGCGCAAAAAGACCCGCGCTTGGCAGACTGGCCGCAGATTGCGAACGTCTACCGTGGCTGGCTGGAATATCTGGTCCAGTACAACCCCGACGGGTCGTTCGAAGGCCGCCTGCTGGAATCATGGGAAGCCAATGCTGACGCCACCGGCTATACGCTGCATGTGCGTCAGGGCGTGACGTGGAACAACGGCGATGCTTTCACCGCTGACGACGTGATCTTCAACTTCACCCGTTGGGCCGATGGGTCGGTGGACGGCAACGCCATGGCGTCGCGCTTCCCGGGCCTGACCGAACAGGTCGCCAAGGTTGATGCCGCTGGTGCGGCTGTGGTTGACGACAAGGGCAACCCTGTCATGGTCAACAAGCTGCGCGACGGTTCGGTTGTGAAGATCGACGATCACACGGTTGAACTGAAGATGTCGGTGTCTGACATCGCGGTTGTGGCGGCCATCTCTGACTATCCGGCGGCAATCGTGCACTCGTCCTTCAAAGACGGCGATGATCCTTCGGTCAATGCCATCGGCACGGGCCCCTATGTTCCGGGCGAAATCTCGGTCGGCCAGAAGATGACGCTGGTGCGCGCACCCGAAAGCCACAAGTGGTGGGGCGGTGTCGCACCCTTGGACGAAATCCACTACATCGACTTTGGCACCGATCCCTCGGCCATGGTCAACCTCGCCAACTCGGACGAGATTGACATGAACTACGAATCGACCGGTGAATTCATCGACCAGCTCAACACCTTGGGCTGGACCAAGTATGAAGCTGTGACCGCGTCGACCATCGTGTGCCGCTTCAACTCGGCCACCTCGGATCTGTACAAAGAAAAAGAAGTCCGCTCTGCCCTGCAGCGCGCGATTGATCCGGCTGTTGTGCTGGAACTGGGCTACAAAGGCTTGGGCACCACCGCAGAAAACCACCACGCTTGCCCGGTTCACCCCGAATACGCCAAGCTTGATGCGCAAACGCTCGACAAAGCAGGCGTCAAAGACGTTCTGGCCAAGCACAATCTGGCCGATGCCGAGTTTGAGTTCATCTCGCTGGATGGCGGCTTTGAACTGGACACGTCGGATGCCGTGGCAGCCCAGCTGCGCGACGCCGGCGTGAACGTGAAGCGCACGGTTATGCCGGGCTCGACCTTCTGGAATGATTGGCAGAAGTACCCCTTCTCGTCGACCACCTGGAACCACCGCCCGCTGGCTGTGCAAAACATGCAGTATGCCTATACCTCGACCGGATCGTGGAACGAAACCGGCATGGCCAATGCCGACTTTGACGCGGCTATGACCGCTGCACTGGCACTGGCTGACGCTGACAAGCGCCGCGAGCAAGCTGCGATCTTGGAAAAGATCCTGCAAGACGAAGGCTATATCATTCAGCCTTACTGGCGCTCGCTGTTCCGCCACGCCAAATCGAATATCGTGGGCGCAGAAATGCACCCCTCGATGGAGCACCACCACTCCCAGTGGTCGCTGGCCTAAGCGCTTAAGTCGGGGCGGGGGCGCTGGCAGCAGCGCTCCCGCCTTTTTTCATTCTGACCCTTGGGTCTGTCTGGCACGCAAGGAAGCTTTCATGCTCGCATTCGTGATCCGGCGTCTGGGCGTGATGCTGGTAACGGCTTTGGTTTTGACCTTTGTCGTTTTCTTTCTCACCAATCTGCCGCCGAATTTGGAAAAACTGGCCCGTTCGGAAGGGTCGGTCCGTATGACGGATGCGGCCGTGGCCTCGTGGCTGGAAGAGCATGGCCACACCGGATCGGTGTTTTACCGCTATGCCGAATGGCTGGGCGTGGCCCCGGGCTGGGTGAACACCGACGAAAAGGGTGTTACGCGCGGGCTGTGCATTGGCCAACGCGACGATCCGGCGCTTGCGCCGAAGTTTTGCGGGATTTTTCAGGGCAATTGGGGCTTTTCGACGGTTTTTAAGAAAACCGTTCTGTATTCGTTGGGCAAATCCATGGCCGCCACAGGCTGGCTGATGCTGGCCGTGATGGTGGTGATGGTGCCCATCGCACTGGTGATTGGCGTGCTGGCGGGGATGCGCGAAGGGTCGCGGACCGATCGGGTCTTGTCGACCTTTTCCATCGCCACCAGTGCCACGCCGGAATATGTGTCGGGCGTGATCTTGGTGGCCTTGCTGGCCTCACCCGCCACAGGATTGTCGCCTGTGCTGGCGAGCTGGGGCTGGATTGGCGGCAAGACTTTGTTCATGGGCACCGCAACATCGGCGATGGATCACATCACCTTTTGGAACTTTGCTTTGCCGGTGGCGACGATTGCGCTGTACGGGGTGGGCTATATTGCCCGCATGACCCGCGCCTCGATGACCGAGGTGATGACGCAGCAATATATC
Organism: Paracoccaceae bacterium; assembly: GCA_947449875.1. Classification (GTDB taxonomy): domain Bacteria; phylum Pseudomonadota; class Alphaproteobacteria; order Rhodobacterales; family Rhodobacteraceae; genus Stagnihabitans. The sequence continues at coordinate 6,445 of CANFSY010000086.1, forward strand.
CGCACCGCGCGGCTAAAAGGCGTCAGCTTTCGCCAAGTCGTGCTGCGCCATGCCTTGCGCAATGCGATGATAGCACCCTTTACCGTGATTATGCTGCAATTCCCCTATCTGCTGAACGGCGTGGTGATCACCGAAACCTTGTTCAATTACAAAGGCTTCGGCTGGATGCTGGTGACGGCTGCGGGCAACAACGACATCGAGATGTTGCTAGGGGCCTCGGTTGTGGCGGTGATCTTTGTGCTTGTGACCCAGCTGATTTCTGACATCGGCTATGTCTTTCTTAACCCCCGAATCCGGCTGGGCTGATATGAGTGAACCTTTATCTTGGGCCGCGATCTTCGGGCTGATGGCCAAGCAATTCTGGCCTGTCTGGGTGGCGCTGGTCGTGACCTTTGTGCTGTCGTTCCGCTTCAAGCGGCGGCTGGGGTTGTATGGCAAGCTGTTTGACAGCCCCGTTGCGATCATCGGCTTTGCCATTGTGATGTTTTGGGTTTTTACCGCGCTTTTTGCCAATATCATCATGACCTTTGATCCTTTGGCGCAGTTGGGATCGGTCAAGAACCCCCTGCCCGGTGCAGTGGTGCCTGATGGGGCCGAGGGGCAGTATAAGTGGTTCTTGCTGGGTGGCGATCACTTGGCGCGGGATGTGTTCTCGCGCATGGTGATGGGGGCGCGGCAGGTGTTGATCATTGCGCCTGCGGCTACGACCTTTGCGTTCTTGGTGGGCATCACGCTGGGGCTTCCGGCGGGCTATATCGGCGGGCGGTTGGACACGGCGTTGTCGTTTCTGGCGAACCTTGTTTTGGCCTTTCCGGTGATCTTGCTGTTTTATCTGCTCGTGACTCCTGAAATTCGCAACACCGGCATTCCGGTAGCTTTGGCTGCGATCTTGTTTCTGATCCCCATCGCGTTTTTCGCCATTCTGTTTCAATCGCGCTTTCACACCAGCCCGAACAAGCGCAACCTGTATGTCGGGATCACGCTGGTTTTGGGCCTGTGGGTCTATTCCGGCCTTGCGTTTAATGCCGATCCCTTGGGCGTTTGGGGGATGGATCCGAACCTGCTGAATGTCTTTGTTTCGGTCGTGTTCGTCAACGCGCCCACGGTGTTTCGCATCGTGCGCGGCATCGTGATGGATATCAAATCGCGCGACTATGTGGCGGCGGGCCAAACGCGCGGCGAGACGGCATGGTACATCATGCTGTGGGAGATTTTGCCAAACGCCCGCGGCCCCCTGATCGTCGATTACTGCCTGCGGATTGGGTATACGACGATCCTTTTGGGCACTTTGGGCTTTTTCGGCCTTGGGGTGACGCCCGAAAGCCCGGACTGGGGGTCAACGATCAACGCGGGGCGCAAATTGCTGTCGATGGTGCCCCACCCCGCCGTGGTGCCGGCGCTGGCCTTGATGAGCCTTGTTTTGGGCCTAAACCTGTTGGCCGATGGATTGCGCGAAGAAAGCCTGAAGGATTGAGGATGTGATGAGCAACGCTGTCTGGGACCCGTCGCAACCGATCCTTGAAATCGAGAACCTGTCGATTTCCTTCTTCACCCGTCTGCGCGAAATTCCCGCCGTGATGGATTTTTCCTGCAAAGTCATGGCCGGAGAGGCCATGGGCTTGGTGGGCGAATCTGGCTGCGGCAAGTCAACCGTGGCTTTGGGCGTGATGCGCGATCTGGGCAAAAACGGGCAGATCGTGGCGGGGTCGATCAAGTTCAAGGGCCGCGATTTGGTGAAGATGGCCGAGGAAGAGCTGCGCCATTTGCGCGGGTCTGAAATTGCCATGATCTATCAAGAACCGATGGCATCGCTGAACCCTGCCATGAAAATCGGCGCGCAACTGATTGAAGTGCCGATGATTCATCAGGGCATGGCGCGGGTGCAAGCGTGGGCCTTGGCGCGCCAGATCGTGGCCGATGTGCGCCTGCCCGACCCCGACCGCATTCTAAATGCCTATCCGCACCAGCTTTCGGGCGGCCAGCAGCAGCGCATCGTCATCGCCATGGCCTTGATGTCAAAACCCGCTTTGCTGATCTTGGACGAACCCACGACCGCGCTGGATGTGACGGTGGAAGCGGGGATTGTCGATCTGGTCAAAGATTTGGGCCAGAAATACGGCACCTCGATGCTGTTCATCAGCCACAATCTGGGCCTGATCATGGATGTCTGCGACAGGCTGTGTGTGATGTATTCGGGCGAGGCGGTGGAAACCGGCGCTGTGGCGCAGGTGTTTGACGACATGCGCCATCCTTACACGCAAGCCCTGTTCCGCTCGATCCCGCTGCCCGGGGCAGATAAGAATGCACGCCCCCTGATTTCCATTCCCGGCAACTTCCCTTTGCCGCATGAACGCCCCAAGGGCTGCAATTTTGGCCCGCGCTGCGATTACTTTCAAGCGGGGCGCTGTGATGCGGGCGATGTGGCGATGGCTGATGTGCCCGAAGGGGACCGCCACGCCTCGCGCTGCGTGAAATGGGACGAGATTGATTGGCACGCCCCCCCCAAGGCGCGGGTGGTCAAAGAAAAAGCCCCCATCGGCAAAGTGGTTTTGCAGATGGACGATTTGAAAAAATACTACTCGGTCTCGGGCGGGGCGTTTGGCGGCGGCCATGCCAAAGTGGTTAAGGCCAATGAAACCCTTAGCTTTAACGCGCATGAAGGCGAAACGCTGGCGATTGTGGGCGAAAGTGGCTGTGGGAAATCAACCTTTGCCAAAGTGTTGATGGGGCTGGAAACCGCGACCTCTGGCACGATCACGCTGTTTGACGAACAGGTGCAATCGACCCCGATTCAACAGCGCAGCGTGGATACGGTGTCGTCCGTGCAAATGGTGTTTCAAAACCCGTTTGACACGCTCAACCCTTCGATGACTGTCGGCCGCCAGATCATCCGCGCGCTTGAGGTGTTTCACATCGGCACCTCAGACGCCGAGCGCACCGACCGGATGCTGGAACTTTTAGACCTTGTCAAACTGCCCCGCGCCTTTGCCGACCGTATGCCGCGCCAGTTGTCCGGCGGGCAAAAGCAGCGCGTGGGGATTGCGCGGGCCTTTGCGGGCGGGGCGAAAGTGGTGGTGGCGGATGAACCCGTGAGCGCCTTGGATGTGTCAGTACAGGCGGCGGTGACCGATCTGTTGATGGATATCCAGCGGCAAAACAAGACGACCTTGCTGTTCATCAGCCACGATCTGTCGATTGTGCGCTACTTGTCTGACCGCGTTTTGGTGATGTATCTGGGCCATGTGGTGGAAATGGGGTCGACCGATCAGGTCTTTCAGCCGCCCTACCATCCCTATACCGAAGCGCTTTTGTCCGCCGTGCCCGTGGCCGACACCAAGGTGATCCGCAAGCGCATCGTGCTAGAGGGCGACATTCCCTCAGCGATGAACCCGCCGTCCGGTTGCCCGTTCCAAACCCGTTGCCGGTGGAAATCGCATGTGGCGGGCGGATTGTGCGACAGCACCATGCCGCCCGTGCAAACGCTCGCGGGCGGGCATCAGATCAAATGCCACCTTGGGGCGGATGTTTTGGCCAAGATGGACCCTGTGATCACCTTTGCCGCCGAATAGCGGCGGCAAAGGCCTAGCCTAAAATCGCGGCAACATAATCTAGGGTTTCTTGATAGGCGGGCACACCGCCTGCAGCCTCGACCGCTTCGGGGCCGGCGTTATAGGCGGCAAGCGCCAGTTTCCAGCTGCCAAAACGGGCATACATTCTGGCCAGATACCGCGCACCGCCCTCTAGGTTGGATTGCGGGTCGGTTTCATCGACCCCCAAATGGTCGGCGGTTTCTGGCATCAACTGCGCCAACCCCACAGCCCCTTTGGGCGACACCGCATTCGGGTTCCACCCGCTTTCCTGCTGCACCAAGCGCAGGAACAAATCCTCTGGCACGCCGTATTTGCGCGCAGCAGTTTTGGCCATATCCAGATACAGGCCACGGTATTTGCCCGAATAGCGCAAGCGGGTCACATCGCGGTCGGCGGTTTTGTTCAATGCCACGCTGGAATATTGGTCAGACAGTTTCCCGTCCAACAGCGCCACTTGCGAGCGAAACAAGGCCGTGCGGCTTTTAAGGGCGTGGCCGCCGAATTTCAGCCCTTCGGCCAAAGACGCGTTTGCCGCCAGCGCCGCAAGCAGCGCAAAAAGACCCAAACTGCGCGCTGATCTGTGCACTGACATACCGCCTTTTCAACACCCCACCGTAGGGATCGTTAGGTTCTCTTAAGAAATTTCGCAGACCAAGCCAACAGATTTCACACCCAAGGTAATTTCATCGGGGGTTTTCACGCGTTTGGTCCAACAAAGTGCCGCGAAACAGGTCTTCGATCAGCACCGAAACCAGTTGCGCGCGGCCTGTCACCCCCGATTTGCGGTAAATGGCGTTCAGATGGGTTTTGATCGTACCCTCGGCCGAGCCGCGCAATTTGGCGATTTCGGTGATAGAATAGCCCTTGATGGTAAAGGTCGCCACGTCAGCCTCGGTCGGGGTTAAGGCCCATGTGCGAAAATAGCCTTCCATCAGATCGCCAAGCGCGCCCGACGCCACGCTTAGGCTGTGCTGCATGCGCTTTTGCCGACCGATCAAGCGCCACAGCACAAAGGTTTCAAACACCAGCCCGAGAATCAGGCCAAAACAGGCGGCGATTTCAGACAGATTGGCCGGATCAGACAGGCCAGACACCCCCTGCGGGATCATATCGCCGGCAACATCGCCTAGAAAAATCACACCGCAAATCGCCTGCAAAAGGATCAGCACGACAACCTGCCAAATCTCGGGTGTCTTCAAAACCTTCGCGCCCAACATTCTTCTCGCCTTGTCCTAACGGGCGAAAAATCAGCGCCCCGTAAAGGGTTTAGCGCGGCAAGGGCCCTGCGAAAAGGGGGCAAGCGCGGCATTGGCAGGAATTGCCCCGCCCACCGTTTGACGCGCACATTGCGGCGGCGGGGATCGGTGCGCTATAAGTTTTTCTTAACCAAGGTCGACGAAGCTGTCGACGAAGCGGAATCAGGGAGGCGATATGGCTGGGTCGGTCAACAAAGTGATCATCGTGGGCAACCTTGGGGCAGACCCCGAAGTGCGCAGCTTTCAAAACGGCAACCGTGTGGTGAACCTGCGGGTCGCCACATCGGAAACGTGGCGCGACAAAGCCTCGGGCGAGCGTAAGGAACGCACCGAATGGCATTCGGTGGCGATTTTCAATGAAGCTTTGGGCAAGATTGCCGAGCAATATCTGAAAAAAGGCTCGACCGTGTATCTGGAAGGGCAGCTTGAAACCCGAAAGTGGCAAGACCAATCGGTGGCTGATCGCTATACCACTGAAATCGTGCTGCGCCAGTTCCGCGGTGAGTTGACCTTGCTGGGGGGCCGTGATGGCGGCGCGCGTGGCGGCAGCAGCGATGATCGCGGCGGAAATGACTATGAAAGCTATGGCGGCGGGTCGTCGGGCGGTGGCAGCTACCCTGGCGGCGCGCAGGCCGGGGCCAGCGCAGGGGGTGCCAAGTCGGGCGGGCGGTCGGATCTGGACGACGAAATCCCGTTCTAAGGTCACTTAGCCGATCTGAACGGCTGCTATGGACCTTGGGGCGTAATTCCCTATATAATCGCTCAACAACTAAAGCGAGCGTGCCATGACCGAGCAGCCGGACAAGATCGAGGGCGCCCCCCTGATCCGCCCATCCACCACCGACCATCCGCTGTACGAGGCGGTCGTCAATGCCTGCCGCACGGTGTTTGATCCGGAAATTCCGGTGAACATCTATGATCTGGGGCTTGTTTATACGGTGGAAATCTCGTCCGAAAACGTGGTGGATATCGCCATGACCCTGACGGCACCGGGCTGCCCTGTCGCGGGCGAGATGCCCGGTTGGGTGGAAACGGCCGTGGAATCCTGTGCCGGTGTCAAAGAGGTCAAGGTCGCCATGACCTTCGATCCACCTTGGGGGATGGAGATGATGTCTGACGAAGCGCGTCTGGAACTGGGCTTTATGTGACAAATGCGCGAAAGTCTTGCCCTTTGGGCGGAATGCGGGCACCCTTACGCTAGACTTTGGCCCGCCCATCTTGGAACCACCCCTTCGGCCCCCTATCTTAGCGAAAAGGAGACTTGTTATGTTTGGCATTCCCGGCAAAGCGGCCGTCACCTTATCGCCCCTTGCTGCGCGGCAAATCGCGGGGCTGATGGCGTCCAAAGGGTCGCAAGGCCTGCGCATCGGCGTCAAAAAAGGCGGCTGTGCGGGGATGGAATATACGATGGATTATGTCACCACCGTCAACCCGTTAGACGAAGTGGTCGAACAAGACGGCGCGCGGGTGTTGATTGCGCCCATGGCGCAGATGTTTTTGATCGGCACCGAAATTGACTATGAAATGGGCCTGCTGGAAAGCGGCTTCAAATTCCGCAACCCCAATGTGGCCGAGGCCTGCGGATGCGGCGAATCGATCAAGTTCAAAGATCAACCCGCCGCCTGAAACGCCGTTTTGCGGCTTTTCAAACGCCCCGCTTTTGGCTAGGCCTGCCTGCAACAACAGGAGGCCGCTATGAAAAAACTCGCCGCTGGCAATTGGAAGATGAACGGCACCTCTGCCGCCTTGGCCGAGCTGTCGGCCCTGATCGCCGCCCACCCTGCCCCCGCCTGCGAGATGCTGCTTTGCCCGCCCGCCACCCTGATCGCCCAAGCCGCGTACCACACACGCGGCACGGCGTTGCTGATCGGCGGGCAAGATTGCCACGCCAAGGCATCGGGTGCGCATACCGGTGACATTTCCGCCGCGATGCTGAAAGACGCAGGCGCTGGCCATGTGATCTTGGGCCATTCCGAACGCCGCGCCGATCACGGCGAGACGAATGCTTTGGTCAAAGCCAAGGCCGAAGCCGCCCTTGCCGCCGGCATGACGGCCATCGTCTGCTTGGGCGAAACCGAAGCGCAGCGCGATGCGGGCGAGACTTTGGCCCTGTGTGGCAGCCAATTGCACGGGTCGATTCCGGCGGGGGCGAGTTCTGCCAATCTGGTTGTTGCTTATGAACCCGTCTGGGCGATCGGCACGGGCCGCACCCCGACGTTAGAGCAAATCGGCGAAGTGCATGCCTTTTTGCGCGCTGAACTGGTCAAAGCCTTGGGCGAAGACGGGCACGGCGTGCGCATTTTGTATGGCGGGTCGGTCAAACCGTCGAACGCTGCCGAAATCTTTGCTGTCAAAGATGTTGACGGCGCTTTGGTCGGCGGGGCCAGCCTGAAAGCTGCTGATTTCGGGGCGATTGTGACAGCCCTTTGCGCCGCCTGACCCTGCCCGCTTGTCGCCCTTGGAACAGTCAAACCATGGCCAAGCGGTTTAAGTAAGGTCATGAGCCCCAAATCCCTGCCCCCCGCCCGCCTGTGGACTGCGCATCTCATTTGCGTTTTAGCGATGGTGACATGGGCCTCTGGCCTTCCGGCGAATTCGTTCTTGATGCCCACGCTGCATCCGATGGGCTTGGC
>CANFSY010000087.1 GCA_947449875.1 Paracoccaceae bacterium
CATCGCTTTGGAAGCGGGGCTAGACCCGCAAACGGTGGCCGATATCGCGGTGCGCAAAAGCCAGCCGTTTTTGCGCAACGCGCGAGAGGCGTCGGTGTTTGCCGTCGCTTCAACCTTGCTGGCGCAAACCAAGCTGGACGATGCGCTTTATGCCCAAGGCCTGGCCGTTCTGGGCGAAGCCGGCATGGTCGATCTGGTGGGCATCCTTGGCTATTACAGCCTTGTCGCCCTGACGCTGAACGCCTTTGAACTGGGCCTGCCCGACGCGCTGGCACCCGACCTGTTGCCCTGACCTCAAGGAAATCCAAATGACCGACCTGTCCCAGACCCCATATCCGCGCATCGGTCTTTTGATTGACGGGGTGTGGATTTACGACCGCCCCACCCTTGTGACTGTCGAAAACCCCAGCACAGAGGCGATCTTGGGCACCGTGCCCCGCGCCAGCCTGCAAGACCTTGACGATGCGCTGCAATCTTCCGCCCGCGGGTTTGAGGTGTGGCGCAAAACCCCGCCTTCGGCACGTGCAGCGCTGATGCGGCGGGCGGCGGCTTTGGTGCGACAGCGCGCCGAAGAGATTGCGCCGATCTTTGTGAGGGAATCCGGGCGGACCCTAACCGAAGTGCGGGCCGAGATTGAACGCTCTGCCACCTTCCTGGATTGGGATTCCGAAGAGCTAAAGCGCAATTATGGCCGCATCGTGCCAACCGACCCGCCCATTCAGCAATTCGTCATCCGCGAACCTGTCGGGCCCGTTGCGGCCTTTACCCCATGGAACGTGCCGATGAGCGCGCCGTCGCGCAAGATCAGCGCCTCGTTGGCCACGGGGTGTTCGATCATCCTGAAACCGTCGTCAGAAACCCCCGCCACCGCCTGTCTGTTCGCGCAATGCTTTATTGACGCAGGTCTGCCCAAGGGCGTGTTGAATTTGGTTTTTGGCGAGCCGGACGAAGTCTCCCGCGCCTTGGTTTTGTCGCCCATCACCAAGCTGGTGACGCTGACGGGGTCAACCCATGTCGGCAAACATCTGTCGCGGCTGGCGGTGGAAACCATGAAGCCCGTGTTGATGGAACTGGGCGGCCATGCGCCCGTGCTGATCGACGACGGGGTGAACCCCGCCGAAGTGGCCAAGCTGGCTGCCAACTGGAAGTTTCGCATGGCGGGGCAGTTCTGCTCGGCAGCGTCGCGGTTTTTGGTGCATAAGAACGTCTACCATGACTTCGTTGCGGCGCTTTCTGTTGAAGCCAAGAATTGGCCCGTCGGCGATGGTTTTACCCCCGGTGTGATGATGGGCGCGCTGGCCAACCGCCGCCGCCTTGCCGCGATGGAGGCGTTTGTGGCCGATGCCACCGCGCGCGGGGCGCGGGTGACGGCAGGCGGGGCGCGGTTGGGCAATCGGGGGTGGTTCTTCCAACCCACCGTGCTGGCCGATGTACCGCTGGATGCGGCGATCATGACAGATGAAACCTTTGGTCCGATAGCGCCGTGTATGGCGGTAGACTCGATGGATCAGGCTTTGGCCATCGGCAACAGCCTGCCCATGGGGCTGGCGGGGTTTGTGTTTACCAATGACATGGCAACGGCTGACCATCTGACGCATGAGCTGCAGGCCGGTTCGATTGCACTCAACTGTTTCACCAGCCCGGGGGCCGATGCGCCCTTTGGCGGCTACCGTGAAAGCGGCATCGGGCGCGAAGGCGGGCCTGAAATGCACCAGTGCTATACGGTCGCCAAGACCATCGCCGAACGCAGGGTTCGGGTGTGACGCTCAGTAGCTTTTGAACAAGCGCACCAGAAAATCAATGAAGGCGCGGTTCTTGGGCGAGGTTTGCTTTGACCCCGGATAGACGGCATACAGGGCAATATCGGCATCAGTCGAGCTGGTTTGATAATCTGAAAAGACATTCACCAAGGCCCCCGTTTCAATCGCGTTGCGCACCACAGCCTCTTGCAGCATGACAAACCCCAGACCGTTGAGCGCCGAGGTCATCAGCACAGCCGAGCTTTCAGACTCTAGATTGCCCGATACCCCGACCGAGATGGTGGTGCCGTCTTTGGTGAACCGCCACGAACTGTCGTAGCTTTTCGCGCGGTACACGATGCAATTGTGCTGGCTTAAATCACTTGGGTGTTCGGGAAGCCCATGTTTGGCGGCGTAAGCGGGGCTGCAACAGACCAGCCGCTTGCCCGGTGTCAGGCGGCGGGCGATCAGGCTGGAATCTTCCAGATTGCCCAGCCAGACGGCCACATCTACCCCTTGGGCCACCAGATCCTCACGCGCATCGGTCAGGGTCACATCAAGTTTGATATTGGGGTGTTTTTCCAAGAAACTTGGCAAGGCGGGCACGATGATCTGATTGCCGACCGAATGGCGCAAGTGCACGCGCAGCAGGCCTTTGACGTCTTTTTGATACGAAGCGACCTCGCGCTTCACGCCGTCATAGATGCGCAACACCTCGCGGATGCGGCTGCAATAATGGGTGCCGGGTTCAGTCAGCGACAGCGTGCGCGTGGTGCGGTGCAGCAGTTGCACGCCAAGGCGCGCTTCAAGGCTGTTGACTTGCCGCGCGACCGTGGCGACCGAAACCCCTATTTCGGCGGCGGCGGCGGAAAAACTGCCGCTGTCGACGACCTGCAAGAATGCACGGTTTGTTAGCATCTCGTCCATGCGCACCCCTCCCAAGGTTTGGTTTTTGGAGGAATTATCTGCAAGATGTGCAAAAGTGCAACAGGATTTTTTGCAGAGTATGCGGCTAATCTTTGCGGGAAACAGGAAGATAGACACGACTTTAGCGGGTTTAGTCAGCTCACGTCCTGTTTGGCCAAGAAACATTAGCCCGAAATTCTGCAAAGATACCCGCCATCGCGGCGCAGGGCCGTCAAGCAGTTTATAACTTTATGTTATAATGCGCGCTGGCCGTGCGCCACAACACATCCTGCCGTTCCGCATCACTCGCCCCCGCCAGCAGCCGTTTCATAGCGTTCAGCCCGACGCCGTAGCTGTAACTGCCCTTATCCACCGGAAAATTGCTGCCCCACATGCAGCGGTGGGGCCCAAACAGGTCTAGCGCGGTCATCATCCATGGCCGCCAGACAGCGGCCAGATCGGCGGACGTGGGCGGCGATGGGCCGTCGTCAAAGCCAAACCCCGAAAGCCGCATTCCCAGCCCCGACAGCTTCACGCTGACATTCGGGCAAGCGGCCAGTGCTGCCAATCCCTGCCGCCACGGATCAAAAATGTCGCGCCCCGTGTGCGCGCCAGCCCGTATCACCCCGCCCAGATGGTTGACGACGATGGGCAGGTTAGGAAAGGCCCGCGCCAGTTTGGCCAACTGGGCAAGCTGCGGGTAAAAGGCCCAGATTTCAAACGACAGCCCCAAATCTTGCAGCACGCCCAAACCTTGGGCAAAGGCGGCACTTTCGGCCAGTCCTTCAAAGGTGCCATAGGCAGGGTTTAGCAAAGACGCATCCGCATCCCATGCCAAGGGCTGGCGAATGCCCCGCAGCCGCCCTGAGGCCGCCATATGCTGTTCCAACAGCGGGCGCACACGGTCGCCCAAGGTCAGATCCACATGGCCGATAATGGCCGCCGCCACGCGAACAGGCCCGTAAATCCCGCTCGCACTCATCGCCGCTTGGCCGTTTAGAAACTCTGTCTCACCCAAGGATGCCATCTCGGGCGGCCCGTCAGCCCGCAGCATGGCGCGGGCTTGGACGGCGACAGTGGCGCGAATATCGTGGCCACAGGTCAGGTCAGCTAGGTACTCGTCCAGCAAATACCGCAGGGCGGGGCGCTGATACAGGTGATGGTGGCTGTCGATCACCGGTTGGGTTGGATCAAGTGCCGCTTCATCGTGCAGCGCCAGCCAATCGGGGCGCAGATCAAAGGCGGTGGGCGGTTTTGGCATGAGGCGGCCTTTGGCAAGAGTTCTTCAGCGCCAGAGTGACGGCAAACAGCGGCCATATCAACGCCCAGCGACGGCGAACGCCTTTGCGGGCAGTGCCCACCCCCCACGCTTTGCACGAATTGAGAAAGTGGTTTGCAAACTACACGGCTTTTGCCGTGACGGCAGGGTGATAGCGTTTGCAAACCCGCACCCAAGGTCGCCAACCCGTTGACACCCACCATGGCCTTGAGCGCGGAACATAATTGGGTGGCCAAGAAAAGCGCAGGCCAGCCGGTTGAGGTCATCGAGGGCTGCGCAAAGGTCAGCGGTATAAGGCGCAGTTATAACGAGGATCAGCGGATGGCGTAAAGTAGCAGCGCCATCGCAGGACTACGCTACACAAGGGAGGGCGGCCGAACCCCAAGGGGGAGGCCGCAAACACAGGGAGAGAACAATGAAATTCGCAAAGAATGTCACGGCTAAGGTGCTTGCGGGCGCGTTGCTGTCCACCGCCATTTTCGCCGGCCAAGCCATGGCAGAGGGCAAGACCTACGGCATGATCGTCAACAGCATGGCCTTCCCCTATGACGTGGTTTTGGCGGATGGGTTCACGGCTGCCGTCGAAGCGGCTGGCGATAAGGCCATCATCCTTGACTCGAAAATGGGCATGGATACCCAAGCCAACCAGATCGACGACCTGCTTGCCCAAGGCGTTGCCGGTATCGCACTGATGCCCAATGACTCGGTCGCCATTATGGCGCTGGTCGACAAGATTGCCGAAGCAGGCGTTCCGGTTGTGGCCAGTGCTGTGCCCGTGGGCGACCCCAATGTGAACGCCGTCGATTACGCCTATCCGGGCCTGAACGCGCTGGTGTCGACCCAAGACGTGAACGCAGGCCACGTGGCAGGTGTTTATGCCGCAGGCGTGCTGCCGAAAGACCGCGAAGTGAAGATCGCCGTGGTCGAAGGCGCGCCGGGCTTTGCCGTGGTCAAGCAGCGCCAAGACGGCTTTGAAGCCGCGCTGAAGGAGGGCGGGATCAACTATAAAATCGTCTCCTCGCAACCCTCTGACTGGACACCGGATTCGGGCGAAACCATCTGCGCGAACGCTTTGACCGCCAACCCCGATCTGGACATGATCTTCAGCCACGCCGACGACATGGCCCTTGGCTGTGCCAAGGCGATTGCGGCGGCTGGGTCCAAAGCGATGCTGATTGCCACCGGCGGCGGCTCTGCCTTGGGGGCCAACGCCATCAAGGCGGGCGAGATTGTCGCCTCGGTCTGCACGCAGCCGGGTTTGATCGGCAAACTGTCGGCAGAAACCCTTGCCGAAGCGGCCAAAGATCCGGCGAATGCCAAGAAGGGCCAATATGTCACCTATGACATGGTTGCCCTGACCAAAGACAACGTCGACAGCTGCCCGCAGTGGTAAGCCAAGCCTGACGGCTTTAACGTGACGCAACGGCGCTCTTTGGGGCGCCGTTGCACCTTGACGCCCCAAAGATCGCCAGACCGCGGCCTTGGGGCAAACCCGTCATGATGTGGAACAACCGATGCAGGCCCAGCCGCCGATCATGCAATTGCAAGGGGTCGAAAAGACCTTTGCCAACGGAACAAAGGCCCTGCGCGGGGTGAACTTGGACATCGCGCCGGGGCGAGTGCATGGGCTTTTGGGGGCGAACGGGGCGGGCAAGTCGACGCTGATCAAGATCTTGTCGGGGGCCTATGCGGCCTCTAAGGGCGACATTGTTTGGCGCGGCACATCGGTGCGCTGGGACAGCCCGAAAGCGGCCAATAGGATGGGTGTTGCGACGGTGCATCAACACATCCCGCTGGTGCCCACGCTGTCTATTCTTGAGAACATCTTTCTAGACGATGACGGGCTGTGGCGCGGATCAGCCGCGATGCGCAAGCGGTTTGACGGTTTGTGCCAGCGCATGGGCTATTGGCTGAACCCTGACCTAGCGGTCAGCGATCTTTCCATCGGCCAACGCCAGATGGTCGCCATTTTTCAAGCATTCGGCACCGGTGCCGATTTGATTGTGCTGGATGAACCGACAGCCTCGCTGGCGCTGGACGAGCGCGAACTGGTTTACTCCGCTGTGAAGCAGCTTTCCAAGGTTGAAGGAAAGGCCGTACTTTTCGTGTCGCACTTCTTGGATGAGGTGATGGCGCTGACCGATCAGGTCACCGTTCTGCGTGACGGCGTGGTTGTTATGACAGCCAAAACCGCAGACCTGAACGAAAGCCTGATCGCCGAGGCGATTGTGGGCAAGCACGTGGCCGCCTTGGAACACGCACCCCGCCACCATGCCACCCCCGCAGCAGGCGGGGCCGTGCCACGCCTGACGCTGAAAAACCTCGCCTCGCCGGGCCGCTTGCACCCGATGTCGCTAAGCGTTGCACCGGGGGAAGTGGTGGGCCTTGCGGGCCTTTTAGGGTCAGGCCGCAGCGAGGTGCTGCACGCCTTCTACCGTGCCGATACCTCTGCGACCGGAGAGGTGTTGCTAGACGGCAAGAGCTTTGGCCGCTCAACCGGGGCCGCCGTGGCCGCAGGCATCGGGCTTGTGCCCGAAGACCGCAACCGGCAGGGGATCATCCCTGACTTTGAAATCTGGCGCAATGTCACCCTTCCCGCGCTGGACGGGATCACAACCTCTGGCGGCGTCTTGTCGCAAAAGCTAGAACGTGCCCGAGGCTGGACGGCGATCAGAGCGCTGGCGATCAAGGCCAGCTCGCCCGACATTCTGGTGACAGACCTTAGCGGTGGCAACGCGCAAAAGGTCACCATCGCGCGCTGGTTCTTTAGCGATGTCAAACTGTTCTTGCTGGATGAACCAACAGCCGGCATCGACGTGGGGGCCAAGGCCGACATCTTGCGACTGGTGCGCCAATTGGCAGACGAGGGACGTTCGGTCATCATTGTGTCATCCGAATTCGAAGAACTGTTGGCGGTGTGCGACCGAATCTTGGTGATGCGCGATGGCCGCTGCATTGCCGAACGATCGGCTGACGAAACATCAGAACATGATTTGTTGTTGCTGGCAGGCGGTCATGGCGGCGCAGATGCGGTGCCTGCGACGCCCCCACATTTTATCGGCGGGAGAAACGAATGAGCGCGGTCAAACATCAAGGCATCGACCTGTCGCAAGTGCCAAAGCCGCCAAGCGAAACGGTGCAGCCGAATTGGCGCAAAGTGCTTGGGCTGCAAGAGATGGGCGTTTATTACGCGCTGGCCCTGCTGATCGCCACGCTGGCGGGGGTGACGGCCTATATCGGGCAAGACAATTACCTAAGCATTCAGAACCTGTCGAACGTCATCTACCAAACCTCGCTGATCGGCATGATGGCTGTGGCGATGACAGTTGTGCTGATCAGCGGCAATTTCGATCTGTCGGTGGCGTCCGTTGCGGCCTTTTCGGCGGTGGTTCTGGTGGGCAATGCCGCCACGCTGGGCTTTTGGCCTGCAGCGGGGATGGCGATGGGGGCGGCCATGCTGTTGGGCCTGCTGAACGGGGCCATTGTGGTGTTTGTTGGCATCAATGCCTTTATCGTGACCCTTGGCACCATGACGGCCGTGCGCGGCTTGATCTTGCTGTACACCGACGGCCGTTCGGTATCGGTGACCGTGCCCGAGGTGACAGACGTTATGAAAGCGTTCGAGGGCGGTCGCCACGAGGGCTTTTGGGCAATCCTGATCGCGGGCTTTGTAATGCTGGCCTATGGGGCCTATATCGGCCTTCGCGGCGCAACCGCAGGTCAAAGGCTGCGCCCCGCTGTCGTGGGGTACGTGGGGGGTGGCCTTGTGTTGCTGTTGCTGTGTTGGGGGTCCGGCGGCGAACTGCCCATCCGCAACCCCGTGCTGTACATGGCGATTTTCACCGCGGCCGTGTGGTTCACCCTAAGCTTCACGAAAATCGGACGGCGGGTCTATGCCGTTGGCGGCAACGCCGAAGCGGCCCGCCTATCTGGCATCAATGTCACCAAATACCGACTGCTGGCCTTTGTGTTCTGCTCGATGACCGCGGGTTTCGCGGGCATTTTATTCGCCAGCCGCCTGCGGTCAATGAACCCTTCGGGCCTTCAAGGGGCTGAACTGACAGTGATCGCCGCCGCCATCTTGGGGGGTACATCGCTGTTTGGCGGCGCGGGCAGCGTGATCAAGACCTTGGCGGGGGCCTTGCTGTTGTACAGCCTGACCAATGGCTTCAACATCCTCAACCTTGGGGCCAACTGGCAGGGCTTGATCGAAGGCTGCGTGGTGGTGGCAGCGGCGGCGATTTATACAATCGGCGACAAGCGCAGCAAATCTAAGACGGGTGGTTGACGAGGCAGGTTCGTGGTTCTGGCCACCCGCTTCAGGCATGTATGGGGGCAGAAGTAGCACTGATCGCGCAGATCCGAAAAGCAGGAAGCCTTCCCTGATCCAAAGACGTCGTAGCGAGCCGATGCTGAAAATTCCTCGCCGCAAATGCTGTGGCCAATCGTCAGGATTGGGTGCCGGCGCCGATTATTTTCAAAACATGTCAAAACCCTTTGCATCGGGGCGTCGTTCAAGTGAAAATGAACCCGATGATTGCCCGAAAGTATTACTGGTGTATGCTGGATTGTGAGACCGGGGTTCCAGCCTCATAACTCGTAAATGACCGTTGCTGCCAGCGCACAGGCGCCGAGGAACAAGATCGGGCACCGGTCGTATCTGGTTGCGATGCGCCGCCAAGCTTTCGTTCGGGGGAAGATGTTTTTTATCTTATGGCGGTGTCGGGAGAGGTCGGCGTCATGCGGGGTAGCTTCCTTCCGACTGCGGCAGGACGGGATGCACGGCGAAATCCACATGTCACTCAGGGCACGGCGGAACCAGTCAGCGTCGTATCCACGGCCGCCAAGCAGGGCGGCGGCTTGCGGGGTCAAGGACAGCAGAGCCCGCGCGCCGATGTAATCCAAGGCCTGGCCTGCCGACAGGAACATCCGGATCGGGCGGCCCTTCGAATCGCCCAAGACATACAACCTCGAGGTCAATCCGCCCTTGGTGCGACCGATCAGACGCCCCCCCCTTTTTAAACACTCGGCTCAATGCCGTCCAGCGCGCCTTCGCGTGCGTCGCGTCGACCATCACTATCCCCGTGTCCTGCGCTGACGCAGCCAGTTCGGTCATGATCGCGGCAAACATACCATTCCGGCTCTACCCCTTCTACCGGTTAGACAGCGTCTTGGCCGGACCCTAGGCTAAAGGCGCGTGCGGCCACATCAACCCATTGCGTTGTATGAATATTATCTCACGTAGCAACCGATGGTTATCGACATCGGGCGCACCGCGCAACTTTGGAAAATACGGGCGCGGACGTTCAACTTGTGCCTCAGACAACCTGTAAAGATCGCTCATCATGCCTCCCAACTTTGGGGAATTGACCCACGTCGTCAGCCGTTGATCAATCAGATTTATGGGTCCTGACCCTAAGAGATTTTACAGGTTCAGTGGCAAGGCATGGCTCAAAGTTGGTGACGGCGGGATTGGGCGGCATGTCAAGGCGGTGTTGATGCGCCGCGGGTTTCATAGAAAAAATGGACGCCACATGACGAAAGAGACGGTTGTTACATCTCGCACGCCAGACGGATTTTATCGGATCCTCTAACGGATTACTTGCGCACACTGCATTGCTGGTTCGAAAGCTTCGCGATCCGCCGAGACCGACTTCGTTCTGAATGCCCTTACACAGTCGCTCTAAACCAAACGCCCGCTTTATTGAAGCGGGCTTATCCATCACAGCGACGGTGGCGGGCAATACGTCTAAATGGGAAACACCGGGTGTTTGGGGAAAACGGGCATTGAACCGTTTGTCGGCAGCCTTGGCGACGCGTATGACAACGCTTTGGTCTCAACAATCAATGGTTTATATAAAACTGAGATCATCAGGCGGCGCAATTCTTCAACAAAACGAAGGAGGTCGAATTGAAAACCCGCAAATGGGTAGAATGGTTCATTAGCCGACGCCTGCTGGAACCTATCGGAAACATCGCACCCGCTGAGGCCGAAGAAAGCGACTGTGCCCGGATCAAAGAGCTCGATATGGTCGCGCAAAACGGACGAACTGGTCTTCGGTAAACTTGGGGCGGCTCACTGCGCGTCTATGCCGCCATTACGCTAAACATCCCATATTGATCAATTAACCGCAACTTGCTCTAACAGTTCATTTCCTTTTAAACCCAACCTCTTAAAATGCTCTGACCTGTTGAAAGCTACCCGTTTAACCCTTGACGCTTTAGTTTTACCTTAAAGTATTCTATAGTTCTAATGAGGCCCTCTTCTAACTGAATTTCGGCCTCCCAATTTAGAACAGATTTTGCCAACGCAATATCTGGCCTCCGTTGTCTTGGGTCGTCTGCTGGCCCCGGAAGCGTCACAACTTCAGAATCGGAATTTGTTAATAACAATATTTTATGTGCAAGTTCCTGCATTTCAAACTCAACCGGATTTCCGATGTTTACAGGTCCGATCACAGATGCATCTGTTGCCATCAATTTTAATATCCCTGCTATAAGATCATCGACAAAGCAAAAACTCCGCGATTGCCTGCCGTCGCCATAAATTGTAATTGGCTGACCGCAGAGTGCTTGAACGATAAAATTCGAAACAACTCGCCCGTCCGAAGGTTGCATGCGCGGACCGTAGGTGTTGAATATCCTAGCCACTTTAATTTTTATATTATGCTGTCTATGATAATCGAAAAAGAGAGTTTCGGCACCTCGTTTACCTTCATCATAGCATGATCTAATGCCGACAGGATTTACGTTGCCCCAATAGCTTTCCGTTTGAGGGTGCAGCAGTGGGTCGCCGTAAACTTCACTGGTTGAGGCTTGAAATATCTTACAACCTAACCGCTTGGCCAAACCCAACATATTGATTGCCCCAATCACCGATGTTTTCATCGTGTGAATTGGATCATACTGATAATAAACCGGCGAAGCTGGACATGCTAAATTGTAGATTTCATCAACTTCCACATCAAGTGGATTTGTAATATCATGATGCAAAAATGTGAAAAGTGGATTTTCACTTAAATGTTCTAAATTTTCCAAAGTGCCTGTGAAAAGATTGTCAGCACAAATTACCTCGTGGCCCTGTTCCATAAGTTTATCAATGAGATGTGATCCAAGAAAGCCCGCCCCCCCTGTCACCAATATTCTTTTCCGACCATTGTTAAGCTCTGGCATCATCTGCTCGCGATATAGAGTTTGGCTGATTTGAGGAGCATATTTGTCACATTCCGAGGGTTGATACAGCGGCTTCTGATCAATTCGGGCTTTAGAATGTAACAATCCTTCATCCACCGCAAGAGGCGCGGATTAGGTTTGTCCTACTCTTTTGGTTTCTTCAATAGCGGCACTCGACTTGATTCATGGTTGGAGGCATTTCGCAAGGATGCAGAACGAATCGTGCCGATCAACAAGCTTTCATGAGACCGACGCTGACACTTATAGCTTGAGTGTGGACGCCGCCTTCTTCAATGACATTTGGTCAATTCTCTTGTCAAGCTAAGGGAACGAAGGCGTCGCTGTCGCTTGGTGCGTTGAATTTGGGGCGCCCCCGTGGAGGTTTTTCCAGGTGTTGGGCACTCGATTGAGCAAAAACCCACAAATGACACGACTGAGCTGTGGTCTCGGTTGGGGTGATGACAGCCCGCCTGGACATCATCATCCGGAAATGGCTTAACGCGCGTGGCGACTGCATGATATTTGGTGTTCGGCAGACGCTGCGAACTGGTATTGTTGCACAACTCAGGGTCCGGACGGTTTACATATTGAATCGACAGGGTGGATGGTCGCATTAGACAGCCCCAAACTGCCTGCTTTCGCAGAACGCTTGGACCGGCGACAAGTCCTATATGACCAAAGGCGGGTCGCTGCTCATCTGCTTGGATAAGGATCGGGCTTTTACCCGCCGCTCGTATTCACCCCTTGACGAAAGCCCCCCGATCAGGCTTGATCGAGCCACCGGACGACGTAAGCGGCGGCGTAATCGAGGCAGAAACTACATAGAAAACATTCAGAATGTGTTGAGATAAACCGAGGCACCTGACCGCCATCTGCCTTTTTTGAGCACTCTATCCAGACATGAACTGCGTGGCTTGTCCAATTTCGCCCCAGCTCTAGAACGCGCCGCGGGGAAGTTAGGACGGATTAGCGTGATGGTCTGGCAAATTGTTTTAGAATTGTCTCAACGCCCAACATCTAACTATAGCGTGAATAGCGGACCGTATGAGCAAACCTAACGAGTTTCACATTGGCATTGATGGAAGTATTTTTTCATCAACCCCCCGTGGCCATTCCCTATACGCTATGCGGCTGTGTGCAGAGTTAGACGATTGTCTGCCTCACGCACGCTTTACAGTTTATAGCCAGGTCAAAAAGTCTTTTCCCGCTCCCTCCGGACGCTGGCAGTTTCGCCAAGGAGGTTGGAAACACCTTTCTCCGGTCGCCTGGAGCAAGTTTGTTTTAGGTTCGATGTGTGTGTCAGATGGTATTGATGTGTTTTGGAGCCCCTATTCGTTTCTGCCAAAACTACCTGTGAGCATCGGAACCTTGGTGACCGTTCATGATTTCGCAACCAAGGTCTCTCCGCAGTCTTTTTCGCCGCTTCATCGCATCGCTCACCACATATTTGCTGCCCGTGATGCGAAACGGGCTGATGTGGTTCTGACGATTTCTGAAGGGACGCGGCGTAAAATTCGAGCCGTGTTTGGTCGGGATGCGGTGATTGTATCGCCCGGTGTTGATCAAGCTTTTGAACGCCCATCGTCACAAACGGCTGACTTAGTGCTCTCGGAGCTCGGAATAGATGGACCCTACCTGTTCAACATTGCAACGTGCGAACCCAGAAAAAATATTACACTCCTTGTCGAGACATTCTTGAAAATGAAGGAAAATGGCGATCTGCCACTTCATCGGCTTGTTCTTGCCGGCGGGCCGGGATCTTGCAGTGCGGCAGTCAACAAGTTGATTGCGAAAAGTGATGGCGCTGTTCTGGCGCTTGGATATGTTGATAGGAAAGTTCTTTCTTCACTTTACTCAAGGGCCGATGCCTTCGTGTTTCCATCGCTCTATGAGGGTTTCGGGATGCCTGTCCGCGAAGCTTTGGCCTGCGGGGCAAGAGTTGTCGCTACAGATAGCCTTGAACTGCGTGAGGCAGGCGATGAAAGCTGTATTTATATTGATCCCAGCGAAGCCGGCATTGCATGCGGCATTCTGGAAGCGATCGGTCCATCTAAATTGCACGTTAAAACTAAATCGATGCCTTCATGGAAAATGAGTGCCGCAATTCTTGGCCAACAAATAGTAAGGGTTGCAGCCCTAAATCGAAAAGGAAAGTAAGAGTGCTGTAATATTCTCACCTAACCTATTTGCTGATTGATAGATTAGGTGCGAAATCGTACCCCTTGTTCCATTTCTACGGCTGCGCCTTAAGAGTGATGCGCCGAACCTGACACGAACCAAATGGATTGGCAGAAATGGGTTTCTTTGATCTTTCAGACTGCTAGGTGACGCTGGACCCCGAGGGGGATACTTTGGTCGAGATCAATGCCGTCGTGTCCTGAGCCGAGTTTGGTGCCGCTCTTTTGATCCCGTAATGTGCTGCAAAGGAGACGGACCAAGGGCACAGGCAAGACGGATGAATTTCACAAATACGCGGTACGGATCGCGCAGACACGTAGGCTTTCGCGTCGTCAGGTCACGGACGAGAGCTATAGCTGAAAGTTGGTGAGGGGGGATTGGGTGGCATATCAAGGCGTCGTTCACACGCTGCAGGTCTCGCAGAGAAAAGGATATGCCACATGAAGAAGGATACGGTTGTCGCGTTTCTTACGCCAGACGGATTTTCGCCCGACCCGCTGACGGATTTACTGCGCCAAGGGGCGCGTGATCTGATCGCTCAGGCGGTCGAGGCCGCGTTGAATGCGTTTCTCAACGCGCATGCCGACCAGACG
>CANFSY010000088.1 GCA_947449875.1 Paracoccaceae bacterium
CACAATGCTGTGCGCTCGCCCATGGCCGAAGGGATTATGAAAAAGTTCTACGGCCAGAAGGTTTACGTGCAATCGGCTGGCGTGAAAAACGATATGGAGATTGACGGTTTTTCCATCGCCGTGTGTCAGGAAATGGGTGTGGAACTGGCCCGCCACCGATCCCGCTCGTTTCAAGAGATGCAGGCTTGGGGCGATGATCTGGGGCAGTATGATGTGGTCATCGCCCTGTCGCCCGCCAGCCAACGCTTGGCGCTGGAATTGACGCGACACTATCATCTGAGCGTGGAATATTGGCCGATCCTTGACCCCACAGGCCTTGGCGAAAGCCGCGATGCGAAGCTTTCGGCCTATCGCCAAGCCCGCGACCAGATTGTTGAGCGCATGTCAGCCCGCTTTGGCCCGCCGGATATCGAACCCTCCCCCGCTTAACGCCCGTGCGTGCGGTCATACCCATTGGCCAGCGGCGGCGCCCAGCCCATAGGCAGCGCCAAGGGCGCAAAGACTTCCACCAGCAGCGGATGGCAGGTGGCTTGGTCTGACGAATGCAAGGTTGAACAATCCCCCCCCGGGCAAGCCGACAGGCCGCCCACCAGATCTATCTCGGCAAAGAATTCCAGATAATCACCGGGGCGCACGGGGCTGGCTTTCATGAAATACTGGCCCGTGTCGCGGGTAAAGCCGGTGCACATGAACACATTCAGCACATCATGCACCGCAAATTCCGCCGCAGGCAAAGGCAGGCCAAAGCGGTCGGCCACAGCACGCGACAGGTTGGAATGGCAGCAATGGTGATACTGCCCGCCGCCCAGCAGATTGTGCGTGTAAGGGTCGCAGCGCGTGCCGATCACATCATGCACCGATCCGCCAAAATCATCAAAGCCGTACCAATCCAAACTGTCATCCGTGATCAGCGCCATGGGGCGCAGATAGGGCAGGCACGACCACATCCGATCGCCTGAAGACAGGTGCGTTCCGTGCAATGCACGGGTTTTGCCTGAAAAGAACCGCTCGGCTAAATCGCCTGCCGCCCACAGGTTCAAATCCCCGACTTGGGGGCCTTGCACGCTGGTGATGCGAAAGAAATGCCCTGCGGGAACATCAAAACACCGCGCCTCACGCGGGGGGACAAGGGTTTCGCTGACCCGCCGCCACCCCGCCCGCGCTGCGTGAAACGGCGCAAGGTCGGGGCGGGCAAGGCCCTCGACCGGATAGCAGATCACAGGGGCCACGGCTTTTGCCGCTGCGGCATCTGCGGGGGCGCTGTGCGCGGGGGTGTCAAGCTTCATCGCGGCCTCTTGTCAAACGGCAGGCATCCCCGCCCGCAGGTCACACCACCCGATCGACCATCATATGCTTGATCTCGGCAATCGCTTTGGCCGGATTCAAGCCCTTGGGGCAGGTCTTGGTGCAGTTCATGATCGTGTGGCAGCGGTACAGCTTGAACGGGTCTTCCAAAGCATCCAACCGCTCGCCCGTCGCTTCATCGCGGCTGTCGACGACCCAGCGGTAGGCGTGCAACAGGGCGGCAGGGCCAAGGTATTTGTCGCTGTTCCACCAATAGCTTGGGCACGAGGTCGAGCAGCACGCGCACATCACGCATTCATAGACCCCGTCCAGCTTGGCACGGTCGTCAATCGACTGCCGCCATTCTTTGGCAGGCGCGTTGGTTTTGGTTTCCAGCCACGGCATGATCGAGGCGTGCTGGGCATAAAAATGCGTCAGGTCAGGGATCAGGTCTTTGACCACGGGCATATGGGGCAGCGGGTAAATCTTCACATCGCCGCGCACCTCATCAAGGCCGTAGATACAGGCCAAGGTGTTGATCCCGCCGATGTTCATCGCGCAAGACCCGCAAATCCCCTCGCGGCAGGACCGGCGGAAGGTCAGGGTCGGGTCAATCTCGTTCTTGATCTTGATCAGCGCGTCCAGAACCATCGGGCCGCAGGTGTCCATATCGACAAAATAGGTATCAACACGCGGGTTTTCGCCGTCATCCGGACTCCACCGATAGATCTGGAACTTGCGCACGTTCTTACCCGCAGGCTTCGGCCAAGTCTTGCCGGTGCGGACTTTGGAATTCTTGGGCAAAGTGAACTGGACCATTTTTCAGCCTTTCAGATCGTGCGCCATCACATCCGCGATTCGGGCATGGCAGAGAAGGGGCGCGTGGGCGCTTGGCCGGCACGCTGGTGAACACAAGCGGCATAAACGTCATCGGGGTTGCGGTGCATCAGATAATCGCTTGAAATACCAAGCGAAATCTCGGCGCCCGATTGCCCGCCAGACCCCAAGCCAAAAGCCACAGACCCGCGCGGATGCTGCGCCAGTTGGGCGTCAGCCACACAGGATTTTTCGGCCTGTTCCAAAGAAACAGGCCCACAAGCGGCCAAAAGGCCCAAGGCACACAGGGCAACCCCGACACGGTTCATGGCAAGACAGGGGCCGTCAAATGCGCGCGCGACAGGCAGGTTTGCGTATCGGGCCGATCCAGAATACCCCGGATAATCGCCGTGGTGCGCGTGCCCGCACGCACGCCGACATCGCGGGCCAGAACCTCTAGCTCGACCGGTTCGGCGTGATCCACGACACAGCGCGCCACATCCGCCCCGGTGACGGGCGCAATCACGCTTTCCGCGGTGCGCGCCACAACAGAATCGACCACTTTTTGCGGGCTACAGGCCGCCAAAGCCAAAACCGACAGTCCCAAAACGATAAAGCGCTTCATGTCTTACCCCTTACGGATCGATAGCCTGCCCACCCGTGGCCTTGGCCACAGGCGGTGCACACTCTTCAATACACCCGCGCTTTCGGCGCGATCTTCTTCATGTCAATGCCGCCCTGCGCTTCCGTCGTCAGCGGGTCCAGATGCACGGCGCGGTAGTCCATCCGCACTTTGGCCCCGTCGACATAGGCCAGCGAGTGTTTGCGCCATGTGACGTCATCGCGGTTCGGATAGTCCTCATGCGCATGGGCACCGCGCGATTCTTTGCGCGCTTCGGCGGCGACGATCGTGGCCATGGCATTCGGCATCAGGTTGGTCAGTTCCAGCGTTTCCATCAGGTCGGAATTCCACACCAAGCTGCGGTCGGTGACTTTGATATCGGCCATCTTGCCCGCCACACCTTCCATCTTGGCCACACCTTCGGCCAAGGTTTTGTCGGTGCGGAAAACGGCGGCATCGGCCTGCATGGTCTTTTGCATCTCCATCCGCAGATCGGCGGTGGGAATGGCCCCCTTGGCATGGCGCAGCGCGTCAAAGCGCGACAGGGCGCGGTCGACTTCGGCCTTGTTGACGGGGGAAACCGCTTCTTTGGGGTTCACAATCTCGCCCGCGCGGATGGCGGCGGCGCGGCCAAAGACCACAAGGTCGATCAGCGAGTTCGACCCCAACCGGTTCGCCCCGTGAACCGAGGCACAGCCCGCCTCACCCACGGCCATCAGACCGGGGAAGATCGCATCGGGGGTGTCGGCGGTGGGGTTCAGCACCTCGCCCCAGTAGTTGGTCGGCACGCCGCCCATGTTGTAATGCACGGTCGGCAGAACGGGGATTGGTTCCTTGGTCAGGTCAACCCCTGCAAAGATCCGGGCCGATTCCGAAATGCCCGGCAGGCGCAGGTCGAGCGTGGCCTTGGGCAGGTGCGACAGGTTCAGGTGGATGTGGTCCTTGTTCGGCCCCACCCCGCGCCCTTCGCGGATTTCAATCGTCATGCAACGGCTGACCACATCGCGAGAGGCCAGGTCTTTGTAATGGGGCGCATACCGCTCCATAAAGCGTTCGCCGTTCGAGTTGGTCAAGAACCCGCCCTCGCCCCGCGCGCCTTCGGTGATCAGGCAGCCCGAACCGTAAATTCCGGTCGGGTGAAACTGCACAAATTCCATATCCTGCAGCGGCAATCCCGCCCGCGCCACCATGCCGCCGCCATCGCCGGTGCAGGTATGCGCCGAGGTGGCGCTGAAATAGGCGCGGCCATAGCCGCCAGTCGCCAGCACCACCATCTTGGCGTTGAACACATGGATCGTCCCATCGTCCAGCTTCCACGCCACCACACCGGTGCAGCGGCCATCGGTCATGATCAGGTCAATGGCGAAGTATTCGATGAAGAATTCGGCATTGTTCTTCAGGCTTTGGCCGTAAAGCGTGTGCAAAATGGCATGGCCTGTGCGGTCAGCCGCGGCACAGGTGCGCTGCACGGGCGGGCCTTCGCCGTATTCGGTGGTGTGGCCGCCAAAGGGCCGTTGGTAGATCTTACCCTCTTCGGTGCGCGAAAAGGGCACGCCGTAATGTTCCAGCTCGTACACCGCTTTGGGCGCTTCACGCGCAAGGTATTCCATCGCATCGGTATCGCCCAGCCAGTCAGACCCTTTGACCGTGTCATACATATGCCACTGCCACGAATCCGGCCCCATATTGCCCAGCGAGGCCGCAATCCCCCCCTGTGCTGCCACGGTATGCGAGCGGGTGGGGAAAACCTTGGTCACGCAGGCCGTGCGCAAGCCCTGTTCGGCCATGCCCAAGGTCGCGCGCAAGCCTGCGCCGCCGGCCCCCACAACCACCACGTCATAATCATGCACTTCATAGGCGTAAGCGTTCATTTTAACCTCACAACGCGATGCGGATCAGGGCGTAAAGCCCGGTGGTCGCAATCACGGCGGCCAGCGACGAAACAAAGATCAAGCCAGCCTTGCGGGCGGCACCCTGGGCATAGTCTTCGACCATGACGGCAGAGCCTTTGGCAAAGTGGCGCATGGAAACCACCAGCACCAAGGCGGTCAGGATGGCGGTAAAGGGGTTGGCAAAGGCCGCAACCACTTGGTCGCGCGTGCCGCCAATGGCCGCGCCGAACAAATACAGCCACACCGGCAGCATCACGGCCAAGGCCACGCCCGAAACCGTCATGAACCAGTGCTGCAGCGTGCCCGTGTGGGCGGCCCCTGCGCCTACGGCGCGTTTGCGGTCAGTCATATAGTGCATAACAGCCTCACACGATCACAATGGTCAAAACCGTCAAAACGACCGAGCCTAGGATACAGACCCATCCCAGCATTTCAGCCGTCTTGATCTCTAGCCCCAGCCTTGCGTCAAACAGCACATGGCGCAGCCCTGCCAGATAATGATACCACACCGCCCAAAGCGACCCTGTCATCACCAGTTTACCAAACCACGATGTCATCACCGCATTGGCCAGCGCAAAATACGGCTCTGACACTGCCGCCGCCAGCAGCCACCACACGCCCAAGATCACGCCCGCCATCAAAGCATGGCCGGTGATGCGCGTCAGAATCGACGACACCGAGGTCATCTGGATGCGGTAAATTTGCAGGTGCGGCGACAAAGGCCGTTCGACCCGTTTGGAAGACCCCGTTGCTTCGGCCATTGGGCGCCCTTTCCCTTTCAATCCATCCCTCTGCACCGCAATGCTGCAACGCAGAGTACAGCTTTCTAAATAGCGCCGAAAATCGCGCTGTCACCCCTGTAATCGGGGCAGAGGGGTGCCGTTTGCGCTAACAGGCAAAATTTTTGGAATTGTGATCACAGCGTCAGGGCTTAGCCGCCCAGCAGCGCGGTGTCCCATGTCAGGTCCAGCCCGAGATAGCCCTTTTCGGCAGAACTGTCATAATAATGCAGCGTCATGGCCGAGTCTTGGCCCAAAGCATAGGTCGCGGCCACTTCCCATTCGCCGGTGTCGCCCGCCCCGATATTGCCAACCCGCCCGCCTTTGCCTGTCAGCGTGATTTTGTCGGACAGGGCAAAATCGACCGTTAGATGGGCATCGGTGGTCTTGTCTTCGGGATAATAATTGGACTCGGCTGTCGCTGTCAGCGCGTCACCTATCGGAAGGCTTAGCGACAGGCCAAGATCGCCGCAGCAATCGCCCCCGGCGTTGGGAAAGACGTTGCGCGTGTAAGACATATCATAACCAAGACCGCTGGCCAAGGCATTGCGATAGCCGACATCCAGATCAACCTCGTCATTGGCGCTGTCGTTATACCCGTCAACCGAAGCGCCAAAGTAAAGATTGGCCGTGCTTGCTTCGACATGACCGTTCACATCGCTCTTTTGGCCCCTGTCGCCCCCCGTCGCATAGCTGAGCGCAGCCCCGCCCGACACCGACAGCCCCCCCGCCACGGCAGAACCGACGGGCAGCGCAAGAACCACAACAGACGAAAGCAAAATGCGACGCATAAATGGCATCCTTTACCATAGAAGGGATAGGCGGCACAAAATTGCCACTAGATGTATGACCCTAGCATAAAAGCAAAAAACAGCAACACCGACCGCAGCTTTGCGTTCCCAATGTCGTGATCGTTGCGGGCCTGAGCCGACGTTAGGGCTGCGCTTGGGATTGCCACAGGGCTTGCAGATCCTGCGCATATTCGTTGCACAGGGTGATCGTCTTGTCGTCAGCGGTGTAATAGGCGTTCGCCTCGCCACAATCGGCCACTTTGACGGTGATTTCTTCGGGCAGGCCGAAATGCTCGTTCATCGAGGCAACCTCTTGCGCCAGCACATCCGCCAAAGGAATCCCCTCTTGGTCGGGGGCCATCACCAATCCATAGCGATCGGGCCCCGGTTCCGCATCGGCCAGCATCGCATCCCAAGAGGCGCGGGCAGATTGGTATTCATCGGGGCAACTGTCTAACTTGTAGTCGGGCAATTCCAGATCAAGCGCCAATTGTTTGCGCTCTTCAGGATTGGCCCCGTAAAACAGGCACACCTCGGCGTAATACCGCTGGATGTCCAAGGAATGCACATCGGCATAGGCTCTTTGGTCAGGCACGGCGGCGGGATCTGCCGCCCGCAGGGCATAGGTCAGCGCATCGCTCGTCAAAATGGCCGAGGCCGAGGGTTCGTCCCAAATATCGTGCATCAACAAAACCGACAATGTGTCGGCGGCATCCTCTTCTTTGCCCAGAACCGGCATCTGAAACACGTCAATCAGACCATGGCCCAATTCGTGGTAAAAGGTGGCGATCACCTCGTTGGTGATAAAGTCAGCCTCGTCGGGGTCTTGGGGGAATTCGAAAACCGTATCGGCGCAAGCCGGCCCGATCAGTCCGATCACACAGAAAAATGCCAGTAAACCGCGCCGCATCAGACCCCCCGAATTTGCCCAAATCCTGTCCCAGATTTATAGCGGCATCAACGCCCAGTAATCCAGATCCAGCAAGACATCGGACTTATATTTGCCCGCGCTGTCGCGCAGATCAAACGGGGCCGCGCCGTGCCGTGTCGCCACCAAGCGCAGACGAATAGCCCCCACGCCCGGGGCAGCCGTTTCCGCCTTGTCCAGCACCTGCGACCACGCGCGCAATGTCTCGCCCGCAAAACAGGGGTTCACATGCGCCCCGCCGTTCAGCGCCACCATCAGTTGCGCATTGGCCAAGCCGTTGAATGACAAAGCCCGCGCCAGACTGATCACATGGCCGCCGTAAATCAGCCGTTTGCCATCTGGCCTTTGGGTCGCATCGAAATGCACCTTGGCGGTGTTTTGCCACAGGCGGGTGGCCAACATATGCTCGGCCTCTTCGATCGTCACCCCGTCGACATGGTCGATCAATTCGCCCACGGCATAATCGCCCCAGCGGTGGGGTTCGCCCGCACGGGTGACATCGTAGCGGGTGAAGTCCAGACCCTGCGGTATGACCAGATCCTCTGCGGCCACCGAGGGTGCAAGCTGTGGCACCACAGGCGCAGGTGCAGGCCCTGTCCCACGGGTTTTGACCATCACCCAGCGCACATAGTCCAGCACCGCCACCCCGTGCTGGTTCACCCCCGTCGTGCGCACCCAAACCACGCCCGACGCCCCGTTAGAGTTTTGCTTGACCCCGATCACCGTGCTTTGCGACTGCAGCGTATCGCCCGGCCAGACAGGGGCCAGCCAGCGCCCCTCGGCGTAGCCCAGATTGGCCACCGCATTCAGGCTGATATCGGGCACGGTTTTGCCAAAGACCGTGTGAAAGGTGATCAAATCATCCATCGGGCTTTGCGCGAGCCCGCAAGCCCGCGCAAACTCATCGGAAGAATGCAAAGCGCCCCGCGCGGGATAAAGCGCATGGTACAAAGCCCGCTCGCCCCCCGACAAGGTGCGCGGCACGGCGTGCAAGATCACCTCGCCCACGCGGTAGTCTTCGAAAAATCGGCCCGGATTGGTCTTCATAGCATCGCCTGCGTTGAGGGGGGGGGCTGCAGCGCCCCGCCCTATTGCTCACCCAGTTTCAGATCGGGGTGATAGTCCCCCGGCACGTCCTTCACCACCGCCTGCCCGCAGCGCATCACCCCGCGCGCCGCATCAAAGGCATAGGTGGGGGCCCCATGCAGCGCCCACCCCTTTGACAACGCGGCCGAGACTTTGTGGCAAAAGGCCGCAGTGTCATCGTCGCTTAAGAATCGATACAGGTTCATCGCTTACCCCAGCACCGGATAGCCAAGCCATTTGTGCAGTTCTGCAATGGCCACAAAGACCACAAGGCAGATCACGACATAGATCACATCATTCAACACCGGCCCCTTGGCCGGACGCTGCCAAGGCGCTTCCATCTTATTGATGAAAATCACATCCACCACCGCCCAAGCCGTCATGCCCCCGAACAGAATGATCGAGGCCAGATCCCCATTCACCAGCAAATGCGCCAAGGCCCATGTCTTGACCGCCGTCAGCATCGGGTGGCGCAGATAGGTGCGCAACGTACCCCGATTGGCCTGCATGAACACCAAGATCACGGCAATCAGCATCAACAGATTGTTGATATGTTTCAAAAAGTCGGGCGGCGACCAGAGCACGATCACATCGGCCGCACGGTAGCCCGTGATGATCAGATACAGGGCCAGCACCGACAGCACTGTCGCCACCCCCTTTCCCGCCCCATCGCCCAGTTTGGCGCGAAAGGCGGGGGTGATGCGTTTCATCAAATGCGAATAGGCCCAGATGAGGACCCCAAGGATCAAGGAGAACATGCTTACACCTCTATGGTTGCAATGGCGCGGGCTTTGGCGATCAAAGCCTGTGCCGACAGGATATGCAGGTTCTCGACGATCTTTCCATCCACAACCGCCACGCCCTGCCCATTTGACAGCGCGGCATGAAACGCCGCAATCTGGCGCTGTGCCAGATCAAGCTCTGCCGCCGACGGGGCAAAGACGCGGTTGGCCGTAGCGACCTGATCGGGATGGATCAGCGATTTGCCATCAAACCCCAAATCGCGGCCCTGCTCACATTCTGCCTGCAACCCTGCCCCATCGCGAAAAGCGTTGAACACACCGTCAACCACCAAACGCCCATAAGCGCGCGCCGCCAAGACACACAGCCCCAGACTTGCGGCCAAGGGCGCACGGTCAGCCCGCGTCGCGGCGCCCAGATCCTTGGTCAGGTCGTTGGTGCCCATCACCAACCCGCGCACAGACTCAAATCCTGCAATCTGCGCGGCGTTCAGCACGCCCAGCGGCGTTTCCATCATCGCCCACAGCGGCTTATCAGCGACCAATGCACCCACCGCCGCCAGATCGGCCGCACTGTTCACCTTGGGCACCAAGATAGCGTCCACCGCCCGATGGGCCGCAAAGGCCAAAGCATCCGCCCGCCCCCACGGCGTATCCAACCCGTTGATCCGCACCAAGCGCAGCCTGCCGCCATAGTCGATCTCGCCCAGCATCACGGCCAAACTGTCGCGGGCGGCGATTTTTTCCTCGGGGGCTACGGCATCTTCCAGATCGAAGATGATGGCATCTGCGGCCAAACGCGCCGCCTTTTCCAAAGCCCTGCCCTTAGAGGCAGGAATATACAGCATCGAGCGGACGGGGGTTGCGCTGTTCATCACATCACCAAGCAATAATCTTGCGCCAATTGGCATGGATTTGATATTTCGCACAAGCCCAATCTGCTGCAGCGCAGAAATTCCCGCACGCGCCCTTAACCGCGCCTTTGCCCTTTGGCGATCACATGGGCCACCGCCACCCCAATCATAAGGGCCAAACCACCATGAACCCTCAGTTTTTCGCCCTGTCGTTGGGCATCGCGGGCCTGATCTTGCTGACAGGGCTCGGCCAAAGCCAACCGCTTGGCCAAGCTTGGCTTATGCAAACAGCCCAAACAGCGCCATGATCGGTTCCACCCCCGTCACACCCCGCCCGATCAAATCCGCCCCGATCACCAGCAAAGACCACGTCACGATGCGAAAGAACAACGCCTCGGGCAAACGGCGCACCGCCCAAACCCCGAAGTAAACCGAGGCCGCAGCCACCGGCATCAAGACCGCCGCTGTCTCTAGGCTGCTCAGCGTGATCTGGCCCAAAAAGTAATAAGGCACCAGTTTGACGGCGTTGATATAGGCAAATGCAATGGTCGAGGTGCCCGCAAACACCGCCTTGCGCAGCCCCAAGGGCAGGGTCCAAACCTGATAGGGCGGCCCGCCGGTGTGGCTGACAAAGCTGGTGAACCCGGCAATGGTGCACCAAACCATCCCCTTGCCCAGCGTGGCTTTTTGCGGGCTGGCCGAGGCAGGTTTGCGCAGCAACGTGTTCAGCGAAAAGGCCACAGCAATAGTGCCGACCAATGCTGTCACCCAATCCTCGGGGATGTAATGCGCAATCGACCAGCCGACGCCGACCCCGATGGTCATGCCCGCGCAAGCAATCGCCAGCACCCGTTTGTCAAATTCCTTGCGGTAGGCATAAAGCCCGAACCAGTCTGAAACCACATAGACCGGCAACATCAACCCCGCCGCCGCCACGGGCGAAATCGCAAGCGACATCACGGGCACCACCAAAGCCCCCACCAAAGGCAAACCGCCCTTGCTGACGCCGGTCAAAAAGGCCGCAATCACTGCGACGGTCCAAAATTCCCAGCCCTGCATCCTGCCCGCTCCTTCATCTTGGCCCACAGCCCGCACAGGGGCAGCACGCCCGCCGGCCTTGGCGACAAGCGCGCTTTTGTGACGTGCTAGCGCAATCATCGCGGCCTGACCATCCCGCACAACGATGCTGCGCTGCGGCACTCTTGTGCTGCGCGAAGATTTGGGATTATGCCAAGCCCATCCATTTCCGCTTGCAACCCAAAAGGGGATTCGCACATGGCCAGACCGAAGATCGCGCTGATCGGCGCCGGGCAAATCGGGGGCACGCTTG
Source organism: Paracoccaceae bacterium (assembly GCA_947449875.1). Classification (GTDB taxonomy): domain Bacteria; phylum Pseudomonadota; class Alphaproteobacteria; order Rhodobacterales; family Rhodobacteraceae; genus Stagnihabitans. The sequence continues at coordinate 11,123 of CANFSY010000088.1, forward strand.
CCCATCTCGCTGCTCTGAAAGAATTGGGCGACGTCATCTTGTTTGACATCGCCGAAGGCATCCCACAAGGCAAGGCGCTGGACATCGCGCAATCTGGCCCGATCGAAGGGTTTGACGCCACGCTCAAAGGGGCCAATTCCTATGCCGATATCGCAGGGGCCGATGTGTGCATCGTCACCGCAGGCGTGCCGCGCAAACCGGGGATGAGCCGCGATGACCTGTTGGGCATCAACCTGAAAGTCATGAAGGCTGTTGGCGAAGGTCTTAAGGCCCATGCACCGGGGGCCTTTGTGATCTGCATCACCAACCCGCTGGATGCCATGGTTTGGGCCTTGCGCGAATTCTCGGGCCTGCCGCATCACATGGTGGTGGGCATGGCAGGCGTGCTGGATGCCGGCCGCTTCCGCCACTTCCTGAGTGTTGAATTCAATGTCTCGATGCGCGATGTGACGGCCTTTGTTCTGGGCGGGCACGGCGACACGATGGTGCCTTTGGCGCGCTATTCCACCGTGGCAGGCATTCCCCTGCCCGATCTGGTCAAGATGGGCTGGACAACACAAGACAAGCTTGACGCCATTATCCAGCGCACCCGCGATGGCGGGGCCGAGATTGTGGGCCTGCTGAAAACCGGTTCGGCCTTTTACGCCCCCGCCGCGTCTGCCATCGAGATGGCCGAAGCTTATCTCAAAGACCAAAAGCGCCTGCTGCCCTGTGCGGCCTATGTCGACGGGGCCTTTGGCCTGACAAGCATGTATGTCGGCGTTCCGGTGATTTTGGGTGCAGGCGGGGTGGAACGTCTGGTCGAAATCCAGATGACCGAGGACGAGACCGCCATGTTCCAAAAATCGGTCGATGCCGTCAAAGGCCTTGTGGCGGCGTGCAAAGCCATCGACCCGACGCTGGCCTAAGCCTGACCCATCGGCGCTGCGCCTTGTGTCCAGCGCCGATTTTTCTGCGAAAAATCGTGTCGTCCAACCTGCCGTAAAGACAGCCGCTTCGGCGCAAACAGTCGCCAAGCAAACCGATTTTTCGCAGAAAAATCGTTGCCCGCGCCAAAACCTACACGCCGTTGACTTCCCCGCGCCCCCCCGCGACAGTTGGCCCCGATCCGGAGGCCCCATGACTCAATTTGACACCGAACTTGAAACCCGCCTGACGCGCTATGCGGCCATTGACAGCCAAAGCGACCAAGACAGCCCCACCGCCCCCTCGACCCAAGCGCAGTTTGGCATGTTAACTCTGCTGCGCGATGAACTCACCGCGATGGGGGCGCACGATGTCACCCTTACCGATTACGGCGTGGTGCTGGCCACCATCCCCGCCACCGCCCAAGGCCCGACCCTTGGCTTTCTGGCCCATGTCGACACCGCCCCGGCCTTTGCGGCCAGCGGTGTCAAACCCCGCGTCCACCGCGGCTACAACGGCGGGGCCATCAGCTTTCCCGATGCCCCGGCTTTGATCCTGTCGCCCGAAACCTCGGCCGAACTGGGCAAGAAGCTGGGCCATACGATCATCACCGCATCCGGCACCACGCTGCTCGGCGGCGATGACAAAGCGGGTGTGGCGATTTTGATGACCGCCGCGCGCCACATGCTGACCCATCCTGATCTCAAACACCCCAAAATCCGCCTCGCCTTCACCCCCGATGAAGAGATCGGGCGCGGCGTTGACAAGCGCCTGCCCGCCGATATCGGGGCCGAGTTTGCCTATACGTTCGATGGGTCCAGCGTGGGCGAGATTGAATATGAAAGCTTCTCGGCCGACGGCGCGCAGGTCAAGATCACGGGCGTCTCGGCCCATCCCGGTTGGGCAAAAGGCAAGCTGGTCAACGCGTTGCACCTGGCCGCAGGCCTGATCACCGCCCTGCCCCTGACCACGATGACCCCCGAAGTCACCGAAAAGCGCGAGGGGTTTATCCATCTGACCGACATGTCCGGCACCGCCGCCGAAGCCACGCTGCGCTTCATCCTGCGCGATTTTGAACGCCAAGGTCTGGCCGAAAAGGGCGCGCTCTTGCGTCAGATTTGCGCCGATATCGCCGCCAGCGAACCGCGTGCAACGGTCGAGGTGACGATCCGCCCGCAATACCGCAACATGCGCTACTGGCTGGAAAACGACATGCGCCCCGTCACATTGGCCCAAAAAGCCTGCCGTACCTTAGGGATAGACCCCGTCTCAAACCCCATTCGCGGCGGCACCGACGGGTCGCGGCTGACCGAAATGGGCCTGCCCACGCCAAATCTGTTCACCGGCATGCAAGAAATCCACGGGCCGCTGGAATGGGTGTCGGTGCAAGACATGACCGTGGCCACCACACTGTGCCTGACCATCGCCGACCTCGCCTGCACCTGATGCGCCCCATCTCTCCCTACCACGCGCTGGGCTTTTACGACCAAGCCTTGGCCCAAGGCCGCCACCGCGACATCGTGGGCGGGCGGTGGGAAGAGACGGGGCTTGTCCAGATGCAACTGCTTCTCGCCGCTGGTCTTGATCCGCACCACCGTTTGTTAGACATCGGGGCCGGATCGCTGCGCCTAGGCTGCCGCGCGGTGCCCTATCTTTTGCCCGACCATTACTGGGCCACCGATCTGTCAGGGGCCCTGATGCGGCGCGGCTATCAAGAAGAACTGGCCGATAAGGCGCGCCTAAATCCCGATCATCTGATCGAAGATGCCAATTTCGACTTCGCAGGCCTGCCCGCTGACATAGACTATGCCATCGCCTTTGCCGTCTTC
>CANFSY010000089.1 GCA_947449875.1 Paracoccaceae bacterium
ACCCGATGGCAGCGCTTGACCCGCGCATGCGGGTGGGCGATCTGGTCAGCGAGCCTTTGCTGATCCACGGGATCGGCGATGCCGCTTCGCGCCGCACCAAAGCGGGCGAATTGTTCAACCGCGTTGGCCTGTCTGCTGACCAGATCGACCGCTATCCGCACGAATTCTCGGGCGGGCAGCGCCAGCGGATCTGCATCGCGCGGGCCTTGGCGCTGAACCCGCACCTGGTGATTGCCGATGAAAGTGTCTCGGCCCTAGATGTGTCGGTACAGGCGCGGGTGCTTGATCTGTTGCGGGCGTTGCAGGCCGAATTTGGCGTGGCCTATCTGTTTATCAGCCATGACATGGCCGTGGTCGAGAATATCGCTGACCGTGTCGCGGTGATGTATCTGGGCCAGATCGTAGAGACAGGCACGCGCACCCAAGTTTTCACCAACCCCCAGCACCCCTACACCCAGCGCCTGATCGAGGCGGTGCCGATCCCCGACCCGACCCATATCCGCCCCTCGACCGCGCGGTTGAGCGGCGAGGTGCCAAGCCCCGTGCATCCCTTGGGCCAAGGCCCCGTCAAGCTGCGCCTGACCGACATTGGCCAAGGCCATCTGGTTGCGCGTTAAACGGCCGCCAAGTCCCGCGCCCTGCGCCCGTCAAAATGCGAGCGCAGGGCGATGGCCACCCCCGCCACCACCACCAGCCCCATGCCCGCCAAGCTGATCGCATCGGGCACATGGCCAAAGACCAGCCAGCCCAAACCGCCCGACCAGAAAAGCTGCATATAGCCGATGGGGGCCACGGTCGACGCAGGGGCCTCGCGGTAAGCGGCGGTGAACAGAAAATGGCCGCTGGTCATCAGCAGGCCCAAAAGCAGCATCAGGCCAAGGTCCAAGGCCTCCGGCATGGGGCCATGCCATTGCCCGATCGACAGCAGCGCAAAGACAATGGCCCCGACAAAAGCCGTATTGAACAAAAGCGCATTGGTGGTTTCGCCGCGCGATAGAACCTTGGTCATCAGGTTGTAGGCCGTGCCGCAGACCGCGTTCAGCAGGCAAAGGGCCACGCCCAAGGGCGGCAAAATCCCCCCGGGTCTGGCGATCAAGAAAACGCCGGTAAAGCCCAAAGCTGCGCCCAACCACCCCACCCAATTGACCCTTTCGCCCAGCAAAGGCATGGCCAGCAGCATGACGGCAAAGGGGGCAAGGTAGACAATCGACACCGCCTCGGCCACGGGCATCACGCGCAGCGCCATGCCCATGGTCAGCGAGGCCACGCACAGCGTCAGCGCGCGCACCGTGACAAGGGCCGTGCGCTTGGTGCGCCAAAAGGCCGCCCCTTGCGAGGGGAACAAGATCGCCAGCAGCAAGACCACATTGACCAGATACCGCATCAACAGCACGATCGAGACAGGGTAGATCGTCGCCAGATGCTTAGTAACTGTATCAGACAGGGCAAAGATGAACACGGCCCCCATGACCAAGAGAACGCCTTTGGTGGGGTTGGGGGTGTGGTTGGGCATCTGCGGCGCTCCTGTGACGGGGCATGTGTAGCGCGATTTGATCACAGCTATAAGGCAGGATCGCTGTTAGATGATCAGTTTAAGGTGGTTCATCGAAGCAACAAATCACAGGGATCAGGTAGCAAAAGCACGGCAGAAGGTCATCGACGCACAACAAGTACAGCAGCGCGTCATACAGGCCGCAGCGGCAAAGAAACGTTTCAGCGATGAGATGACCAGGATCAAGGGTCAGGGAAAGGCGAGTAGTTCAAAATGAGGGCAAAGTCATTAGTTTGACGGGTCAGCGGTTTCAGCATATAATTGATCAAACACATCACAGGAGTGTCGATCATGCAGTTCATCAAATTTTTGGGTCAATTAGCGACTTTGATCATGGTTGTATCGGGTGCGAATGCGCAGATCTTGGCAGAGGACTATAAAGGTAAATGTTTAGTAGCAATTGGAGCACATGACTATAAAACAGCATTGAAAGAATGTTCTATTTTAGCGCATCAAGGTAATAGAAGTGCTATGTCCGTATTGGGGATAATTTATTATAATGGGGAGGGTGTAGTGCAAGATTATTCACAATCGTTCTATTGGACTCGATTGGCGGCGGAAAAGGGAAGTGTGTTAGATCAAGCAGTTTTGGGTTCTATGTATGAAAGAGGTGAGGGTGTTAGGCAAGATTATATTCGTGCACACATGTGGTATAACATCGCAGCAGCAGGACAAGCGCCCAATTCGTCGAATGCAGGTCTTCGTGACGATTTGGCAAAGAAACTGACAAGAGATGACATCGCATTAGCGCAAGGAATGGCAAGCGAGTGCATGAACAGTGGTTTTCAAAATTGTGGTGACTGATCTAACAACACGAACGATGTCATATTAAACAGTACTTGTTTGTTGCAGCATCAAAATGAAGAAGATCGACACAATCATCGTCACAGATGGTTGTGTTTTTTATTTGTGCCATATTATCAATTACATCTGAGTTTTTTCGTACGACACACGCGCCCCGCAGCAGCAGGCGGGGCGCGGGTGTCGGTCAGGCGTTGGGATAGTCGCAGTAGCCCGCAGGGCCGTGCGAATACAGCGCATCGGGGTTCATTGCGGCCAAGGGCAGGCCAGCCTTCATCCGCGCCACCAAATCGGGGTTGGCGATAAAGGCGCGGCCGATGCCCACCAGATCGCTTTCGCCCGCATCCACCGCCGCTTGGCCAGAGGCCAGATCAAAGCTGCCCCCCAAGAAAAAGGTGCGCGGCCATGCGGTGTGCAGGGCGTTCAGGAAATCGGCAGGGATCGGCGGATTGCCCATCGCGGCGTGGTTGGCGATGTGCAGATAGACCAACCCCGCCTCGGCCAGGGCTTTGGTCAGGGCCAGATAGGTTTCATCCACCTCGGGATAGGGGGTCATGCCCGATGCCATGCCATAGGGCGACAGGCGGATGCCGACCTTATCACCGCCGATGGCCGCGGCCACGTCGCGCGCCACCTCGACCACAAACTTGATCCGGTTGGCGACTGATCCGCCGTAAGCATCGGCGCGCTGGTTGGTGTGGGGGCTGAGGAATTGTTCCAAAAGGTAGCCATTGGCCCCGTGCAGTTCGATCCCGTCAAAGCCTGCGGCGATGGCGTCTTTGGCGGCGGTGACAAATTCGGCCTTGGTGGCGGCGATATCGGCAAGGGTCATCTCGGACGGCACAGGATAATCCTGCATCCCTTCGGCGTCAGAATACATCTGGCCCGCCAAGGCCAAGGCGCTGGGGGCGATGATGCGGCCACCTTCGGGCATATTCGCGGGGTGGCTGACACGGCCGGTGTGCATCACTTGGGCAAAGATCACCCCGCCTTGGGCCTTCACGGCGGCGGTTACGGTCTTCCAGCCTGCGATTTGGGGGGCATTCCACAGGCCCGGCTGGCGGGCATATCCGCGCCCGTTGGCGCTGGGGGCGACGCCTTCGGTGATGATCAGACCGGCGGTGGCGCGCTGGGCGTAGTAGGTTGCCATGATGGGCGTGGGCACGCCGCCAGCATCGGCGCGGCAGCGGGTCATGGGGTTCATCACGATCCGGTTGGCGAGCGTGTGCGGGCCCATGGTGTAGGGGGCAAACAGGGAAATAGCGGGCATCAGATATCCTTTCGGGGGAATGCAGATGGGTAGGTGGGGCAGAACGCGGGGGAAAACAACACAGCGATCTGCGCCCGACCTGTGCGGTGTAGCACGTTAAGCCCCGCAAAAGCTGCTCTGAGGGGGTGTGCCGACGTAGAAGGCTTGCACCTTTGGTGTCTTGCGGCTATCGGCTGATGCGTCCCCTAGAATGGTTGCGCTATGAAATTTCTTGACCTCACCAAAGTCTATATCCGCTCGGGTGGCGGTGGGGGCGGTTGTGTGTCGTTCCGGCGCGACAAATATGTCGAATATGGCGGGCCGGATGGCGGCGATGGCGGGCACGGCGGGTCGGTCTGGGCGGAAGCGGTCGAGGGGTTAAACACCCTGATCGACTACCGCTATCAGCAGCATTTCTTCGCCAAGTCCGGCCAGCCCGGCATGGGCAGCCAGAAAACCGGCAAGACCGGTGAAGATATCGTCTTGAAACTGCCCTTGGGCACCGAGATTTTGGATGAAGACGAAGAGACAGTTCTGGCCGACCTGACCATCCCCGGCCAGCGGGTGTGCTTGGCCGAGGGCGGCAACGGCGGCTGGGGCAACCTGCGCTTCAAATCGGCGACCAACCGTGCGCCTGCGCGGGCCAATCCCGGGCAAGAGGGCGTTGAACGCACCATCTGGCTGCGCTTGAAGCTGATCGCCGATGCGGGGCTTTTGGGCCTGCCCAATGCGGGCAAGTCGACGTTTCTGGCGGCGGTGTCGAACGCAAGGCCCAAGATTGCCGATTATCCCTTTACCACGCTGGTGCCCAACCTTGGGGTTGTGGGCATCGACGGGGCGGAGTTTGTCATGGCCGATATCCCCGGCCTGATCGAAGGTGCCAGCGAAGGGCGCGGTTTGGGCATGCAGTTTCTGGCCCATGTCGAACGGTGCAAGGTTTTGCTGCATTTGGTCGATGGCACGTCGTCCACCATCACCAAAGATTACCGCACCATCGTGCACGAGCTTGAGGCCTATTCCGAAGTGCTGGGTGACAAGCCCCGCATTCTGGCGCTGAACAAGGTCGACGCGATGGATGCCAAACAAATCAGCGACCGCCGCCGCGCCTTGGAAAAGGCCAGCGGGGGCGAGGTTTTTGTGATCTCGGGCGTGGCGGGGCGCGGGTTGCAAGATGTTCTGCGCGAGATTTATGCCCGCATCAAAGCCGGCAACGCCAAGCCCGAAGAGGTGACGCCGTGGCGGCCCTAAGCCATCAGACCGAACCTGATATCCGCAAAGCGCGCAGGCTGGTGGTCAAGATCGGCTCGGCCTTGCTGGTTGACCGCGCCACGGGGTTAAAGACCGCATGGCTGCAGGCCTTGGCGCTGGACGTGGCCGAGGCCAAGGCGCGCGGAGCGGATGTGGTGCTGGTGTCATCGGGGTCGATCGCTTTGGGGCGTAAGGTCTTGGGGCTGCCTGACGGCGCGCTGACGCTGGAGCAAAGCCAAGCCGCCGCCGCCGTGGGCCAAATTCGTCTGGCGCGCACCTATGAAGAGGTGCTGGCCCCGCATGGCATCATCGCGGGCCAAGTGCTGGTCACGCTGGAAGATACCGAGGACCGGCGGCGCTACCTGAACTCTCGCGCGACGATGGAGACGTTGTTGGGTTTGGGCGTGGTGCCGATTGTCAACGAAAACGACACGGTGGCCACCGACGAGATTCGCTTTGGCGACAATGACAGGCTTGCTGCGCAGATCGCCGTAACGGTTGGGGCGGATCACTTGGTGCTGTTGTCGGATGTCGATGGCTTTTACACGGCCAACCCCAAGGAAGACCCCTCGGCCACGCGCTTTGATCTGATCGACAAGATCACCCCCGCGATAGAGGCTATGGCGGGCGACCCGGTGTCGGGCATGTCAAAGGGTGGAATGAAGACCAAACTTCTGGCCGCCAAGACCGCTGTCGCGGGGGGCTGTGCGATGGCGATCATGGAAGGTTCGGTGCTGCGGCCGCTTTCCGCGTTAGCACAGGGGGCGAACCGGACGTGGTTCTTGGCCCAAGGCGACCCGCAGGCGGCGCGCAAGCGGTGGATCAATGCGATGAAACCTCGGGGTGAGTTGCGCTTGGATGCAGGCGCTGTGGTGGCTATGGCGCAGGGCAAAAGCCTGTTGCCCGCAGGTGTCACCGCTGTCACGGGCAGCTTTGGGCGCGGCGATCCGGTGGCGCTGGTGTCGCCCGCAGGTGACGTTCTGGGCAAGGGCCTTGTGCGCTATACAGCGGTTGAGGCTAAGGCGATTGCAGGGCATCGGTCGGGCGAGATCGAGGCGATTTTGGGCTATCAGGGCCGCGCTGCCTTGGTGCACCGCGATGATTTGGTGATCTGACCCAAGGCCGCGGGGCGCTGCCCCGGACCCCGGGATATTTGGGCAAGTATGAAAGGGCAGGGGATGGACGCGCACTATGCCGATGTGATGGCCGAGATCGGCGTGAAGGCCCGCGCCGCTGCGGCGGAATTGGCCTATGCCAGTTCAGAGCGCAAATATGCAGCCCTTGTCAGTGCGGCGCATTTCGTTTGGGACACGCGCACAGCCATTTTGGATGCCAACAGCGAAGATATGGCCTACGCCGAAGCCAAGGGCTTAAGCCCCGCAATGCTTGACCGGTTGCGGCTGGACGATCACCGGTTGCGCGGCATTGTCGATGCGCTGCGCGCCGTGGCCGAACAGCGCGATCCGGTGGGCCGCGTTCTGGCCGAATGGGACAGGCCCAATGGGTTACACATCCAGCGGGTGGCCACCCCCTTGGGCGTGGTGGGCGTGATCTATGAAAGCCGCCCGAATGTAACGGCGGATGCGGGGGCTTTGTGCCTGAAGGCGGGCAATGCCGTGATTTTGCGGGGGGGGTCGGAAAGCTTTCACTCTTCCACCGCGCTGCATGACTGTATGGTGCGCGGCCTGCGCGAGGCGCGTTTGCCTGAGGCTGCGATCCAACTGATCCCCACGCGCGACCGCGAGATGGTGTCGGCCATGCTGGCGGCAACGCCCTATATCGACGTGATCGTGCCGCGCGGGGGTAAGGGCTTGGTGGGCTTGGTGCAGCGCGAGGCGCGGGTGCCGGTCTTTGCCCATCTGGAAGGCATCTGCCACGTCTACGCCGACCGCGACGCCGACTTGGAAAAGGCCCGCCGCGTGGTGATCAACGCCAAGACGCGGCGCACGGGCGTGTGCGGGGCTGCGGAATGTTTGTTGATTGACTGGCAGTTTTACACCCGCCACGGCGCTGTGCTGATTGAGGATCTGATTAAAGCCGGTGTCGAGGTGCGCACCGAGGGCGAGTTGTTGAAGGTCGCAGGCACCGTGCCCGCAGCGCCTGACGATTTCGGGCGCGAGTTTCTGGACATGGTCATTGCCGCCAAGCTGGTCGACGGGGTGGAGGAAGCCATGGCGCATATCCGCACTTACGGCTCGAACCACACCGAATCGATCCTGACAGAGAATGACGCCACCGCCGCGTTGTTCTTCCAGCGGCTGGATTCGGCGATCTTGATGCGCAACGCCTCGACCCAGTTTGCCGACGGGGGCGAGTTTGGCATGGGCGGCGAGATTGGCATCGCCACGGGAAAGCTGCACGCGCGCGGGCCGGTCGGGGCCGAGCAATTGTGCAGCTTTAAGTATCTGGTCACCGGTGACGGGACGATCAGAAGCTAAGTTTGATCCAGTCTGCCCCAAACTCTGCCGTCAGGCGGAACTGGTGGCGGGTGATTTCTTGGCCCGCCAAGGGGAAATGCACCGAGGCGGGCGTTACTTGCGCTAGAGTCGGGCTTTTAAGGGTTTCCCACAGCGCAGGGTCTATGCGAAGGCGTGCCGCCTCGGCCTGAATGTGCCAGGGGCCGCCGTCTTGCTGCACCGTGATTTTGCCGCCGTAGGCCATGGCACTTTCCAGACACATCAGCAAAAGAAAGGCGATCTTCACTTCGACCCGCGCCAGATCGGCCTTTGTCTGCCATGCGATCGACAGCCGCCCCCCGCGCGTCATATCTGACAAGATCCCGGCCACCTCGGCACTGCCCACGCGCTGCTCGGGCGTGGCCGCACCAAAAGCCACGCGGAAAAAGCGGATGCGGGCGTTGGCATGGCCGACACTTTCCGCGATCAGCGCCATTTCGGGGCCACGGCTGTCGGGTTCCATCATCAACAGTTCTATCCCATTGCCGATAGCGCCAATCGGGCTGATAAGATCGTGGCAAATGCGCGAGCCCAAAAGGGCCGCGAGGTCTAATCTGTCACTGTCTGCTTGGCCGGACATGGGCATCCTTTCGGGGGAATGTAATGCGGTCGTTCTTGGAACCGGGAATGTTGGTGCGCCATCCGACACAAGCGGATTGGGGTATGGGTCAGGTACAATCGCTGATAAATGGTAAATGCACGGTTAACTTTGAGCATAAAGGTAAGGTGGTTTTAGACATTCGCCAGATTGACCTGATCGTAGATTTCTCGACCGGTCCTTCGCCTTAAACGGTCCTTGTCGCAAATCCTTCACCCTTTGGCCGCATGGCCCTATAGGAGAAGCTGTCTTTTGACCAAAGTGACCGCCCAATGACTCCTGACGCCTCTTCCCTTGTCTTGCGCTTGGCTGTGGATGCCCGCGACCTTCGGGCAGCGCAACGCTTGCGCTATGAGGTGTTTATCCAAGAGTTGGGCGCGGATGGCCCCATGGTCGACCATGACGCGCGGCTAGAGATTGACGCTTTTGACCCGTTCTTTGACCATTTGCTGCTGATTGACCCCAAGCGCGATCCGGCCACCTTGTCGGATGTGGTGGGGGTGTACCGGTTGCTTCCGCCCGAACGCTTTGCGGCCGCGGGGCGGTTTTATTCGGAAACCGAGTTTGATCTGACAGCGTTAAAATCCAGCGGGCGGCGGTTGCTGGAACTGGGGCGGTCTTGCGTGCAGCGCGATATGCGCGGCGGGGCGGCGATGTTCTTGCTGTGGAACGGTTTGGCCGATTATGTGCTGGACCGCCAGATCGAGGTGCTGTTTGGCGCGGCCTCGTTCCACGGAACCGACGTGGCGGCTTTGGCGCAGCCTTTGGCTTTTTTGCACCACAACCACCGCGCGCCGCAGAATTTGCGCGTGGCCCCGATGCCCGCCCATGCCCAAGCGATGGACCTGTTGGCCGCCGATCAGGTGATCCGCACCAAGGCGATGGCGGGGATACCGGCGCTGATCAAAGCCTATCTGCGATTGGGCGGCTTTGTGTCGGATGGGGCTTGGGTGGATCATGCGTTCAATACGGTTGATGTCTGTCTGGTGATGGACACCGCCCAGATGAGTGCCAAGCACCGCGATTTTTACACCCGCAAGCAGGGTCGCGAGGGATGAGCGACTGGCTGCATCAGCGCTACGAACCGCCGCGCATCTCGCCCCTCGGATGGTTGCGGGTGCTGGGGCGCGGGTTGGTTTTGGGCGCGGTGACATATGGCGGGCTGGTGATCTTGCTGGCGCTGCGCGCGATCGAGCGGCCCTTGTTCGGGCTGCACCGCCCTTGGACGCCCTTTATCACCCAAGCCGTCTGCCGCGCTGCCCTTTTCATTTTGCGGCTGCGCTACAGCGTTCGGGGCACGCCCATGGTGGCATCGGGGGCCTATGTGGCCAATCACAGTTCGTGGCTGGATATCTTCACGCTCAACGCCGGAGCACGCTTATACTTCGTGGCCAAGGCCGAGGTCTCGGGGTGGGCTGGCATCGGCTGGCTGGCACGTGCGACAGGCACGGTCTTTATCGCCCGCAAAGGGGCCGAGGCCAAGCGCCAGCAAGCCCTGTTTGAAGCGCGGCTTGGCGCGGGGCATCCCTTGATGTTCTTTCCCGAAGGCACCAGCACCGATGCGCTGCGGGTTTTGCCGTTCAAATCCACCCTGTTTGCGGCGTTCTTTACCGCCCAAGGGCCCGTGCCTTTGCAGATTCAACCTGTGACGGTGATCTACCATGCCCCCCAAGGGGCCGATCCGCGCCATTATGGCTGGTGGGGCGATATGAGCTTTGCGCCGCATCTTTTGATGGTGCTGGCCGATGCACGCCCCGGGCGGGTCGAGGTGATTTATCACCCGCCCGTGCCGGTTCATGCCTTTGCCAATCGCAAGGATTTGTCAGCCTATTGCGAGCGTGTCATCCGCACCAGCCATCCGCTGGCTGCGGCGTCACAGGATCGGTGACAGGATCGCTTTAAGGGCGGCAAGCGGGTCTTCGGCCCCCCAGATTTCCGGCCCAAGGGCGAAAAAATCGGTCACGGGCGCAAAGCTTTCCACCAAGTCGCGGGTCAGGGCCCCTTCGGCGATCACCGGAACCTCGATCATTTCCGACCACCATTCGAACAAATCGCGCGGCGCTTGGGTGCCAAGGCCAAGGCCCGCCTCGCCGATTGGCCCAAAGGCCACGTAATCGGCACCAGCTTCGCCTGCTGTCATCCCTTCATGGCGCGATATGCCGCAGAAGCTGCCCACGATGGCATCGGCCCCCAGCTCTTTGCGCAGGGCGCGGATGGCGCGGGAACCGTCGGTCAGATGGATGCCGTCCAGCCCGTGGCGTTCGACAAACAGCGCGTGGTTTTCGATGACGATCGCCACATCGCGGGCATGGGCCACAAGGCGGGCGGCATCGGCGGCGCGGCCGATGTCGTCGGGGTCGCGGCTGGCCAAAGACAGGCGCAGGCAGGCAATCTCGATCCCGTCCATCACGCGGGCAAGCACCGTGGGAAAGGTGTCCAAATCCAGCACCGGCGGGGTGATGAGGGTGATCTGCGGGCGGTCCTGCGTGGCCATGGGCGGGGTTCCTTCACGTTGCGCCTTTGCTTTAGCCCAAAGCTGTGCGCTTGTCAGGGGGGTGTGGCTGGCGTATCAGCCGCGGGTCACAAGGTGAGGCGTGCCATGATCCCCCCTGTTTTCGTTCTAGTCCGCCCGCAGATGGGCGAGAATATCGGTGGCGCTGCGCGGGCCATGCTGAACTTTGGCTTGGAACGGATGCGCGTGGTTGACCCGCGTGATGGGTGGCCAAACCCCAAAGCGGTGGCGATGGCTTCCGGCGCAGGGCGAGTGTTGGACCATGCGGGGCTGTTTGGCGACTTGGACAGCGCCTTGGCGGATTGTGATTTTGTGTTGGCCACCACCGCGCGGGGGCGCGAGCTGACCAAGCCGATTTATACGCCCGAGGCGGCGATGGCCTTGGTGCGCGCTATGACACAGGCGGGCAAGAAGGTGGCCATTTTGTTCGGGCCAGAACGGGCGGGGTTGGAAAACGATGACATCATCCGCGCCAATGCCATCGTTACCGTGCCCGTCAACCCCGACTTCTTCAGCTTGAACCTTGCGCAATGCGTGCTGCTTTTGGCCTATGAATGGCGCAGACAAACGGTCGAGGTGCCGCCCGTGGTGATGGAAATGGCCGGAGCCGATTTTGCCAATGCCGGCGAGATTCAGGCCCTCGCCGCCCATTACGAAGAGCGGCTGGATCAGGCGGGGTTCTTCTTTCCCGACCTCAAAGCCCCCAAGATGAAGCAAAGCCTGCGCAACATGTGGTCGCGCCTTGGCCTGACGCGGGCCGAGGTGCAAACCTTTCACGGCATGCTGCGCCAGATTGCGTATAAGCTGAAAAACCAAGGCGACTGAGACTGAAGGGCGGCGCGTTCGTGCAAAGACCAAGATAAATCGCGAGGGAAGGCGTTGGACGATTTGAAGATTGAATATGTGGAGTTTTCCAGCAGCAACGTTGCCGCCAGCAAAGGGTTCTTTGCACAGGCGTTTGGCTGGGGGTTTGTGGATTACGGGCCACAGTATCAAGCCTTTGCAGGGGCAGGGATAGACGGCGGTATTGACGGGATAGGGCAGGCTGCGTCGGGAACCGCGTTGGTGATTTTGAAAACCGCAGACTTAGAGGGCGCTTTGGCCCGCGTGACGGCGGCGGGCGGGGTGGTGACACGGCCCATCTTTGACTTTCCCGGCGGGCGGCGTTTTCACTTTCGCGAACCCGGCGGGGCCGAGATGGGGGTCTGGTCAGAGGTTTGATCCGCGCGCGTTCCCAAAGCCGTGACACACCCGCCACCTGCCCTTGAAGGCACCCCTGCCGCGCACTAGGGTCTGGCGCGACAAGGTAAGGGGCACCACATGGCGGGCAATCGCAAGATTTTCGAAGAGGTTGGGTCTGCGGGGGCGGCGAAGGTCGCGGCGGGCGGGATGATTGCAACCACGCCTTCGGGGGCGCGGGGCGCGGTGCGGGTTTGGTTGATGGTGATCTTTGCGCTGGTGGCGGTGATGATCGCCATTGGCGGGCTGACGCGCCTGACCGACAGCGGCTTGTCAATCACCGAATGGAACCCTGTGATGGGGGCCTTCCCACCCTTGAGCGCGGCCGATTGGGCGGTGGAGTTTGGCAAATACCAAGCCTCTCCCCAAGGGCAGATCGTCAATGCGCAGATGAGCCTTGAGGCGTTTCAGCAGATTTTCTGGTGGGAATGGGGTCACCGCAACCTAGGGCGGGTGATTGGCTTGGTTTGGGCAGTTGGCTTTGGCTTTTTCACCCTAACGCGGCGGGTGCCTGCGGGGTGGGCGCCGCGGCTTTGGGGCTTGGGCGCGTTGATCGGTTTGCAAGGGGCGATCGGGTGGTGGATGGTGGCATCAGGGCTGACGGGGCAGATGACCTCGGTTGCGTCGTATCGGTTGGCGGTGCATCTGGGTGGGGCCTTTATCATCTACGGCTTCATTGCCGCTTGGGTCTTTTTGCTGGGGCGGTCGGAAACCGATCTGTTGACCGCACGGCGCAGCGGCGAGCGCAAGCTGTACGGCCTGTCAACGGGCGTCATGCATCTGCTGTTCGTGCAGATTGTCTTGGGGGCATTGGTTGCGGGCATTGACGCGGGGCGGAATTATCCGACATGGCCGGATATGAACGGATCTTTCTTTCCGGCCGATGCCTTTGACGGGCCGGGCGTTGCGCTTTGGGCCAATCCGGGCGTGGTGCAGTTTGTGCACCGGCTGACGGGTTATTTGCTTTTTGCCTTTGCGATTGTGGCGTGGAACAGGGGCCGCAAATCCGCCTATCAGGCGACGCGCCAAGCGTTTCATATGATGCTGGGCATGATGTTGGTGCAGGTGGCTTTGGGGATCTTTACTGCGCTGTCGGCGGCACAATTGCATATGGCGATCACGCACCAGATTGGCGCAGTGATCTTGTGGGTTTTGGTCATTCGGGCGCGGCATCTGTCGGCCTATCCAATCCAAGGCTCGATCCGGAAGGGAACGGCATGACAAACAACCACTCTTACACGCAGTTGATGGCCTTTCAGCGCCAGACCGAGGCTTTGTCTTTGGTGGCCGAACGCTTGGGCTGGGATCAGGAAACCATGATGCCCAGCGGGTCAGCCGAGCAGCGCGGCGAAGAAATGGCCGCGATGGAGGGCATTTTGCACGCCCGCCGGACGGACCCGCGCATCTTAGATTGGCTAGAAGCGTCAGACCCGCAAGACGCCGCAGGCCGTGCCCAACTGCGCCTGATCCGCCGCAGCTTTCAGCGCGCCACCAAGGTGCCCGCCGATCTGGCGCAGAAACTGGCGCAGGTGACCTCGGTTGCGCAAGGGATCTGGGCGCAGGCGCGGGCGAACGACAGCGTGGCCGATTTTCTGCCGACCTTGGGCGAGGTGATCGCCCTGCGCCGGCAAGAGGCGGCCTGTCTGGCGCAAGGCGGCGATCTGTATGACGCCTTGCTGGACGATTACGAACCCGGCGCCACAGCGCAGACCATCGGCGCGATGTTTGACCGGATGCGGCCAAGGCTGGTCGCGCTGCGCGAGGCTGTCTTGGGCAAAACACCCCCTGCGCCCTTGGTCGGCCATTTTGCCG
>CANFSY010000090.1 GCA_947449875.1 Paracoccaceae bacterium
CCAGTGCCGAAGATGTCGCACGCCTGATCGGGGCCTTGGAACGGGTGTTGTAGGATAAAGGGCGCTAAGCCTTGCGCAGACCCCAAGCGTATTTCTGGCAAGATCACAGTGAAAGTGATCTGCCAGACGGCGCGGGCCGTAAGTCTTTGACACGGCGGGGGATGTTATGGCCAAGCAACCGATCATTATCTGGTTTCGTCGGGATTTTCGGCTGGCCGATCATCCTGCCCTGCACGAGGCCTTGACCCTCGGCCACCCTGTCTTGCCCGTGGTGGTGCTGGATAGCGAAACCCGCGCCATGGGGGCTGCGGCGCTGTGGCGGTGGGGCTTGGCGGTCGAGGCGTTTGGCGCGACCTTAAACGCGATGGGCAGCCGCTTGATCCTGCGCAGCGGACAGGCTGTTGATGTGCTTGCCGCCCTTGCGGGTGAAACCAAAGCGGCGGGGGTGCTGTGGACGCGCAGTTATGACCCCGCCACACGGCCGCGTGACGCGGCGGTGAAAGAGCGGTTGCGCGGCCTAGGCCTGCTGGCCGGATCGCGCCCGGGGTTCTTGCTGCACGAACCTGCGGCTGTGATGACGGGGGCGGGCGGTTTTTACCGTGTCTACACGCCCTTTTGGAACGCGGTGCGCGGCCTGACGGTGGATGCCTGCCTGCCCGCGCCCAAGACCCTGCCGGGACCAGAGGTTTGGCCCGCAAGTGACGATTTGGCCGCATGGGATCTGGGCGCTGCCATGCGCAGGGGGGCGGCGGTGGTGCGCCCCTACCAACAGGTCGGAGAGCAAGCGGCGCAGGCGCGCTTGGGTGCGTTTCTATCAGACAAGGTGGCGTCCTATAAACTGCGCCGCGATTTCATGGCCGAAGATGCCAGTTCCGGCCTGTCAGAAAACCTCACCTACGGCGAGATCAGTGCCCGCCAGATCTGGCACGCAGGCCAGCGCGCCTTGCACGAGGGGGCGGCAGGCGCAGAGCATTTTCTCAAAGAACTGGTGTGGCGCGAATTCGCTTGGGCCTTGATGCACCACACCCCGCATATCGCCCATGAAAACTGGCGCCCCGAATGGCAGGGCTTTGGCTGGCGCGCGGATAACCCCGATGCCGAATACTGGCGGCGCGGTCAAACGGGCGAACCCGTGGTCGATGCCGCGATGCGCCAGATGTATGTCACAGGCACAATGCACAACCGCGCGCGGATGATTGTGGCCTCGTATCTGACCAAGCATTTGCTGACCGATTGGCGGGTGGGCCAAGCGTGGTTTGCCCAATGCCTGACCGATTGGGACCCTGCAGCCAATGCCATGGGCTGGCAATGGGTCGCAGGATGCGGCCCCGATGCCGCCCCCTATTTTCGGGTCTTCAACCCTGCCACCCAAGCGCAAAACTTCGACCCTGACCAGACCTATCGCCGCCGCTATCTGGCCGAACTGTCGGCCACACCGCCCAAACCCGCGCTGGATTTCTTTGCCGCAGCCCCCCTGTCATGGCGGTTAGACCCCAAACGACGCTATCCTCCGCCGCTGATCAGCCTGCCAGACGGCCGCGCGCGCGCCTTGGCGGCTTACGCGCAACGAAACGCTTGAGTGTCTGCCCATCTTCTGGAAACATGCAAAAAAAGACTTCGACGGGGGATATATGACGGTTCTAACCTCTACCGCCGGCCAAAAGGGCCTGCCGCGCTATTTCAGCCAAGCCTTCGCCACCATTGCTAAAATGGGCCGTGGTCGCTTGGACTTTCGCCTGCCCGATGGCCGCACCTTTCGCGCCGAAGGCAAAAAGCCCGGGCCCGCCGTGATGATCGAGGTTCACAACCCCGATCTGTTCGCGCGGCTGATTCGCGATGGCGATCTGGGGTTTTGCGATGCCTATCTGGATGGCTGGTGGTCAACCGCCGATTTGATGGGGTTTATGGACCTGATCCAGATGGACAACGAGGCCGTCTATGACGGGTTTCCCGGCATGGCCTTGGTGCGCGCCTATGAACGGTTTCGCTTTTGGCTGCAATCAAACACCAAAAAGCAGGCGCTGAAAAACATCAGCTACCATTACGATCTGGGCAATGATTTTTACGGCCTGTGGCTGGATGAAAGCATGACCTATTCCTCGGCGCTGTTTGAAACCGGGCAGGAAAGTCTGGAAAAGGCGCAAGAGCAGAAATATGCCTCGATGGTTGATAAAATGGGCGTGCAGCCCGGCGACCATGTGTTGGAAATCGGCTGCGGGTGGGGTGGCTTTGCCGAATATGCCGCAGCCCAACGGGGCCTGAAAGTGACCTGTCTGACCATCAGCGCCGAACAGCACAAATACGCGGTCGAGCGGATGGCGCGCTTGGGGCTTTCCGACAAGGTCGACATCAAACTGCAAGACTACCGCGACGAGACGGGCATTTATGACGGCATCGCCTCGATCGAGATGTTTGAAGCGGTGGGCGAAAAGTTCTGGCCGGTTTATTTCGACACGGTGCTGAACCGCCTGCGCCCGGGCAAAAAGGCCACGTTGCAGATCATCACCATCGCTGACCACCGCTGGGAGACCTATCGCAATACAGTGGATTTCATTCAGAAATATATCTTCCCGGGTGGGATGCTGCCCTCCCCTTCGGCCCTGCGGCGCGAGGTGGAGCGGGCGGGGATGAAAGTTCTAGGCTCGGTCGAGTTTGGCAAAAGCTACAGCCAAACCCTGCGCCGCTGGCACGAGACGTTCAACGCGCGCTGGGCGGATGTGTCGAAGATGGGGTTTGATGAACGCTTCCGGCGGATGTGGAACTTTTACCTGACCTCGTGTGCGGGGGCTTTTGAGGGCGGCAATTGCGATGTGACGCAGATCACCATCGCACGGCCCGCGACCGTATAGGATAAAGCTGCTTAAAGCGCGCGCCCTTGGCACGGGGCGCGCAGGACATTTTTAAAATCGGTTTTGGGGGGCAGGATGGCGAGCCATATTTTTCTCGCGGGGTTAGCGGCCGAAGGCGCAGTTGTGCGCGCCATCTTGGGTGATCACATGGCCCAACCGGCCCGTGTTGCGGGGGTGACGCTGGTTCAGGCGACCGCAGGCCCTTGGCCCGTGGCCGTGCGCCAAGGGGGCGCAACGGCGGCGGGTGTGGTGGTGCAGGCGTCGGCTCATCAGCGCGACCGCCTTGATTTTGCCCTGCGCGCTTTGGCGATGACGCCGCATGATCTGCCCGACGGCGATGGGATCACTTATCTGGGGCAAGGGTCCGGCCCGATGCTTGGCACCGATGCTGCGGTGCTTGCGGTGGTTTTGGCCTATCTGGAAGATGTCTTGCCCCGACTGGGCACGCTCGACCCCCACGATCTGGCCCGCCGTCTTGGGCCGGCCTTGGTGCGGGCGGCATCGCGCGTCAGGGCCCGCGCGCCAAGACCCCCTGCGGCTTTGCGGCGGACGATGGCGGCGGATGACCTGCACCAGCAGGCGTGGCGGCAACCTTATGCGCAGTTCTTCGCGGTCGAGGAATATGACCTGTCCTGGCGCCGGTTTGATGGCACCTTAAGCCAAACCGCCACCCGCGCCGCCTTTATCTCGGGCGATGCGGTGACAGTGCTGCCCTATGATCCGCAGCGCGACAGGGTTTTGGTTGTTGAACAATTTCGCGCCGGCCCCTTGGCGCGCGGCGATGCCCAATGCTGGCAGATCGAGGCGATTGCCGGACGTGTTGACCCTTTCGAGACGCCCGAAGACGCCGCCCGCCGCGAGGCCGCCGAAGAAGCGGGCCTGACCCTGACCGACCTTATGCCCGTCGCAAATTATTATCCAAGTCCTGCTGCCAAGTCAGAATTTCTGTATTCCTACGTCGCCCTGACCGACCTGCCCGATGGCTGCGCGGGGGTTTTTGGTGTGGCGGACGAGGTCGAAGACATTCGCGGCCACCTGATCAGCTTTGACCGCCTGATGGACCTTGTGGTCAGCGGCGAGATCGAAAACGCCCCGCTGATCCTGACCGCATTTTGGCTGCAGCGCGAACGGGCGCGTTTGCGCCAAGGTCGCTCAGGCCCCGCCCTGTCGGGCTGGGCCTGAGCGCTCCCCCCTTACAAGGCCAAGCTGACCCAAGCCCCGTTGCGCTTGGACGAGCGCACGCAAGCGTCCACAAAGGCCACGCCCTCTAGCCCCTCTTTCAGCCCCGGAAAGATCACGGCGCTGTCTAGGGCCACACCTTCACGCCGCGCGATGATGGCGCGGGCGGCTTCGGCGTAGATATTGGCAAAGCCTTCCAGATAGCCTTCGGGATGGCCCGACGGAATGCGCGTCATGCGCGCTGCTGCATCGCCACTGCCCGGGCCGCCGCGGGTCAGGCGGTATTTGGGCTGACCCAAGGGGGCAACCCACAGGTAATTGGGGTTCTCCTGCTCCCACTCGATCCCGCCTTTGGTGCCAAAGATCCGCAACCGCAGGCCGTTTTCTTGGCCCGAGGCCACTTGGCTGCACCACAGCGTGCCACGCGCCCCCGACGTATAGCGCATCATGATATGGCCGTTGTCATCGACCCGCCGCCCCGCCACAAAGCTTTGCAAATCGGCGGAGAGTTCCTGCAAGGTCAATCCGGTCACAAAATTGGCAAGGTTGAAGGCGTGGGTGCCAATATCGCCCGTGGCCCCGCCCGCGCCAGAGCGCGCCGGATCGGTGCGCCAATCGGCCTGCTTTTGGCCTGTGGATTCAATCGGTTCGGCCAGCCAATCTTGGATATATTCCACATTGACCAAGCGGATATCGCCCAAAGTACCTGCCGCGATCATCTCGCGCGCTTGGCGGATCATCGGGTAGCCGGTGTAATTATGCGTCAGCGCAAAAACCACGCCGCTGGCTTCTGCGGTCTTGGCCAGTTTCTTGGCCTCGGGCAGGGTCGCGGTCAGCGGCTTGTCGCAGATCACATGGATGCCGCGTTTTAGAAACTCCACCGCCACAGGCGCGTGCATGTGGTTGGGGGTAACGATGGCTACAGCTTCGATCCCGTCTTTGCGGCGGGCCTCTTTCTGCGCCATTTCGGCAAAAGACCCGTAGCTGCGCGCCACGCCCAGATCGGCGGCAGAGGCGGCAGAGCGGTCGGGGTCAGAGGAAAACGCGCCTGCGACCAGCTCATACTGGTCGTCCAAGCGGGCGGCGATGCGGTGGACGGCCCCAATAAAAGCGCCGCGTCCGCCGCCGACCATGCCAAGCCGGATTCGAGGGGCGCGGGCCACGTGGGCAGCGGTGATGGCCATGAAAACTCTCCTTTAGGGTTGAAAGGAGCGGCGTGGCATCGCAGGCCAGCGCCGCTATTTTTCCAATTCGGGCGAACTCCTCTGCTTGGGCGATTAGTCCAAGCCCAACATTTTGCGATTGGCGGCGCGGTCGGTGCCGGCATCGGCGAAATCGTCAAAGGCTTTCTCGGTCACGCGAATCATATGGGCTGCGACAAAATCCGCCCCCTCGCGCGCGCCGTCTTCGGGGTGTTTCAGGCAGCATTCCCATTCCACCACGGCCCAGCCCGAGAAATCATATTGGGTGAGTTTGGAGAAGATCGAGCCGAAATCCACCTGCCCATCGCCCGGAGAGCGGAACCGCCCCGCGCGGTTGACCCAAGACTGGAACCCGCCATAAACGCCTTGGCGACCCGTCGGGTTGAACTCGGCGTCCTTGACGTGGAACATCTTGATCCGCTCGTGGTAGATGTCGATATGCTCCAGATAATCCAAGCATTGCAGCACATAGTGGCTGGGATCATAGAGCATATTGGCCCGCTTGTGGCCTTTGACGCGGTCAAGGAACATCTCGAAGGTCACGCCGTCATGCAGGTCTTCGCCGGGGTGGATTTCATAGGCCACATCCACACCGCAGTCTTCGGCATGGTTCAGCAAGGGCAACCAGCGGCGGGCGAGTTCGTCGAACGCCTCTTCCACCAAGCCTGCGGGGCGTTGCGGCCAAGGGTACAGATAGGGCCAAGCCAAAGCGCCCGAAAAGGTGGCGTGTTCGGTCAGGCCAAGGTTGCGGCTGGCGGTCAGGGCTTTTTTGACCTGATCGGCGGCCCATTCGGCCCGCGCCTTGGGGTTGGCGCGCACGGCGGGGGCGGCGAAGCCGTCAAACTGGGTGTCATAGGCGGGGTGCACGGCGACCAACTGGCCCTGCAAATGGGTCGACAGTTCGGTGATCTGCACGCCATTGGCGGCGGCAACCCCTTTCAATTCATCGCAATAGGTCTGGGAACTTGCAGCCTTGTCCAGATCAATCAGGCGTGCATCCCAGCTTGGCACCTGCACGCCGACATAGCCGCAGTCGGCGGCCCATTTCGTGATGCTGTCCCATGAATTGAACGGGGCGGCATCGCCTGCAAATTGCGCCAAAAACAACGCTGGTCCTTTGATCGTCTTCATTGGGTCTCTCCCTTGGGTAAACCATCGTCCGCACGGGTGGGACGTTCCAGAAATTGGCCAGCCTCTGGCGCATGCCGTTCTATCGCGGCGATGAGCGATTGCGCAATAAAGGTGCCGGCATGGCCCACATCTTCTTTAACCACCAAAATCTCGCGGCGAAAGCGGTGCAAAAAGCTGATCGCTTCTTTTGCGACAAGGTCAAAGTCGCGCCCGATCTGCAGGCGCGCGTTTTCGGCCCCCGCCACGGCGGCCATGGCAGCGGTGGTGGATCCGCATAAGATCCCGTCGATACGCGGGTCTTGGATCATGCGGGCAGTCACTGCCGCTTCGATCATCGCGCCGCCGCAATCGCTGTTGATGTGATCTGCCACTTCAAAGGAAACGCCGCACAGCGCCGCTTCCTCGGCAAAGCCCGCGATCATATGGCCCGAATAGGAATGCGCGCGCGGCGGCGGGATCAGCAAAAGCCGTTTGCGCCCGCGCTTGACCAGTTCACGCACGCTCAGCCGCGAATAGGCTTCGTTGTCAAAGTCGAAATAGGGGTGATTTATGCCCATATTGGTGCGGCCATGGGTGGCGAAAGGCAAGTTGTGCTGGGCCAGATAGCGCACGCGCGGGTCATTGGGCTGGGTCTGGTTCAGCACCACCCCGTCGGCAGAGCCTGTTTCCACGATATAGCGGATCGGGTCCATCGGGTCTTGGTCGCCGAAAAAGGGCATCACGACCAGATGATAGGCCGACCCGCGCAGCGCCTCGGCGATGGAATAGATGAGCTTGGAGGTGTGGTTCATCACATCCGCCTCGGTCGACAGGGCCAAGGCGATGACATTGGTCTTGCCAGTGCGCAGGCGCACGCCCGCGCGGTTGGGGCGATAGCCCAAGCGTTCCGCCGTCTCGCGCACGCGCTTTTTGGTCTCCTCGCTGATGTCTGACGCGTCTTTCAGCGCCCGCGAGACGGTCGCAATCGCAAGCCCAGTCTCGGCCGCGATGGTCTTCAGGGTCGGGCGATCCGAATCAGGGGGAAGCAAAGAGATGCCGCTCATGGCCGACCTTGCCACGCCCAACGGGTCTGGGCGCGAATCACTTCAGCGCGCGCCGCGCCTTTGCGTTTGCAGCAATTGACGCTTTGGCGGCGACCAAGCGGCACGCGCTGCATTGCAGCAACCGTGTGCCGGTGCGGGACGATTTCTTTGCCGCAGCAATGCCCATGCCCCGCCCAGATTGGGTCGGCACGCCATGTTGCAGTGCAGAAATTCATCCGCCTCATCATCAGAATTTGGTCCGCTCTTCCCGAAAAAACCACGCGTTCTGACCAGATGGTCAGGGCCATAAAGCGCCCTGAAAATGGGCATCCGCAAGCAAAAAGATCGCTTGATTGAAAAAACTATAACGTTATAGGATCGCTCCATAACGATTTACAAACGGGGAGGAGACCCTAATGAAAGCGTTTACGATGGCAGCCGTTTTGGCTGCAACTGTGGCTTTGCCGTCTGTTGGCATGGCAACTGATCTGGAAGTCACCCACTGGTGGACCTCTGGTGGCGAAGCCGCCGCTGTGGCCGAATTCGCCAAGGCTTTCGATGCCACCGGCAACCACTGGGTTGACGGCGCAATCGCCGGTTCGGGCGACGTGGCACGTCCGATCATCATCAGCCGCATCATGGGCGGCAACCCGATGGGTGCGACCCAGCTGAACCCCGGCAAAGACGCTGACGATCTGATCGCGGCTGGCCTGATGCAGGACATCACCGATCTGGCGACTGCCGAAGACTGGGCCCATATCCTGCGCCCCGCATCGCAGCTGGAATCGTGCACCAAAGACGGCAAAGTCTATTGCGTGCCGGTCAACCTGCACTCGGCCCAGTGGATGTGGACCAACCGCAAGGTCTTCACCGACCTCGGGATGGAACCGCCGAAGGACATCAACGAGCTGATCGCCGATGCCCCCGCTTTGGAAAAAGCTGGCATTCAGCCGCTGTCGCTGGCCCAAGGCTGGCCGGTTGGTCTGATGGTCAACGACATTCTGGTCGCTCAGGCTGGTGTGGACAACTTTGTGAAGGTCTATAAGGACCGTGACCTGACCATCGCGGGCGGTCCGGAATTCGCCAAGATCTTCGAAACGCTGGCCTCGATCCGCCAGTACACGCCTGCTGACAAAATGGTGCCGCAGTGGAACGAAGCTGTGGGTCTTGTGATCCAGGGCAAAGCTGCTGCCAACATCATGGGCGACTGGGCTGGTGGTGAATTCCAAGTGGCCAAAATGGTCGCTGGCACCGACTACGACTGCTTGCCCGGTCTGGGAGTGACCCCGGTTCTGAACACCGGCGGCGACGTGTTCTACTTCCCGAAGTCGGCTGATCCGGCGATCACTAAAGCCCAATTGGAACTGGCCCATACGCTGGTCACCAAAGAAGTGCAGGTCGCCTTCAACCTGAAAAAAGGCTCGCTGCCGATGCGCGCTGACGTCGATCTGTCGGCTGCCAACGACTGCATGAAGAAGGGTCTGGAAATTCTTGACCACTCTTCCGCCGTGTTCCCGAACGACATCCAGATGATCGACCGTGATTCGCTGAACCAGATCAACGATCTGTTCACCGAATTCATGGCGAACCCCGACATGGCCGCTGCTGACGCACAAGCCAAGTTCGTGGCGATCATCGAAGCTGCACCGAAGTAAGATTTTCGGACTGTGACGAATTGCAGGTCCGGCGCCTGAACAGGTGGCCGGGCCTGTTAATTGAACCTTACAGGTAGGGATGAAGACCACATGGACAGGCCCAATCCGCTTTTCAGGAATTTAAATTCCAAACTCGCCTCTTTGCCGATGATGCTGATCGTCTTGGGTGTGTTTGTGGGCGGCACGCTTTGGACCGTGTTGTTTTCGTTTACCAATATCAAAATCCTGCCCCTTTTCACGCCCAAGCAGTGGATTGACGGCTTTGTGGGGTTTGCCAATTACAAGCGCCTGTTTAACTCTGACCGCTGGATGAGCTGCCCTGCCATTACCAAGATCGGGCAAGAAGGCTGGCAGCTGAAATGTACAGGTGCCATGCCCAACATGATCACCTATGCGATCTTGGCGATCATCATCTCGATCTCGCTGGGGTTTTTGCTGGCGGTGATGATGGATCAAAAGATCCGGCTTGAGGGGATGTTCCGCACGATTTACCTGTATCCCTTTGCACTGTCTTTTATCGTGACGGGCCATGTTTGGGCTTGGATCATGTCGCCGGAATACGGCTTGCAGCACGCCATTCGCGAATTGGGCTGGACCAGCTTTTCCTTTGGCTGGATCGCTGATCGCCAAATGGTCATGTATGCGATTGTGATTGCCGGTATCTGGCAAGGCACGGGGTTTGTGATGGCCCTGATGCTGGCCGGATTGCGCGGCATTGATGAAGACATCTGGAAAGCTGCGCGGGTTGACGGAATTCCCGCTTGGCGCACGTATATTCAAATCGTTTTGCCGATGATGAAACCGGTGATGGTGACGACCTTTGTTCTGGTGGCCTCTGGCGCTGTGCGGATTTACGACCTTGTCGTCGCCCTGACAGACGGCGGGCCGGGCATCTCGTCCGACGTGCCGTCGCGCTATATCTATCAGAATTTCTCGGCCAATCTTGGCCAATCCCTGTCGGCGTCGACCGTCATGCTGGTGTCGATGGCGCTTGTGCTGATTCCATGGATGCGCATGGAATTTGGCAAGAAGTCGCAGGCGTAAGGAGAATGACCATGGCAAACTCAAACCTCGCTGCGGGCCCGTCGGGCGCTAAGCCCAAGCCCTTTATCACGCCGCAACGCGCGGTGGTTTATACAGTGCTGATCGTCTGCGCGATCTTCTTTTTGTTCCCGCTGTATATCATGATCATCACCTCGCTTAAAAATATCCAAGAGATCCAGTCGGGCAATATCTTCATTCCCACCCTGCATCCCACGTTGGATGCGTGGGAAAAGGCGTGGAATTCGGCCTGCACCGGTCTTTATTGCGAGGGCATCAAGGTCGGCTTTTGGAATTCCATCAAGATCACCGTGCCCTCCACCATCGTGTCGATCATCGTGGCGTCGCTGACGGGCTATTCGATGGCCAACTGGCCGTTCAAATTCTCCGAAGTGTTCTTCACGATCCTGCTGCTATCGTCCTTCATTCCCTATGTTGTGATGATTTACCCCTTGGTGATCATCACCCGCGAGCTTGGGATTTATTCCACCCTGCCCGCCGTGGTCTTGGTGCACACGATCTTTGGCTTGCCGCTGCTGACGCTGTTGTTTCGCAACTACTTCGCCAGCTTGCCGCAAGAACTGTTCAAGGCCGCACGGGTGGACGGCGCGGGCTATTGGCAGATCTTCTTCCAAGTCTTTGCGCCGATGTCGGTTCCGATTTTCACCGTCGCTGTGATTTTGCAGGTCACGGGCATTTGGAACGACTTCCTGTTTGGCGTGATCTATGCCGGCCCCACCAACTATCCGATGACGGTGCAGCTGAATAACATCGTCAACTCGGCCCAAGGGGGCAAGGCTTATAACGTCGACATGGCCGCCACGATCCTGACGGGTCTGGTCCCGCTCGCCATTTACTTCTTCTCAGGCAAATACTTCGTGCGCGGCATTGCGGCCGGCGCCGTGAAGGGTTGAAAACATGCACTCAGTTTCCGTTAAGAACCTCACCCTGAAATTCGGCTCTGCCGAGGTTTTAAAGAACCTCAACCTTGATGTTGAAGAGGGCGAGTTTATCGTTCTTTTGGGGCCATCGGGCTGCGGCAAATCGACGCTGCTCAATTGCCTTGCGGGGCTGTTGGAATTGACCGAAGGGCAGATCCATATCAAGGGCAAGAATGTCACATGGGCCGAACCGTCAGAGCGCGGCATTGGCATGGTGTTTCAATCTTACGCGCTGTATCCGCAGATGACAGTGCGTGGAAATATGTCCTTTGGCCTGAAAATCGCGGGCCTGCCCAAGGATGAAATCGCCAAGCGGGTCGAGCGTGCCTCGGAAATCCTGCAAATCGGCCCCTTGCTCGACCGCAAGCCCGGCGCCCTGTCCGGCGGTCAGCGCCAGCGTGTCGCCATCGGCCGCGCCTTGGTGCGCGAGGTGGATGTGTTCCTGTTTGACGAACCCCTGTCAAACCTTGACGCCAAGCTGCGCAGCGAGTTGCGGGTGGAGCTTAAGCGCCTGCACAACCGCCTGAAAAACACCATGATCTACGTCACCCACGACCAGATCGAAGCGCTGACTTTGGCCGACCGCATCGCCATCATGCGCGGCGGGATCATCCAGCAACTGGATGCGCCCCAGACCATCTACAACCGTCCGGCCAACCTGTTTGTGGCAGGGTTTATCGGCTCTCCGGCGATGAACTTCATCAAGGGGGCAACGGTCGATGGCGGCAAGCGGTTCCAGTTTGGCAATGTGTCGCTGGATCTGGCGGGCTACGAGGGCGGGGCAATCCTTGATCGTCCCAAGGCCATTCTTGGTCTGCGCCCCGAACATCTGACCATGGTCGATGAGGCCATTGCGGGCCACACCATCCCCGCCGTGGTCGAGATCGACGAGCCGATGGGCGCGGATTCCTTGGTGTGGCTGCTGGCAGAGGGGCGGCAAATGTCGGTCCGCGTGCCGGTCGAGCACCGCCCCGCGCCGGGCAAGCAGGTGCATCTGCGGGTCGATATCGCCAAAGCCTCGCTGTTTGATGAAACCAACGAGCTGCGGATCTGATCATGATCAACCTCGCCGGGGAATGGTCGCTATCCCAAGACAGCGGCGAGAATGCGGTGGCCTTCACGCTTCCCGGTGACGGGATTGATGCGCTGTTTCAGGCCGGCACGATTCCTGACCCCTACTTTGGGCGCAACGAATACGGCCTGCGGTGGATATGCGATCGCACTTGGGTGGCCAAGCGCAGCTTTGTGGCGGATCGGACCGATCTGGTGCTGGTGGCGTCGATGCTGGACACCTTGGTGACGGTGGCGGTGAATGGCACGGTGGTGCTGACATCCGACAATATGTTCCTGTCGCACCGCGTTGATCTGTCATCGGTGCTGGTCAAAGGGCAAAATGACATCACGCTGACCTTCGGCAATGTGCCGGCCGAAGCCAAGCGCCGCCAAGACGCCTACCGCTATGTCCTGCCGTTCTCGGCCAACAACACGCCCATCCACAACGGCAACCTGATCCGCAAACCCGCCTGCGATTTCGGTTGGGATTGGAACATCGCGCTGGCGACCTTTGGCGTTTACGGTGATTTGTATCTGGAACCTGTGGCACAAGCCCGCATCGACCATCTGGTCATCACCCAAACCCATACCGCAGGGCTGGCCAAAGTCAGCGTGACGGCAGAAGTCGAGGGCGACGATGGCCAAGAGGTCACCTTTGATCTGTGCGGTGTGCAGGCCAAAGCCGTGGTGCGGCGGGGCCAAGCCAAGGCCGACCTTGCCATCGTCAACCCCGCCCTGTGGTGGCCTGCAGGGCAGGGCGCGCAGCCGTTGCATGATCTGACCGTCACCATGGGCGCGCAGGTGCTGACCCGCCGCATCGGCTTGCGGCAGGCGGACCTTATCACCGAAAAAGACTCCGTGGGCCTTGGCTTTAAAGTGCGCATCAACGGGCGCGATGTGTTCTGCAAAGGGGCCAACTGGATCCCCGCCGATGCTTTGGCGGGCCGCATCAATGAAGCCGACACCCGCGCGCTGCTGCAATCGGCCAAAGACGCCCATATGAACATGATCCGCATCTGGGGCGGTGGTCGCTACGAGCCGACGTGGTTTTATGAGCTGTGCGACGAATTGGGCCTGATGGTCTGGCAAGATTTCATGTTCTCGTGCCATATCTACCCCGCCGATGACGCCTTTTTGGCCCAAGTGACGCAAGAGGTGCGCCAGAACGCCCTGCGCTTGCATCACCATGCGTCGATGACGATCTGGTGCGGCGATAACGAGTTGATCGGGGCGCTGACATGGTTCCCCGAAACCCGCGCCAACCGCGACCAGTATCTGGTGGGCTATGATCGGCTGAACCGCGCCATCGAACAGGCGCTCAAGGCCGCAGTGCCGGGGGCTGTGTGGTGGCCGTCTAGCCCCTCTCCGGGCCCGATGGATTTTGGCGATAC
>CANFSY010000091.1 GCA_947449875.1 Paracoccaceae bacterium
ACGGGATTTGCGTTGACCCGCAGGCCCGAGGCCAAGGGATCGGCGCAGCCTTGGTCAACGGCCTGTGCGCGCAGGCGCGGGCGCGGGGCTATGCGGCCGTGCGGCTGGATGTGATCGAGACGAACACAGGCGCGCAAAAGCTGTATCGCCGGATGGGCTTTGCGCAAACAAACGTCCATACGATCGGGCTGTTGCGCTTTGTCTTCGGCTTTGCCCGCTCTCTCACCATGGTGCGCCGCCTTTAGGCGTGGGGCTACCCCACCATCGCTGCCGATTGTACCCACCACCCCGCCACAGCACGCAACGTCAAGGCGGCAGCGTCCGCTGCAGTTTGCGTGGCAAACAGGCCAAAGCAGGTCGCCCCCGACCCTGACATCCGCGCCAAAAGGCAGCCCTCATGTGCCGACAGGGCGGCAAGAACATCGCCAATCTGGGGCACAAGGGCCAGCGCGGGGGCTTGCAGATCATTGCGGCACAGGCGCAGATAATCCGCTAAGGCTGCGGCATCTGGCAAGGTGTCAGGCTGGGGCAAGGGGGCGTTGTCGCGGCGCGCAAGCGCGGAAAAGACTGCCGCCGTGCTTAAGGCCACACCCGGATTGACCAGCACCAGATAGGCCGCAGGCAAAGCCACAGGAGTGATCTGATCGCCAATCCCCGCCATGCGGCACGATTGCCCCGCCAGACATACCGGCACATCTGCCCCCAAGGCCAAGACCTGTGCGGCCGACGGCAAATCACAGCCCCAAAGCGCTGTCAGCGCCTGCAAGGTCGCCGCCGCATCCGCCGACCCGCCGCCAATCCCCGAGGCGACTGGCAGCCTTTTGTCCAGCGTGATACCCGCCCCCAAGGGGCTGGCCAGCGCCAAAGCCGCTTTCAGAACCAGATTGTCCGGCCCCGCCGACAGACCCTCGCCCATCGGCCCCGTGATCGTCAGACCAAGCGCAGGCGCGGGGGTGACGCTTACAACATCGCCAAAATCGCCAAAGGCCACCAGACTGTCGAGCAGATGATACCCATCCGCCCGCCGCCCCACCACATGCAGCGCCAAGTTCACCTTGGCCCGCGCCACGCGCTGCACGACAGGCGGCATCTGATCCTTACCCGTCATTGCCGCCTTGCGCCTTTTCGTCCTGCAAGACCTGATCCAACCCCTTTTCCAGCTTCAACTGGATGCGGGCGGCGTCCTTTGGCTCTGGCTTGAACGACAAGGCGCGGTGCCATTGGAACTGCGCCTCGCGTTTGCGCCCCACGCTCCAGTAAATATCGCCCAAATGGTCGGTCACCACGGGATCAACCGGCATAAGACGCGAGGCCTTTTCGATCGGGGCGACAGCGTCTTGATAGCGGCCAAGACGGAAATAGGCCCATGCAAGACTGTCAATGATGTACCCCTCATCTGGGGCTGCGGCAACGGCTTGTTGAATCATCTCAAGGGCTTGGGCCAAGTTTTCGCCCCGATCGACATAGCCATAGCCTAACTCGTTCAACAGGCGCGGCTCGCCGGGGGACAGGACCAAGGCGCGCTTGTAATCGGCCTCGGCTGCGGGCCAATCGGATTGCAGCAAATGGCACCCGCCACGCTGGTAGAACAGCACCCAATCGGCAGGCACAGGGGCGGTGATCAGGGCGATCGCCTGTCCATAAACACCAATTGCCGCATCGCAGTGATCTTGACGGCGCAAGCTATCGCCATAGGCACTCAGAACACCCACATTCTCGGGGTTCTTGGCCGCAAGCCCCTTAAGCAGCGCCACCGCATCCTCTGACTTACCCGCAGACTGGGCCGCTGCCGCCTGCCCGATTGTCGCAGAGATATAGGCCGGATCGCCCTGCGGCACCTGTGCAAAGGCGCTGATCGCCAGATCATATTGGCCCAGCTTGTCCAATAGCCGCGCTGACATCAACTGCGCCTCGACATGATCAGGGCGCAAGGCGCTGGCAAGGCGGGTGTTGAGCAGCGTTAAAATATCGTCTTTCTGACCCGCAAGCAGCGTGGCAAGGGTAAAGTAAGCCTCGGCCATGCCGTCTTTCGGGGTGGCTGCGACGTCAAAGGCAATCTTGTCGCCCTGCACCAGTCTTTGCCGGATCGCGGCCATGCCCGCATCGGGAGCATCCCCATAGACACTGTCCATCACCTTAATGGCATCAGCCCCGCGGTCCAGTTGCGACAGAACCTGCACTTGGGCCAAAACGCCCCGCCGCAGGCCATGGATCATTGCGGACTCAGGCCGCATGAACAGGTTTTCCGCCCCGTCGAAATCGCCAGACTGGGCCAGCGCCAAGGCCTTGTGATAAACGCCGAACGGCTCCATCCCGGGCGAAGCGATGATGTGGTCAAACGCCATTTCCGCTTGCGACATCTTGCCAGAGCCCACAAGGGCCCAAGCGGTGACCAAGCGGTCCATCAACTTGCCAATCAAAGCCCCGTTGGCCTGATCTTTCAAAATCGCGCTGTAATCGCCCTTAGCCGTATCGTCGGCGACGATGGCCATCTGTCCGAATTGGCTGACCGCGCCTGTCTTGACCAAGGCGCGGGCCAGTTTGGCGGCGGCTGGCAGGTCGCCCAGCGCCACATTGGCCACCACGGCCCCTTGCAACAGGTCGGGGTTTTCAGGGTCGGCCTGCAAGGCCACACCGTACCAATGCGCGGCCATGGCAAAGTCATCCTGTGCGGACGCAGCACGCGCGGCCAAATAGGCCCCCGCGCTGTCAGGCAGGCCCACCGCATCTATGCTGGTGTCTTTGGCGGGCGGGGTGGCGGCCGTGGCGGGCGCAGCCAAGGCCGCAAGACCACAGATCAGGGCAAAGCTATGGATCAAACGTGGCATTCAAGGCTCCTTCGGCGTGGGTCCACGCTAAAGCGGTGCGCGGCGAAGGGCAATGCGGCGACGCCACAAACACCCCCGCCCGCTATGACGATTGAGTGAGCCTGCCCGTTACATATTGGGCCCGTTACATGTTAGGATAGTTCGGCCCACCCCCGCCCTGCGGCGTGGTCCATGTGATGTTCTGGCTGGGGTCCTTGATATCGCAGGTCTTGCAATGGACGCAGTTTTGAAAGTTGATCTGGAAGCGCGGGTCTTTGCCGGCTTCGGTGATCACCTCGTACACGCCCGCCGGACAATAGCGCTGCGCGGGTTCGTCATAATCGCGCAGGTTGATCGCAATCGGCACCGACGGATCGCGCAGTTTCAGATGCGCGGGCTGGTCGGGGTCGTGGTTGGTGGCCGAGAAAGAGATGTTGGTCAAACGGTCAAACGACAGCACGCCATCAGGCTTTGGGTAGTCGATGGGCTTGAATTTTATCGCAAGCCCCGTGGCCTTCGCATCGGTCTTGCGGTGCTTGAGCGTGCCAAAGGCGGTCATCCCAAAGGTGTTCAACCACATATCCAACCCGCCGCCCAGCAAGGAGGCCAAAAGCCCGTAGTTCGACCAAAGCGGCTTGACGTTGCGCACCTTTTTCAGATCGCGCCCGATGGCCCCGCCGCGCACATCCGCCTCATAAGCGGTCAGCTCGTCGCCCCTGCGCCCCGCGCTGATGGCGGCAAAGGCCGCTTCGGCTGCGGCCTTGCCCGACAGCATGGCGTTGTGATTGCCCTTGATGCGCGGCACGTTCACCAAGCCCGCCGTGCAGCCCAAAAGGGCGACGCCGGGTGCTACCATCTTGGGGATCGACTGCCACCCGCCTTCCGAAATCGCCCGCGCGCCGTAAGCGACCCGTTTACCGCCCTTGAGCAAATCGGCCACCATCGGATGATGCTTGAAGCGCTGGAATTCCATATACGGGTACAGATGCGGGTTTTCGTAGTTCAGGTGCACCACGAAGCCGACATAGACCTGATTGTTTTCAAGATGATAAATGAAAGACCCGCCACCCGCATTTGACCCCAAGGGCCAGCCCATCGTATGGGTCACACGGCCCTCGTGGTGCTTGGCGGGGTCGATCTGCCAGATCTCTTTCATCCCCAACCCGAACTTCTGCGGCGACTTGCCCGCCGACAGATTGTATTTGGCAATCACTTCCTTGGCCAAACTGCCGCGCACGCCTTCGGACAGGAACACATATTTGCCCGCCAGCACCATGCCGGGTTCATAAGACGGGCCGGGGGTGCCGTCGGCGGCCTTACCAAACTCGCCCGCCACAACGCCGCGCACTTCGCCATCTGCGCCGTAGACCAGTTCCGAACACGCCATGCCCGCAAAAATCTCGACCCCCAAGGCTTCGGCCTGCTGCGCCAGCCAGCGGCAGACATTCGCCATCGAGACGATGTAATTGCCGTGGTTGTTCATCAACGGCGGCATGGGCCAATTCGGGATGCGCATCTGACCGGCGGGCCCAAGGATGTAAAAGTTATCCTCTTTCACCTCGGTCTTGATCGGGGCCCCCATGCTGCGCCAGTCGGGCAGCAAAGCGTCAAGCCCCGATGGGTCCAGCACCGCGCCCGACAGGATATGCGCGCCCACTTCTGAGCCCTTTTCCAGCACCACCACCGACAGATTGGCATCCAACTGCTTCAAGCGGATCGCCGCCGACAGGCCAGAGGGGCCTGCCCCCACGATGACCACGTCATATTCCATCTCTTCGCGCGCGATGCTGTCTGCCATGCTGATCCCCTCAAAACCCTTTGCCCGTGCTTGCCCCAACTGCGGCCAAGCGTCAACGCCACCAACGAAGCTTGGCGCAACGAAAGGCCGCATTCTGGCACCATGGCGGCAAGAATCTATCGCAAGGGCGGCTATAGGGTGATTATTCGCCCCCTAATCCCACCCGTACCCCTTGCATTTTGGCCCCCGCCGCGCTTTGTCTAAGATGGAAGCAAGGTCATGGTCCGCCAAAGGCCATGACCTTCTTGTTTGACAGAGTGAGGCTATGGAAAAGATTCCGTTGACGCGCGCAGGGTTCACCCTGCTGGATGACGAGCTAAAGCAGCTAAAGTCGGTGGATCGCCCCGCCGTGATCCGCGCCATCGCGGAAGCACGCGAGCATGGCGATCTGTCCGAAAACGCCGAATACCACGCCGCCCGCGAAAAGCAGAGCTTCATCGAAGGCCGCGTGAAAGAGCTGGAATCCATCCTGTCGCGGGCCGATGTGATTGATCCGTCAAAATTCACAGGCTCGGTCAAGTTTGGCGCGCATGTGGTGGTGGCGGATGAAGACAGCGGCGAAGAAAAGACCTATCAGATCGTGGGCGAGGTCGAGGCCGATCTGGAACGCGGTCTGCTCAACATCCGCTCGCCCTTGGCCCGCGCCATGATCGGCAAAGACGAAGGCGACACGGTCGAAGTGCGCACGCCCGGCGGGCAGAAAAGCTACGAAATCGTCAGCGTCCGGTTTATCTGACCGGGCCTGTGGCGCAGCGTGCAAGGTGAATTGCCCATGCATCGACCTTTACGGCAGGCCAACGCCCCGTTGACAGCTCAGCCAAGCGCGGGGCGGCAGGTTGCCCTGCGCGTTCTGACATTGGCGTTTAGCGCGGTCTGGGTTGTGGCGGTGGGCATGACCCAATTCGAAAACTGGCAAACAGCCGCTCCACTCGCCTTGGCCATGGCCTGTGTGGTGACAGTTGTTCCGGTCTTTTTGGCATTGGTCTTGGCCGACGCGTTGTTGCGCCTGAGGGGCCTCAAAGCTCAAATAGCCGCTCTGCAAGACAGCATTGACGACCTGCGCCAGCCACAATCTCAGGCTATGCTGCCGCGCCAAAGTGCCACCGGCGCCGCCCGAACAGTGGCAAGCCTTTCAGGGCGATCCAAAACGCGCAGCGCGGCCACCTTCACACCGCCCCGCGCAGCCTCTGCGCCCAGCCCTAACGCGCCATCGGTTTTGGCACTTGGCCCGAAGATAGACGCCTCTTCCGCGCAAATTTCTGTCGAAGACTGGCTGCGTGCGCTCCATTTTCCCAACAGCCCCAGCGATGCTGAAGGGTTGCGGGCTGTGCGCCTTGCCTTGGCAGATCGCAGCACCGCAAAACTCATTCGAGCAGCCCAAGACGTGCTAACGCTTTTGGCCGAAGACGGTGTTTTCATGGATAACGTGTCACCCGATCGCACAAAGTTTGACTTATGGCGCAGATTTGCGGCAGGCGAGCGCGGCGGGCCGATCTGCGACCTTGGTGGGGTTCGCGACCAGTCTTACCTCGCCATATCAGCAGAACGGATGCGCAACGATCCAGTCTTTCGCGATGCCGTGCATCACTTTTTGGGCAGTTTTAACAGGGCGTTGGTCGCGCTAGAGCCGCGTGCGACGAACGGTGATCTTTCCGCTTTGTCCAACACGCGCACGGCACGGGCGTTTATGCTGTTGGGGCGGGTGAGTGGCACCTTTGACTAGAGGCACACCTAGCTGACGCGGCTGACCACGTAATGGGTCAGATCTGACAGAATTTGACGCAAGGGATGGTCAGGCAAGGCCGTCAGCGCGGCGCGGGCTTTGGCGGCCCAAGAAAACGCCTCATCTCGTGCGGCGGCCAGAGCGCCGGTTTGGGTCAATAGCGCCATGGCATGATCCAAATCACCCTCGGCCTGCTGGCCCTTTTCGATCACCCGTTGCCAGAACGCGCGGCCTTCGGCGTCGGCGGCGGCATAAGCGCGGATGACGGGCAGCGTGACCTTGCGCTCGCGGAAATCATCGCCGGTGTTCTTGCCGATCTGGGCCGAAGATCCGCCGTAATCGAGAAGATCATCGGCAATCTGAAAGGCAATCCCCAAAGCATCGCCGTAGTCAAACAAAGCGCGCACCTGATCTTCAGCCACGCCCGCAATCACCCCGCCCACCTCGGTCGCCGCCGAAAACAGCGCCGCCGTCTTGCCGCGCACCACTTGCAGATAGATCGATTCGTCGGTTCTCAGGTCTTGCGCTGCGGTCAGTTGCAGCACCTCGCCCTCGGCAATCGTGGCGCTGGCATTGGCCAGAATATCCATCACCCGCAGCGACCCCGTTTCGACCATCAGCTGAAAGCTGCGCGAAAACAGGTAATCGCCCACCAGAACCGAGGATTTATTGTCCCACAGCAAATTCGCCGTGGGCCGCCCGCGCCGCTGGCTGCTTTCATCGACCACATCGTCGTGCAGCAAGGTGGCGGTGTGGATGAATTCGACCGTGGCGGCCAGTTTGATGTGATGATGCCCCTCATACCCGCACATCCGCGCAGCGGCCAAGGTCAGCAAGGGCCGCAACCGCTTGCCCCCCGCCTCGACCAGATGGGCGGTGACTTGGGGAATGCGCGGCGCGTGGCGCGAGGCCATACGTTCGCGGATCAGCACATTCACCGCCGCCATGTCGCTTGCCAAAGCCAAGGCGAGCGTGTCTTGCGGCTTGGCGTCAATCGGGGGGGCGGCTAGGTTCATTGCAAATTCCTGCGTCTCGACATGCGGCCGATGGCACCTTACATCAGACCGATGCGCTTATTGCTTCGCACCACCGACCCGACCTTGATGGCCTTCGCCCAAGCCTTGCTTTCGGGCGAGGGTATAGCGGCCTTTGAATTGGACGTCCACATGAGCATCCTTGGCGGGTCAAGCTTTCTGGTGCCGCGCCGACTTATGGTGGCAGACCGCGACCATTTCATGGCGCGCGCGGTGTTGGTTGATAACGATGTCCCGCCCGATTGCCTGCCGCAATGACGCAAGATCTGACGCACGACGCCTTTTTGTGCGGCAAGCTGCACCTGTGGCAACCCAAAGCGGGCTACCGCGCCGCGACTGATGCCGTGCTACTGGCAGCAGCCTGTCCGGCAGAGGCGGGGCAAAGCGTGCTGGATCTGGGCTGCGGCGTGGGGGCGGCCAGTTTGTGTTTGGCAAGCCGTGTGGCGGGTCTGAAGCAGACGGGGTTAGAACTGCAAGAGGATTACGCCGCCTTGGCGCGGCGCAATGCGCTGGAAAATGGCATCGCGTTAGACGTGGTAGCGGGCGATTTAACAGCCATGCCCGCCGCCCTGCGGGTGGGGTTTGACCATGTGATCGCCAATCCGCCGTGGTATGCGCGCGCAGGCTCGCCCTCGCCCATCGCGGGGCGCGATACGGCCTTGCGCGCCGAACTGCCCTTGGCCGACTGGGTCGCGGCGGCGTCCAAACGGTTGGAACCGGGGGGGTGGCTGACGATGATCTTTGGCACCGATGGCCTGCCAGAGGTTCTGTCAGCCCTTGCCCCCCGTCTGGGCTCTGCCGTGGTCTTGCCCTTGGCCGCGCGCGAGGGGCGGCCAGCGCTGCGGGTGATCTTGCGGGCGCGCAAGGGCGGGCGGGGCGCGTTTCGGTTGCTGGCCCCCTTGGTCACGCATCAAGGGATGGTGCATGACGGCGACCGCGAAAGCTATACCCCACGCGCCAACGCTATCTTGCGGCAAGGGGCCGATCTTTCGGCAGAGTTTGGCTGATTTGTCTAAAATGCTGCGAAACTGACTGTGAAGATTTGATGACAGACGCGGGAATTCGTGATCCACTGGAGATCCTAGAAACTGTCATATGAGGGTTAAGATGAGCATCTCTGCGCACGTCACCGCCTTACAGCGGAAGCACGAACACCTCTCTGCCGCGGTCGAATTGGCCCAGCGCCAACCTGCCGCCGACGATCTGGAAATCGCCGCTCTGAAAAAGCAAAAGCTGCGCCTGAAAGAAGAAATCGCCCGCCTTACGCAATAAGGGCTTTGCGGCTGGCGCGGGCGGCCAGGGCCGCCCCGCCGGTGATGGCAAGGGCTGCAACGGCCAGCAGGGGGCTGGCCTTGGCTTGGCCGGTCACAATCAGCACCAGCGTTGACAGCAAGGGGGCCGCATAAGACAGCGTGCCCAACATCTGGATATCGCCGCGCTTCATGCCGATATCCCATGTGAAAAACGCCAAACCCACCGGCCCCAGCCCCAGCAGGGCCACGCTGGCCCAGCCGGTCAGGCCCGCAGGCCACAAGGTTTGCTCGAACTCCAGATGGGTCAGCGCAGATAGTGCGGCGGTGGCCAAGCAAAACACCGTCACCGCCTCGGTCGGGACATCGCCCATCCAGCGTGACAGCACGGAATAGATGGCCCAAGTCAGCGCACAGGCAAAGGCCAGCGCCAACCCCGCCGCAGCCCCCGGCCCGCCGCCCATCCCGCCGCCCAGCACAATCACCGCCGCCCCGCCAAAGGCCAAAGCCGCCCCGATCAGATGCAACGCCCGCAGCTTTTCCCCCGGCAGCAGGCCCGACAGCAGCACAATGAACAAAGGCCAAAGATAGGCGATCAGGCCGGTTTGGGCGTAAGGTGCCAGACGAAAGGCCGTGAAATACAACAGATGATAGCCAAAAAGCCCCAAAGTGCCAAAGGCATAGACCTTCCAACTGACCCCGCGCAGCACGCCAAACCCGCGCCCGAAGCCCGTCCAGATCAGCCCCAACACCCCACCCATCGCAAAGCACAAGGCATTCAGCAGCAAGGGTGGCACGGGGGCGGTGCCGATGGTCAACGCCGCCAAAAGCGACCACATCAAAATGGCCGAAGCTCCGATGATCGTGGCGCGGTTGCGTGGCATGGGGCCCCCTTTTGGCTTGGCCTAGCAGGGCGGCTGCAAAAGGAAAAGGCCCGCCGCATCCGGCAGGCCCCCCAAGATCGTGCGTCAACCAAGCCTTAAACGACGAACTGCCCGCCGTTGGCCGAGATGGTCGACCCCGTGATAAAGCCCGCATCATCTGATGCCAGAAACACCACAACCCGCGCGATTTCCTCCGGCTCGCCCAAGCGGCCCACGGGAATCAACGGGATGATCCGCTCGTTCAGCACCTTTTCGTCAATCGCCTTGACCATATCGGTCGCGATATAGCCCGGGCAAACCGCGTTGACCGTAATGCCCGCCCGCGCGCCCTCAGCGGCCAGCGCCTTGGTAAAGCCCAGATCCCCCGACTTCGCAGCCGAGTAATTGACCTGCCCCGCCTGCCCCTTTTGCCCGTTGATCGACGAGATGTTGATCACCCGCCCAAATTTGCGGTCGCGCATGCCGGTCCACAAAGGATGGGTCATGTTGAACAGGCCCGACAGGTTGGTGTCGATCACCTCTTTCCACGATTCGGGTGTCATTTTGTGAAACATCGAATCGCGGGTGATGCCGGCGTTGTTGACCAGAACGGCAACGGGGCCCAAATCGGCCTCGACCTGTGCGATGCCCGCTTTGCAGGCGTCATACTCGGCGACCGACCATTTATAGGTCTTAATGCCTGTTTCAGCCGTGAAAGCCGCCGCTGCTGCATCATTTCCGGCATAGTTTGCCGCCACTGTATAGCCCGCCGCTTTCAGCGCAACCGAGATGGCCGCCCCGATCCCGCGCGACCCGCCGGTCACCAAAGCCACTTTCGACATTCTGTCCTCCTCCAACCTCGTTGGAATTCTGTTACTAAAAATACAAACGCCGCGCAAGATTGTTGCGCGGCGAATTTCTCAAGCGCAAAAGGCCGCAAAGACTTAGGCGCGTTCCAGACACATGGCCACGCCCATGCCCCCGCCGATACACAGCGTTGCCAGACCCTTTTTGGCCCCGCTGCGGCCCATTTCATGGATCAGCGTGTTCAAGATCCGCGCGCCCGAGGCACCAATCGGGTGGCCAATCGCAATCGCCCCGCCGTTGACGTTCACAATCGCCGGATCCCAGCCCATGTCTTTGTTGACGGCACAGGCTTGGGCGGCAAAAGCCTCGTTCGCTTCGACCAGATCCAGATCGGCGACCGTCCAGCCTGCCTTCTCCAAAGCTTTGCGGCTGGCATAGATCGGCCCCACGCCCATGATCGACGGATCCAAGCCCGCTGTGGCATAAGAGGCAATGCGCGCCAGAACCTTTAAGCCGCGCTTGGCGGCATCCGCCTCAGACATCAGCAAAACCGCCGCCGCACCGTCGTTCAGCCCCGAGGCATTGGCCGCCGTCACCGACCCGTCTTTGGTAAAGGCCGGACGCAGCTTTTGCATCGACTCCAGCGTGGCCCCGTGGCGGATATATTCGTCGGCATCCACCACGATGTCGCCCTTGCGGGTCTTGATGACAAAGGGAATGATCTCGTCCTTGAACTTGCCCGCCTTTTGCGCGGCTTCGGCCTTGTTCTGGCTGGCAAGCGCGAAAGCGTCCTGCATCTCGCGGCTGATCTGCCACTGGTTGGCCACGTTTTCGGCCGTCTGGCCCATGTGATAGCCGTTGAACGCATCCCACAGCCCGTCGCGGATCATCGAATCGATGAAAGCCATATCGCCCATCTTGGTGCCCGCACGCATATGGGCAACATGGGGCGACAAGCTCATGCTTTCCTGACCGCCTGCCACGACAATCGCCGCATCGCCCAGCTGCACATGCATCGCGCCCAAGGCCACGGCCCGCAACCCCGACCCGCAGACTTGGTTCAGCCCCCAAGCGCTGGCCTCTTTGGCCAGACCGGCCTTGATCGCCGCTTGGCGGGCGGGGTTTTGGCCTTGGCCTGCGGTCAAGACCTGCCCCAGAATCGTCTCGCTGACCTCGGCCTTGTCGATGCCCGCGCGTGCCACGACCGCCTCGATCACGGCAGCCCCCAGATCATGCGCCGGCGTTGCGGCAAACGCCCCGTTAAAGCTGCCCACAGCGGTCCGCGCCGCTGAAACGATCACGACATTGGTCATAGTGGCTTGCCCTTTCAGAAATACCGTGCAGCCAGACCCTCTCGCTGCTTTGCAGCATCCCCTAGACCGGAAAAGCGGCTTTTGCAACTTGCCAAGCGTGCAGGCGACCCTTTGGTGCAAGTTCGCGCCAAAGCGCCCCCATGACAAACACCCCGCAACAGGGTAAACCATCCGCGCTCAACAGGAGGCCCCCATGTCCGACCGCTGCCCTTGGTGTGGCCAAGACCCGCTTTATCTGGCCTACCACGACACCGAATGGGGCGTGCCCGAATGGGACAGCCGCGCGCTGTGGGAAAAGCTGGTGCTGGATGGGTTTCAAGCGGGCCTGTCGTGGATCACCATCCTTAAGAAGCGCGAAGCGTTTCGCGCGGCCTTTGACGGGTTTGATCCGCAGTCTGTCGCCCGCTGGGGCGAGGCGCAGGTGGCAGAGGCCCTCGCCAACCCCGGCATCATCCGCCACAGGGGCAAGATCGAGGCGACGGTGAAAAACGCCCGCGCTTACCTTGCCTTGCAAGAAAAGCGCGATTTCGGAGCGCTGCTGTGGGAGTTTGTCGGCGGCAGCCCGCTGCAAAACGCCCCCGCCACACCGGCCCAAATCCCCACCCAAACCGCCGCCTCGCAGGCCATGTCGAAAATGCTGCGCCAATCGGGGTTTAGCTTCGTCGGCCCAACCATCGTTTACGCCTTTATGCAGGCCTGCGGTTTGGTCAACGACCACCTTGTCACCTGCCCCGCCCATCCGCGCATCGCAGCCCTTGCCACAGGCAGGCCCCAAGGATAACCTTTCCTAAGGGTCCGCAGTTCACCCAGGCGTCACCGAAAAGCTAAACCTGTGCCTGCCCCCCCGTGGTCCTTACGCCAAGGCCCCGTGCCAAGCCGGTGACCCGCACCCCATGGGCCGATTGAGGACACCATGACCCGCCCCACAATCTCCCTGCACATCGCAGATCTCTCAGCCTATGCCCGCGCCCTTGCCAAAGAGCTTGGCCAAGCCCCCAGCCATCTGACCCTTTTGAACAAACTCGCCAAAGCCGCAGGCTTTCGCAACTTCCAACACCTGCGCGCCAGCGAAAAGGCCGTGCTCACCCTCGCGCCCGCGCCGCAAACGCTGCCCGACCTGACCCGCGTCAGCGCAGCCCTTCGCCACTTTGACGATGCGGGCAAAATGACCACATGGCCCGCCCGCACCGCGATCCAGCACCTGAGCCTTTGGGCGCTGTGGTCCCGCCTGCCAAAAGAGATGTTGACAGAACGTCAGATCAGCCAAACCCTAACCCAGCATCACAGCTTCGGCGACCCCGCCATCCTGCGCCGCACCTTGTGTGAATTGCACCTTGTGGCCCGCACGCCCGATGTCAGCACCTACCAGCGCCTTGAACGCCCCCCACCGCCCGAGGCGCGCGCCCTGATCACAGCCCTGCAACCCCGCTTGATTTCACCGAGGCTCAAATACTCCACTGGGGGTGACGGGGGGGCGTGAGCCGCCCCCGTCGCAGGGGGTGCGGGGGGCGGCAGCCCCACGCCATTCCGCCCGCCGCTAGCGCAAGGCGTCCAGCACGGCCAAAACCTCGGGCGCGCTCCAATCCGCGCCGCCGATCAACCGCGCCACTTCCTGACCTTCCGGATTGACGATCACGGTGACGGGAAGCCCCATGACACCCATCTGATGCGCCAAGTCTTGGGTCGGATCGCGCAGCACCGTTA
>CANFSY010000092.1 GCA_947449875.1 Paracoccaceae bacterium
CGACACCATGGCCCGCTATGTCGCAAGGCTGCGCGAATGGGGCTAGATCACGGCAAAATTTGCCTCTGAAGCAACTTTATTCACCCGCAGTCTTTGAACCCGCTCCCAGTGCCCTATCTGGCGCTGGACCCGGTTTTTCGCTAAGGGTCTGTTCCCCCCTGCGAGGATAAGATGACCCAAACCACTTCCGAATTTTCCGCCGCCATTTCTTCGGTCGAAGAAATCATCGAAGACGCGCGTCAGGGGCGCATGTATATTCTGGTCGACCATGAAGATCGCGAAAACGAAGGCGATATTTGCATTCCGGCCGAAAAATGCACGCCGGATGTGATCAATTTCATGGCCACCCACGGGCGCGGCCTGATTTGTCTGACGCTGACGGGCGAGCGGATTGACGCTTTGGGCCTGCCGATGATGGCGATGAAGAACTCCTCGCGTCACGAAACCGCCTTTACCGTCTCGATCGAGGCGCGCGAGGGTGTGGAAACTGGAATTTCGGCCAAGGACCGCGCTTTGACCGTGGCCGTGGCCATCGACAAGACCAAGGGCAAGGCCGATCTGGCGACACCGGGCCATGTCTTTCCGCTGCGCGCCCGCGATGGCGGCGTTCTGGTGCGCGCCGGCCATACCGAGGCTGCGGTGGATGTCAGCCGTTTGGCGGGGTTGGACCCGTCGGGGGTGATCTGCGAGGTCATGAAAGACGACGGCACCATGGCCCGTCTGCCCGATTTGATCGCCTTTGGCCAAAAGCATGGCATCAAGATCGGCACGATCAGCGACTTGATCGCCTATCGCCGCCGCCATGACAATCTGATCAAGGAACGCGCGGCCAAACGCGTCACCTCGCTGCACGGCGGTGATTGGCTGATGCGGGTCTTTACCGATACCGCGCACGGCGACGATCACATCGTGCTGACCAAGGGCGATCTGTCGGGCGAATCGCCGGTTTTGGTGCGGATGCACCAGCTCAACCCGCTGGAAGACGTCTTGGGCATCGGTGACGCGCATGTCGGTGATCTGCAAGGGGCGATGCAGGTGATCGCCGCCGAAGGGCGCGGTGTGGTGGTCTTGCTGCGCGACACCACGATGAAACTGCCGCTGGAAGGCGAGGTTTCGCCGCAAACGCTGCGGCTTTATGGGTTGGGGGCGCAAATTCTCGCCTCGCTTGGGCTGTCGCAGATAACCTT
Organism: Paracoccaceae bacterium; assembly: GCA_947449875.1. GTDB lineage: Bacteria > Pseudomonadota > Alphaproteobacteria > Rhodobacterales > Rhodobacteraceae > Stagnihabitans. The sequence goes on from CANFSY010000092.1 coordinate 1,188, forward strand.
GGTGTCAAATTCTGCCGCGCCGCGTGTGGTGGGGCTTGACGCCTACGGCATAACGATCACCGGCACCCGCCGCATCAAGGAATAAAAGCATGGCTGCCAGCGAAACCCACTACACCCTGCCCGCGCCGACCTTTGACAAGCCGGTCAAACTGCTGATCGTCGTCGCCCCCTATTACCGCGACATCGCAGACAATCTGGTCGCCGGTGCCAAGGCCAAAGCCGCCGCAGTCGGGGCCGAGGTGGAACTGATCGAGGTGCCCGGTGCGCTGGAAATCCCTGCAGCGATTGCCATGGCAGAGCGTTTGGCCGAATTTGACGGCTATGTCGCCTTGGGCTGCATCATACGCGGTGAAACCACGCATTATGACACGGTGTGCAACGATTCCAGCCGTGGTCTGATGATGTTGGGCTTGGGCGGGTCGTGCATCGGCAACGGCATTCTGACAGTGGAAAACCGCGCACAGGCCCTGGTGCGCGCCGATCCGGCCGATCAAGATAAAGGCGGGGGGGCGGCACTTGCCGCCTTGCACCTGATTGCAATCTCGCGCAAATGGGCAGGCCAGACCAAAGGGATCGGGTTTCGCGCATGAAGGTTGACAAAAAACAGATGAAATCCGCCGCACGGCTGTATGCCGTGCAGGCGTTGTTTCAGATGGAATCCTCGGGCCAGACGGTCGAGGGTGTGACGAAAGAGTTCGAAACCCACCGCTTCGGTGCGATCTATGATGAAGACGAAATGGCCGACGGCGATGTCGACCATTTTCGCGCTGTCGTCGACCATGCCGTGAACCTTCAGGCCAAGATTGACCAGTTGACCGACCGCGCCTTGGTGGCGAAATGGCCGATCGCACGGATTGATCCGGTGATCCGCGCCCTGTTTCGCGCAGCGGGTGCAGAGCTGAGCGCCATGCCAACCCCGCCGCGCGTGGCGATTACCGAATATGTCGATGTCGCTAAGGCGTTTTTTCCAGATGGCAAAGAGCCTAAGTTCGTGAACGCCGTGTTAGACCACATGGCGCATGACTTGAAGCCCGAGGGGTTTTAACCCGCCAAACGCTCCCCTAGGCGCGCAACCTTAAGGCTGCGCGCTCATGGCATTTGTGGCACCCTTCACCTCGATCGAGGTGACGCCGTCCAATTGGAACTTGCTCACACTGGCAACCGCCGTAATCTCGCGCGAGGGTTTGGTGCCTGCGGCACTGGGAACGGTGGGCGGGAAGATGCGGAATTCAAACACCAAATGACCCGATCCGTCTGCGGGAAGGGCCACAAGGGCCGCATCCCAAAAGCCCTGAGTCGGCGGCAATCCCGTTGCGCGCACCAAAACCCCCGTGCGCGCAGGGTCAATTTGCAGGCTGATCACTTTATCAATCAACCCACGCGGATCGACGGGCGGCGTATAGGCCTGCATCTCGGCCCCTTTACGGGCTTTGAACCAATGCAACGGGTTCAGGTTGCCTTTGCCGCAGCCCGCCAGCGTCAGCGCCAAAACGGTCCCCAAGATCAGCACGCGCTTCATATCAGCCCCCTCTTTTCCCTTTGGGTAGCGCAATCGCGCCCCTTTGAAAATCCCCCGCGCGCGGCAGGCTGTCTTTACCTTTTGCCATCACAGGGCTAGGTCTGCGCTATAGGAGAATTTCATGGCCACGCAAGCCTTTGACGACCTCGCCGACACGTTCGAATTCCTCGATGATTGGGAAGAGCGTTACCGCCATGTGATCGACCTGGGCAAGGCCATGCCGCCCTTGGACGACAGTTTCAAAGTGCCCGCGCTGAAGGTGCAAGGCTGTGCGAGTCAGGTGTGGCTGCGCCCGATGGTGACGAAGGGGCATTTTGACTTTCAGGGTGACAGTGACGCTTTGATTGTGCGCGGGCTGATCGCGGTGCTGCACGCGCTCTATTCCGGCTTGCCTGTCGCGGCGGTGGGGCAGGTGGATGCTGTGGCCGAACTGGGGCGTTTGGGGTTGAACGACCATTTGTCAGCCCAAAGATCGAACGGCCTGCGCGCGATGGTCGAGCGGATTCGCAAGGTGGCGGCCGAAAGCTAATGACGTTGTTGGCCTAGACCTCTTCCACCGTCACCTCGGGATAAACCGCCATATGGCCCGCAATGGCCGCTGCAGCCCCCTTTGGCCGCTCGTAAGACCAGATCACGTTTTGGGCGTCGCCGACCGAATAGTAACTCGCCTCGCCCTTCCATGGGCATTTTGATCTGCGGGTTGATCTGGTCAGCAGCGCCATATTGAAATCGGCGCGGGGGAAATACAGCTTGCTGGGGTGGCCACCCTCTTCCACCAGCAGGGCTGTGCTGGTCTCGCCCAAGATCAGATCGTTCAACCGCAGGCGGTAGCGGCCGCCTGCGGGGGTGATCACGATGGGCAAGCCCATTACAGCGCCGCACAGGCGTGGCGCGCCCATGTCAGCGCAAAGTCTGACAGGCGCGGGGCCAGATGGGCCAGCACTTGGGCGTGATAGGCGTTCAGCCAGTCGCGCTCGCCCACCGAAAGCTGGTCTATGTCGATCAAGCGGCGATCGAAAGGCGCGAAGGTCAGGGTTTCAAAGGCCAATTGGTCGCGGTGGTCGCCGATCAGATCGGCCACTTGGACCACGATCAGGTTTTCAAGCCGGATGCCGAACGCCCCTTCGCGGTAATAGCCCGGCTCGTTGGACAGAATCATCCCCGGTTCCAAAGGCACCTCGCTGATCCGGCTGAGGCGTTGCGGCCCTTCGTGCACCGACAAAAAGGCCCCCACACCGTGGCCCGTGCCGTGGTTAAAATCTTGCCCCGCCATCCACAAAGCCTGACGCGCAAGGGGGTCAAGGTCGCGCCCTGCAAGCCCGCGTGGCCAACGCGCCCGGCTGATCGCGATCACGCCTTGCAGCACGCGGGTATAACAGGCGCGGGCCTCTGGCCCGGGGTCGCCCACCGCGATGGTGCGGGTGATGTCGGTGGTGCCGTCGCGGTATTGCGCACCCGAATCGACCAAAAGCAGTTCGTTTTGCCCGACGGCGCGGTTGCTGTCTTCGGTCACGCGGTAGTGCATGATGGCCCCGTTGGGGCCTGCGCCGCAGATCGTATCAAAAGAGATATCGTGCAAGGCATTGGTGGCGCGCCGGAACCCTTCCAGCGCCTGCACCACGGCGATTTCGCTTAAACCGCCTTTGGGGGTTTGCGCATCCAGCCACGCCAGAAATTCGACCACCGCCGCCCCGTCGCGCAGATGCGCCTCGCGCATGCCGGCGATTTCCGCACTGTTCTTGGCGGCCTTGGGCATCCGGCAGGGATCATCGCCCCAAACCACCTGTGCGATCAGGGTTGATACGGCCAAGGGTGCGGTGGCTTTATCAACCCGCACCGGACCTGACAGCGCCTTGAGCGCAGGGATAAAGCCCGCCGGATCGTGCAGCCGAACCCCCGATCCCAGATGGGCCGTGACTGTGGCATCGACCTTGGCAGGGTCGATGAACAACTCAACCTCGCCACGTGCCGACAAAAGCGCAAAGGCTTGGACCACGGGGTTCTTGGGCACATCCGCGCCGCGGATGTTCAGCAGCCAACAGATCGAATCAGGCAGCGTCAGAACCGCCGCTGCCTGCCCTGCGGCCTGCAGCGCCTCTGCCAGCCTTGCGCGTTTGGCAAAGGCCGTCTCGCCCGCCAGACTGTCGGGATGCACAAAGACCTTGCCCTGCGGCGCTGCGGGTTGGTCGGGCCAGATGGTATCCACCAGATTGTCGACCGCGCGCAGGCTAATGCCCGATCCCTGCAAATCGGCTTGGATCTTTTCGACCTCGTCCGCCGTATGCAGCCATGGGTCAAAACCAATCACGCCCGCCGTGAGGTTCTGCAAGATCCAAGGGCCGGGTTTGGTTTCGGGCCAAGGCACAGGGGTGAAATGGCCCAGATCGACTTGCAATTTCACCTGCGTGCGGTAGCGCCCGTCGATAAACACGCCCGCAATTTGCGGCAAGACAATGCAAAACCCCGCCGACCCGGTAAAGCCCGTGACCCATTGCAGGCGTTCATCGCGCGCTGCGACATATTCGCCTTGATGGGCATCGGCGCGCGGGATCAGATAGCCTTGCAATCCCGCCTGCGCCAAAGCAGAGCGCAACAAAGCCAACCGCCCCGGCCCTTGGGCGGGAGAGGCGGGGCTGTCAAAGGTTTGAAACATCGTTCTGCCTCCGCACGATTTTTCTGCGAAAAATCAAATATCCACCCGTTGCAACGCCGATTTTTCGCAGAAAAATCGTGGACTCAGGCCACCTTGCGCCCAAAAGCCCGCGCACGTTTTTTCGCGTCCACCTCGAACAACCCCGCCAATTGTTCCGTCATCGCACCGGCCAATTGTTCGGCATCGGTGATGGTCACCGCCCGCTGATAATAGCGCGTCACATCATGGCCGATGCCAATCGCGATCAGTTCCACCGCTTTGCGCCGTTCCACCATAGCGATCACATCGCGCAGGTGTTTTTCCAAGAAGTTCGCAGGGTTGACCGACAGGCTGGAATCATCCACCGGCGCGCCGTCCGAGATCACCATCAAAATCTTGCGCGCTTCGGGCCGCGCCAGCATGCGGCGGTGCGCCCATTCCAGCGCCTCGCCGTCGATGTTTTCTTTCAACAGGCCCTCTTTCATCATCAGCCCCAGATTGGGCCGCACCCGCCGCCACGGCGCATCGGCGTTTTTATAGATGATGTGGCGCAGGTCGTTCAAACGGCCGGGGCCGGGGGGCCGGCCCGCCGCCAGCCATTTCTCGCGGCTTTGCCCGCCTTTCCACGCCCGTGTGGTAAAGCCCAAAATCTCGACCTTGACCGAGCAGCGTTCCAATGTCCGCGCCAGCACATCCGCACAAATCGCCGCGATCGAGATCGGACGACCCCGCATCGAGCCGGAATTGTCCAAAAGCATCGTCACGCAGGTGTCGCGGAATTCGGTGTCTTTTTCCTGTTTGAACGACAAGGGCGTGGTGGGGTTGGCCACAACCCGCGCCAACCGGCCCGCATCCAGCGTGCCTTCTTCCAGATCAAACAGCCACGAGCGGTTCTGCTGGGCCTGCAACCGGCGTTGCAACTTGTTGGCAAGGCGTGAGACAGCGCCTTTGAGCGGTTCCAACTGCTGGTCCAGATAGGCGCGCAGGCGTTCCAGTTCGGCGGGTTCTGCCAGTTCTTCGGCTTTGATTTCTTCATCAAATTCCGTGGTATAGGCCGAATACAGCGGGTCGGCTGCCGAATGGGGGGCAGGGGGGGGCGGTTCCAGCGGGGCCTCGCCATCGGGCAGTTCGGCCTCTTCGCCTTGGTCAAGGTCAGAGGTTTCTTCCATCGTGACTTCGGCTTGCGACTCGTCCGGCTCGTCTTCTTGCGATTGCTCGGGCGAGGCGTCGGACTCTTCGCTTTCTTGCTGTTCGGAGCCGGTTTCTTCGGGCGTATCTTCGCGGTCTTCTTCGCCCGTGTCGTCTTGATTGTCGTTTTGATCGGGATCGTCGCCCAACTGGTCGCCGTAACCCAGATCGGCGATCACTTTGCGCGCCAGTCGCGCAAAGCCCTGTTGGTCGGCCAAAACCTCGTCAAGATTGCTTAAGGTGCCTGCGGCTTGCTCTTCGATAAAGCCGCGCCACAGGTTCATGACGTGCTGCGCGCCCTTGGGCAGGTCGCGGCCTGTTGCCAGATGGCGCACCAGATAGCCTGCGGCCACCGGCAAAGGCGCTTCCGAGGCGGCGGCGATTTGCGAATAGCCTTTGCGATCCGCCTCATGCCCGATTTTGGCATCAATGTTGGTGGCGGTGCCGGGCATGGCGCGGGCCCCCACGGCCTCGCAGCGCGCGGTTTCCATCGCGTCATAGATCTCGCGCGCCAAGGCACCGGTCGGGGCGTATTTGGCCGCTGTCGCCTCGTTGTGGTATTTGCGTTTCAGCGCGAAGGCATCGGCCGTGCCGCGGGCCAACAAAACCTCGTCCTTGGTCATGCGGCGCGAGACTTGCGGCAGGCGCACGCCTTCTTTGTTCATGCCCGACGGGTCGACCGAATAGGTCACCGTCATCTCGGGATCATCGGCCATGGTGCGCGTCGCATCAGCGAGCGCCTTTTTGAACGGATCAGCGGGGTTGTCGAGAGGTTTGTTCATGCCCGCAATCTGGCATTGCGGGCGGGCAAGGGCAAGGTGGGGCAGGGGAAGGGTTCCGCGGGTTTAGACGTTTTTGGCGCGCCTTTGCGTGCAGCGGCGCACACTAGGGGCGCGATTGTGTCGAATTGTGCGCAAGCTGTGCAAAGGGCTAAAGTTGCGCATCTGCTGACCCATTTTGCAAGGAACCCCCAAAATGACCAAACCCAAAATCGCCCTGATCATCGGCTCGACCCGCAAGACCCGTTTTGCCGATATTCCCGCCCAATGGATGCTGGCCCAAGCCCAACAGCGCGACGATATGACCGTTGAATTGGTCGATCTGCGCGACTTTGACCTGCCCTTGTTCGATGAAATGGCGTCGAATCTGTGGATGCCGTCATCGGATGCGCGCGCTGTGGCGTGGCAGAAGAAGATCGCCGAATTTGACGGCTATATTTTTGTGGTGGCCGAATACAACCGCTCGATCACCGGTGCGCTCAAGAACGCGTTGGATCAGGCCTATGTCGACTGGAACCGCAAGCCGATGACGGCCATCGCGTATGGTGCGGCCGGTGGTACGCGTGCTTTGGAACATCTGCGCACCATCGCGGTCGAGCTGCAAATGGCCCCCACCCGCAACGCCGTGCATCTGGGGATGGGCGATTTCTTCAAGGTTCACCCCGGTATGGGCGGATCGGGCAAGATGGCAGATGTGGAAGCGAATTTGCTGCCTTCGGCCAAGGCGTCTTTGGATGATCTTGTTTGGTGGGCCAATGCGCTGAAAGCTGCGCGGGGCTGATCGGGATTTAAGACACCGACAGGGGCCGCTGCGGCGGCCCCTGTGTTGTATCAAGCCCTTAAGAGCGCAAGTGGCCTTGGCATCGGGGCCTGATCGCTGGACCGCCCCTTGGAATAGCTGGAATAGGGCCAATCCTCTGCCGCGCGGACCAACCCGTGCCGCACCGGATTTTGCGCACAATGCTGGATTGCACGGTTCAAATCGTCGCGGCTGCGAATCGCATGTTCGCGAAAGCGGCGCTGCCAGATCGGGGTGTCGCGGTTGGGAATGGCTTGGGCAAAGCGGGTTTTGATCCGTCGCCAGCGTTCGGCATACCAAATCCCGCCGTCAGGCTCTGTCCAGACTGCGTGCAGGTGATCGGGCAGCACCACCATCGCGTGGCAGGTGACAGGAAATTCTTGCACCGCCTTGGCGTAGGCGTAGCGCAGGCTTTCGATCTGGTCGGTCAAAAGGCAGCTCCCCCGCTCCTCCAGCCTGACGGTGAAGAAATAGGTCGCTCCGGGGATAAGAAGGCGGCTGATCTGTGTCATGCCGCCAGTCTGGCGCAGCACAGTTAAGCAAAGGTTGATGCCAGAGGAAGGGACGCAAATTTCTTGCTGCTCTGGCCGACAGCGCGTTTGCGCCCCGTTGGCGGCAGTTACAGCGCCACGGTGTCGTGTTCCATGAAACTGGACACTTCGGGGATCCAGCGGTCTTGAACGAATGCCACATGATCGGGGTGAACGTTGTAGGCCTGATAAGCGGCGTCATCTGCGAAACTCATCGACACGGCAAAGGCGAAGTCGTTCTTTGGGCTGACCTCGCGGGCGATTTGAAAATCGCCCACGCCGTCAATGGCCGCAAGATCGGCCAAGGCGGCCAGAAAACGGGCCTCCTCTGCCGAACCTGCCGGATGGACGAGCCGAAAGATCGCCGCGTGGCGGATCATTTCATCGCCATGGACACAGCGCTTTCGGGCAATTCCTCACCAAAGCAGCGCTGGAAGAATTCAGCGACCGTCTGGCGTTCCAGCTCGTCGCATTTGTTCAGGAACGACAGGCGGAAGGCATAGCCCACATTGCGGAAAATCTCGGCGTTTTGCGCCCAGTTCAGCACGGTGCGCGGCGACATGACGGTCGACAGATCGCCGTTCATAAAGGCTGTGCGCGTGAGGTCAGCGACTGTGACCATCTGGCTGATCGTCTTGCGGCCCTTGTCGGTGTTGTAATGCGGCGATTTGGCCAAAACGATGGCGGCTTCGGCATCGTGGCTAAGATAGTTCAGCGTTGCCACCAGCGACCAACGGTCCATCTGGGCTTGGTTGATCTGCTGGGTGCCGTGATACAGGCCCGTCGTATCGCCCAAGCCAACGGTGTTGGCCGTGGCAAACAGGCGGAAATAGGGGCTGGGGGTAATGATCTCGTTCTGGTCCAACAGGGTCAGCTTGCCGTCATGCTCCAGCACGCGCTGGATGACAAACATCACATCCGCACGGCCCGCGTCGTATTCGTCAAACACAATCGCCACATTGTTGCGCAGCGCCCACGGCAGGATGCCTTCGTGAAATTCGGTGACCTGTTTGCCATCGCGCAGTTTGATCGCGTCTTTGCCGATCAGGTCGATGCGGCTGATATGGCTGTCAAGGTTGACGCGTACGCAGGGCCAGTTCAGGCGGGCTGCGACCTGTTCGATATGGGTCGATTTGCCCGTGCCGTGATACCCTTGAATCATCACGCGGCGGTTATAGGCAAAACCTGCCAAGATCGCCAAGGTGGTGTCGGGATCGAACTTGTAGGTCGGATCCACCTCGGGCACACGGTCGGTGCGCTCGGCAAAGCCCTTGACCTTCATGTCGGTGTCAATGCCAAACACCTCGCGCACTGAGATGTCTTCGGTGGGTTTTACAGCGGTATCCAGCATCGGTTTCAGCCCAATTTGATTGCCCGCCCTGTGTGACCCATAAGGCGGGGGCCTGCAAGAGGCGAGCGTTTGTCCAAACGCTCAAGGCGGGGGGAAGGGACCAGTTTACACAAATCGTTGCCGATGCTACGTTTCAATTCGGTTTATTATAAAGAGCAGTTGCCGTGCCCCATTCCAGCCTGACGTTGACCGCGACCCAAGCCCTTCGCCGCCTCTCAGCCCAGCCGCCAGACGCAAAGACCCTGAATTCGGCCTTGCGGGTTTTGGCGAAATGGCGGACCGAGTTGGTCGCCAATACGCTGGCAAAGCGCTCTGGCTCTAAGGTTTTGAGCGGGCCTTTCAAGGGCATGGACTACGATGGTCTGGCGGCAGCAGAAGGGTCGCGCAGCGCGCGCCTTTTGGGCTGCTATGAAGCTTCGCTTGCGCCTGTGATCGAAGAGATCGTGGCGCGGGCCTATCCGCTGGTCATAGATGTTGGCTCTGCCGAGGGATATTATGCCGTGGGTCTGGCGCGGCGTATGGCGGGCACGCGGGTGATGGCGCGCGATGCCTCTGACAAGGCCATAGAGTTATGCCGCGCTCTGGCAAAGGCAAATGGCGTTGCGGACAGGGTCGAGGTCGGGGGCCTTTTCACCCATGCCGATTTTGCCATTTGCACCGCACAGCCCACACTGGTGCTGTGTGACATCGAGGGTGCGGAAATTGATCTTCTCGATCCCGTGGCAGCCCCCGGACTGCTGGCTGCGGATATCTTGGTGGAATGCCATGATTGCTTGCGCCCCGGCATCACCAAAATTCTGAGCGAGCGCTTTGCCGCCAGCCATAACATCCGCCGGATCGACCGTGCGCATGACCCATCGGCCCTGCCTCTTTGGATGGAAGAACTTTCTGATCTTGACCGTCTGATCGCCCTTTGGGAATGGCGAATAGGCCCGACACCCTGGCTGTGGATGACCGCCAATTGACCGCCCGTGACAATGCCGCGATCTTTTATGCCACCGATGGCTATAAGCCCGACCAAAAGGGCATCAATGGCCGGCGTGTGGCGGGGGAAAGTTTCCTCAACGGGTTTCTCAAACACGCCAAGGTCGAGGAATTTGTGTTCCTGACCAAGACCACGCGCGAGATCGAAGAGATCAAGAACTTTTACGAGACGGCGCGCCCGAACGGGCGTTTGCGTGTGGCGGGGTTCTTGAAACCGCAAGAAATTGCGCCGGTCGAGGTGCTGTATTACCCCGCCGCCAACATCGCGGCCGAGTCCTGGCGGCGGGCGAATTACGGCTCGGACGCTTGGGCTTTGTGCGGGTTGACCCATACCACCTCGACCCCTGCGATCATGCAGGGGTTTTTTGATATGCGTATGGCGCCGGTGATGGAGTGGGATGCGGTGATTTGCACCTCGCGGGCGGTGCAGGGGTCAGTTCTGGCGCAGATGGATCTGATCGATGCCCATATCCGCCAGCGGTTTGGCACCAAGCCGCCTGCGCGCCCGATGTTCCCCGTGATTCCCTTAGGGATTCACACCGAGAAGTTTCGCCGCAATCCGCAAGCCCGTGCCGCCTTGCGCGCCCAGTTGGGCGCTGCAGACACGGATGTGGTCTTTTCCACTATTGCGCGGTTAAGCCCGCATGAAAAGTTTGATCCGCTGCCGATTTTCATCGCCATGCAGGCGGCTGTGGCGAAGTTGCCGGCGGGCGTGAAAATGCACGTGGTGATGTGTGGGCAGTTCCGCCACCCCTATGCGCGCAAGGTGTTCGAAGAGGGCGCAGCCCGCCTGATGCCGGATGTGGGCTTTTTGCTGCTGGACGGTGCCAAGCCCGAAACGCCCCAACAGGCCTTGTCGGGCGGGGATGTCTATCTGTTTATGATCGACAATATCCAAGAAGCCTTTGGCCTTGCCCCTGTCGAAGGGATGGCGGCGGGCTTGCCGGTTCTGGCCTCGGACTGGGACGGGCTGAAAGACACGGTCAGCGCCGATGCAGGCCTGCGGGTCACATCGCGCCTGCTTGGGCCAGAGCATATGGCGAATGAAAGCCTGCGGATGCAAAGCGGGGTCGACAGTTTTGTGCAGTATTCGGCGGCTGTCTCGGCCATGACCGAACTGGATATGGGCGATATGACGGCCAAGATCGTTGCTTTGGCCAGCGATCCTGACTTGCGCCACCGGTTGGGGCAGGGGGCCTTGGCGCGGGCGCAAAACACCTATGACTGGTCGGCGGTGATCCCCCAGATGCAAGCCCTGTGGGGCGAGCAGGCTGCCCGCAAAGCCGCAGCCAAGGCCAAGGCGCACCGGATCGCGGGCTTTGCCCTTCCGGTCGCCCCCTCGCCGTCGTTGCTGTTTGGTGGCTATCCGTCACAAACCGCACGCTTGGGCGGCGATCGGTTCATCGCCCCGGACCGCAGCGGCCAGCCCGATCTGGCCGCGATGCTGGCTTTGCGCAATTACACGGCTCTGTCGCATATCTTCACCCACCCCAGCCGCTTCGCTGCAGTCTACGCTGCAGTTCAAAGCGGGCACGATACACTCAAGGCGATCGCCCAAACCACCCAACTGCCCGCCATGATGGTGGAACGCACGCTGATGTGGTTGCTGAAATACGATTTCGTCAGGCGCGCTGCCTGACGGATCGGCTTAGTCCTTGAAATAACGGCTGTCTTTGATCTGGTCCCATGCCCAGACAACCTGTTGCAAGCGGTCTTCATCCGACCGGTCGCCGCCGTTCATGTCGGGGTGAAGGTCTTTGACCAAGCTTTTGTATTGCTTGCGAATCTCGGTCTTGGTCCATGTGTCGCGGGCGTCCATAATCTCTAACGCCTTGCGCTCGGTCGGGGGCAATTTGCGGCTAGAGGTGCCGATGGGCTTGGCGTTGGTCGTGGCTGCCTTTTCACCCAAAGCGTCCAGCGGGTCGTTGATGCCCAAGCGCGCCCACGAGCGGCCATCATCCTTGCGCGAGAAGGGGGTTGTCTCGCGTTCCCACAGACGGTCTTTGTCGAGCAGTTTTTGGAATTCTTCATCCGTGGCCGCGCCAAAGAAATTCCACTTCAGGTTGTATTCGCGCACATGATCGCGGCAGAACCAGAAAAACTCGTTCAACAGATCGGGCGATTTGGGCGCACGGTAGGCCCCCTTTTCC
>CANFSY010000093.1 GCA_947449875.1 Paracoccaceae bacterium
CGCTGTGTGGGGCGACAGCGCCCAGATCGACGCCAGCACACGAAGTGTCGCGTCGTCGAGCGGGTCAGCGCCGCTGTCGGGCCGATAACTATTCACGGCCAGCCTCGCCGCTTCGCGCTGGGGCGGCGAATATCCAGACGCGCCCAGCGCCTTTTCGGCCTCGGCGGCGATAATTTCGGCCTCACCACCAGCGGAAAGGATCGCAAACCAAGCAATTTCGAAAGGTGTCAGCATTTATTCAGTCTCCATGACTCGACGGCCCGCGGAATTGCGGGTTTTCGGCGAATTTCTTTGTGTCGGATGAAGACCGCCGTTGAATATTCAGTCGCGGGGCACTAAATTCAGGCTGTCACAGCTCAAATATTGCGGCCGTCGCTCATGAACGTGGGCGGCGGTCGATTTATTTAGCCATTACGCTGCGCTGCTCGGCCCAATTGCGGACGTCGTCCTCAGAATATCGGATGGACCTGCCGAATTTAGCGAAGGGCAGCGTGGCAATATCGCCCGTGCGTGTAGAGCGCGCGACCTTAAGCGTCGCAGGCTGAAGGCCGAGCATCTCGGCGGTTTCGACTTCAGTCAGATATTTCATGGCGTTGTTGCCCTGTGTTCATGTGGTGGCGTCCTCTGATCGCCTTACACAAACATAGGTTAACGTGCGCCTTTTTGAAAGGTCGCGGGTCTGGCTCAAACCGGCCAGTTTGAGCCATAACGGGCGTCTCGTCGAATTATTCCGAGTCAAGCTTCTTACGAATCGCAATCAGATCGCGCTTTAAGGTCGCACGCGAAACAGTGATTTTACTGTCGCTTGGACCGCGGCAAACTTGTTGATCTTTGTCATCGGTCACAACGCCCAGCGCCTCGCGGTATTTCGAGTTACTATCCAATGCGCTTAGCCCTGCGGCCTTTATGAATCGGACAAATTGCTGATGTCGCCACTGGACCTCTGTGCCTTTAGCAGGGTTACCCGCCTTTAGTGGTATTTCGCGCAAGACGTGGATCGCATCCGCGGCGGCTTTACGCCTCGCAGTCTCGGCGACAGCGGCTTCTTTCATCTGTCTGCGCACCTCGCGGCGCAGATCCGCTTCGGCGATGCGCTGCATGCCTGTAGCGTCTGACAGCGCGGCGTCTGCAGTCGCCAGATCATCGAAGCGCTCAGCCAATTCGACCTGCAGGCTCTCGCGCCACAGCTCGAGGTCTGGCTGATCCTCGCACCCCCTGCCCGTTAGCGGCTCACCCGGCACAACGATGTTTGCGCGCACCCAATCCAGCGCCCACTGCGGCAAATCTGCGATCATGCGCCTGCCCCCGCGGTCATAGCGTCTTCGATGCGCTGGGCCTCGTCTCGCAGCATGGCGTCGAGCTGGGCGCTGTAGTGCGCTTCTGTCACGTCGTCCTTCAGGCTGTGCGCCAGCAGGCGTTTAACTATGCCTGCATCAGCCCGCTGCTCCTTGGATATAGACGCAAAGGTGCGCCGCAGATCGTGAGGCGTAAGGTCGGGCGCGCCCACAGCCGATGCAATAGGCGCAAGCGCTTTGCGCACATTGAACAAATGTGCGCCGACGACCTTCCAACTCGGGAAGACGTGCCCCTCGCCGCCTGTGATCTGCCTTTGCGCTTCTAAGATCTCGGCCATGCGGCGTGTGATTGGACGGCGGAAAGCATTTTTGGCTTTCATCCGAGCCTTGCCGATTTCGAGCCAATCGCCGCGAACTTCGGACCATGTCAGGCCCAGCACCTCACCACTGCGCATCCCTGTCAGCGTCAGCATCTCCAGCGCGGCGAGAGCAGAGGCGTGCGTCGGGTCAAGCTCCACAGAGCGCTGTCGCAGTGATTTGAGCCAGACGCCAACCTGTGCGAGCGTCAGTCGGCCTTCGCGCGCTTCGTAGTTGGTCCACAGGCTCCGACGTGGCCCGATCTGCATGCCGCTGGCGATAGGGTTAAGTGCGGGTCGAGCCGTCTCGTCGAATCCATAAGCCCAAGTGCCCCACATAGCCGACAAGCAGCGTGCATAGGCCGACGCGCTGGCGGCACTCAGAACGCGCACAGAGCCATCTGCAAGCGTCAGGCCCTTGTCCTTTGCGTTGAGCAGAGCGTCGCGCCACAGCGGCCCCGTCAGGTCGGCGACAATCGGCGGCAGGCTCGGGGCGAAGACGCGAACGGCGGCGGCGTACTGCTGCGCAGTCTTTGGCCGGATCTCTGCCACGCGAATGTGGTCGGCCAGCGCCGCTTCCCATGTGAACTGGGCGCGGGGGTTTACGGTCGGCACGACCACCTGAACGTCAGCGGCCCACTGCCCAGCGCGTGCATCGCGCAGGAGATCCGACGCCTCGGCGCGGATCTGGTCGAGGTCGCAGCGGTCTGCCCAGCGCATCAGCGTCTTGCGAAACAGGCGCTTGTCGATGCGGCGCTCAAACACAAAGGCCCAGCGGCCGGATTTAGCGCGACGGAGAAACAAGCCCGGCTGTTTGCTGTCAGCGAGCGACGGCGGGGTCGAAGGGTCTGCGACCAACTTGCGCAGAGCCGCAGAGGTAAAGGCCAGCGCACGAGAGGTTTCGGGCTTGGCCTTGGGGCGAGGTTTAAGAGCGATCACGTTGTCGGCCATGGCGTCGGTTCCATCAGTTGTCCTTAGCCCTTTACTAGCGCGAAAAGAACTCTGACGGAACTCCTAAAATGAACTTCTGCATACATCAGCTTACCAGAACTTACCACATTTCCTTTATTTTCAAGCCACTAGAAACAAGGACTAACCTCGACTAACCTGTAAGAATTTGACTGTTAATCAGCTGGCCGTAGGTTCGATCCCTACCGCCGGAGCCAAATCTCTCTTAATGTTTCAAAGAGATAGGGCGCGTCGTGAGACGCGCCTTTCTTTGTATCGTGCGATCGCACCGAACGATTAGGCCCGGGGAGCGCGCGCCCAGAAACGGGTCATCAGGCTGGTCGAGGCGAAGAGCAAGCCGATGCACAGGCCCAGCCAAATCCCTTCGGCCCCTTGGCCAAACTGAAAGCCCAAAAGCGCGCTGGCGGGGATGCCAACACCCCAATAGCTGAAGGCCGCCGCCCACATCGGCACGCGGGTGTCACGAATGGCGCGCAACAGTCCTAGCGCCATCACCTGCATCGCATCGCCCAATTGAAACAGGGCTGCAAGCGCCAAAAGGCGGGTGCCAAGCGCCAGAATTTCGGGGGATTCGGGCTTGGTCGTATCCAAGAACAGCGCGATGATTGTGAACGGCAGGCTCAGAAACAGCGCGATTCCCATAGCGCACAGCCCCATGGACAGGCCTATCGCCGCCCATGCGATCTGGCGCAGGGCGCGCACATCCCCCGCCCCAGAGGCGCGGCCCACCAAAACCGTGGCCGCGTTCGACAGGCCCAAGTGCAGCATGAACGCCAAAGCCGCCACCTGCATCGCAATGCCGTGCGCTGCCAAGGCCACCGTGCCCACCCATCCCATCATCAAGGACGCTCCGGCAAAAAGCCCGCTTTCGGCAAGCCCTGTCATGCCAATTGGCCAGCCCAGGCGAAACACCCGCCCAAGGGCATCTTGGTCAATCCGCCAGAACCGTGTGAACAAGCCAAAACGCCGCAGGCTGGGTTGAAAATGGGCATAAACGGCCATGATCGCAAAGGTCACCCATTGCACGGTCAAAGTCGCAAGCGCCGCACCGCGCACCCCCAATTCCGGCGCGCCCCAATGGCCGAAGATCAACATCCAGCCCAAGGCCAGATTGACCAGCACCGCCGCCAGCGTGACCCATAGCACCACCTGCGTGCGCCCCAAGGCCGACAGATAGGATTTGAGCGCCATCACCAACAGCGCTGGCACCATCCCCAATCCCGCGATGCGCAAGAAATCATGCGCAAGGCGCGCCACCGCAGGCTCTTGGCCCAAGGCCAAAAGCCACGTGCCCGATGTCCAGAACACGGGGTAAATCGCAAGGCCAAAGCCCAGCGACAACCACAGCGCCATGCGGGCATCGCGGCGCACCTCGGTCTCGTCGCCTTTGCCGATGGCGACGGCCACCAGCGGCATCAAAGCTTGGGCAAAGCCTGAGCCTAAGATAAAGACGATGAAAAAACACGACCCCGCCAAGGTGACGGCCGCAAGCTCGGCCACGCCGTAGCGGCCCATCAGAACGGTGTCGGTGACATGCAGCATCATGCCCGCCAGATGCGAGCCGATCAGCGGAAGCCCCAGCGCCAAGATCGCGCGGGAATGAGACAGGTAGGATTGGGCCATGGCGTCTTCTATCGGGTGCACGGGGCCTCAGCAAGTCTGTGCCCGTGCGCGGGGGGTTCACACCCCCGCACCCGCAGCCTAAAAGCGGGGGTTTCACACCCCCGCACCCCCGTGGGATATTTCTACAAGTATGAAAGGGGGGGCTTAGTGTGTGTCGGGGACGTAATTGCGCCAGTTGTGTTGTTCTTGAAAGCCCAAGATCTGGCGGATTTTTTGGTTCGACAGCAGGCTTTCGTTCGGTTCGACCGCGCGGGTCAGGGGCACCTTGGGGAAGAACTGCGCCAAGAGGTCGGCATTGGGCTGCGGGACCGAGTTGGTGTCGTTCACCGCGTTGAAAACCTGATAGCCAAGCCCGTCTTTTTTCAGCGCCAGATCGACAATTTGCCCCAGATCGCGCGCATCAATATAGCTAAAGGTAATGCGGCGGCGCGACCCTGGGTCTTTGGCGAAATCGGGGAAGCGGGCGTAATCTTGCGGCTCCATCACGTTGCCGATGCGCAGAGAGTAAACATCGGCACCGGTGCGGCGTTGAAAGGCCTCAGCCGTCACCTCGTTGACCTTCTTGGACATGCCGTAGCTGTCCATCGGGTTGATCGGATAGGCTTCGTCGAGCGGCAGATAGGCGGGGTCGGTCTGGCCATCGCTGAAACACACACCGTAAGTGGTTTCGGACGAGGCGATGATCACCTTGCGGATGCCCGATTTCAGCGCCGCTTCCAGTACATTATACGTACCCATCACATTGACGCGGTAAGTTTCGTTGTCTGGTGCCAGCATCAGGGCCGGAATGGCCGCAAAATGCACCACGGCGTCAAAGGGGCGGTGGCCTTGGCCGTCCTCCAGTTCGTCGCCGCTGGCATAGGCGGTCATGGCGTTGAACATCTGCCCGCTGTCGGTGATATCGGCCACCAGATCGGACACGCCCGGATGGCGCAGCGCCACCTTATCGACATTGAGCACCCTGTGCCCTTGGGCCGCCAGATAGGCCACCACATGTTTGCCCGCTTTGCCCGAACCGCCTGTGAAAAGTACCCGCATCAAACCCTCCATGATTTGGGGCACCATGCCGCAAGCGGCCCCCCAAGGCCAGCCCTTGCGCCTTGCCCCCCGGACGGTATCTAATGGGGGCCAATCACAACAGGCCCCAAATGTCAGACCTTTTGACCAACACGACCGATACCTACAACGCCTCCTCGATCGAGGTGCTGGAACCGCTCGAGGCGGTGCGTCTGCGGCCGGGCATGTATATCGGCGGGATTGACGAGCGCGCTTATCACCACTTGGCCGCCGAAATCATCGACAACGCCATGGACGAGGCGGTGGCCGGCCATGCCACGCGCATCGAGGTGGAACTGCACGCCGACGGCGCTTTGACCGTGCGCGACAACGGGCGCGGCATTCCGGTCGACCCGCACCCAAAGTTTCCCGACAAATCCGCGCTCGAGGTGATTTTGTGCACGCTGCATTCGGGCGGCAAGTTTGGCGGCAAGGCCTATGAGACTTCGGGCGGCTTGCACGGCGTGGGGTCTTCGGTGGTCAACGCGCTGTCCGACCGGATGGATGTGGAAGTGGCGCTGAACAAAGAGCTTTACGCCCAAAGCTTTTCGCGCGGCAAACCCTTGGCACCGATCCGCAAGGTCGGCCCCGTGGCCAACCGGCGCGGCACATGGGTGACGTTTCACCCCGATGCGCAGATTTTCGGCAGCCAGCAATTTCGCCCAAGCCGGTTGATGCGGATGGTGCGATCGAAAGCCTATCTGTTTTCGGGCGTGGAAATTCGCTGGAAAACCGCCGTGGCCGACGGCGACACACCGCTGGAAGCGGTGTTTCACTTTCCCGGCGGATTGGCGGATTATTTGGCCGATACTTTGGAAAAAACCACGACCTATGCCGACAAACCCTTTGCCGGAAAGGTGGGGTTTCAGGCCAAGTTCGGCGTGCCCGGATCAGTGGAATGGGCGATCAATTGGACACCGGCGCGCGACGGGTTCATTCAATCTTATTGCAACACCGTGCCCACGCCCGAGGGCGGCACGCATGAGACGGGGTTTTGGAACGCGGTTCTGAAAGGCATTCGCGCCTACGGCGACTTGACCAAGAACCGCAAGGCAGAATTGATCACCCGCGATGATCTGACCACAGGGGGCTGCGCCCTTGTGTCGTGCTTTATCCGCGAACCGCAATTTGTAGGCCAGACCAAAGACCGTTTGGCCACTGAAGAGGCGGTAAAATATGTCGAGGGCGCCGTGCGCGACCATTTTGACAATTGGCTGGCGGGCAATACGAAATATGCGGGGGCGATTTTAGATTTCCTGATCCTGCGGGCAGAGGAACGGTTAAAGCGGCGGCAAGAAAAGGAAACAGCGCGCAAGACGGCGACCAAGAAGCTCCGTCTGCCGGGGAAATTGACGGATTGTTCGGCCAAAAACCGCGATGGGACGGAATTGTTCATCGTCGAAGGCGATAGCGCGGGCGGGTCGGCCAAAGCCGCGCGCAACCGCGAAACGCAAGCCCTGTTGCCGTTAAAAGGCAAGATTTTAAACGTGCTTGGCGCGGCCTCGGCCAAGTTGCACGACAATTCCGAAATCCGCGATATTTGCGAAGCGCTTGGCGTGACGATGGGGGCCAAGTTCAACGTGGATGATCTGCGCTATGATAAAATCATCATCATGACCGACGCCGATGTCGACGGCGCGCATATTGCCAGCCTGCTGATGACGTTTTTCTTTTCGCAAATGCGCCCGCTGATCGACAAGGGCCACCTGTATCTGGCCTGCCCGCCGTTGTACCGGCTGACCCAAGGGGCCAAGCGGATCTATGTGGCGGATGATGCGGAAAAAGAGCTTATGCTGGCCAAGGGCTTGGGTGGGCGAGGGAAAATTGACGTGCAGCGGTTCAAGGGCTTGGGCGAGATGGATGCCAAAGACCTGAAAGACACCACGATGAATCCGTTGACACGTCAGTTGATCCGCGTGACGATTGTCGAGGATGATCCGGGTGAGACGGGCGATCTGGTGGAACGCTTGATGGGCAAAAAACCGGAATTGCGGTTTCAGTACATTCAAGAAAATGCACGGTTTGTCGAGGAGTTGGATGTTTGATTTGCAAGGACGTGTGGAACTGTCAGGCTCCGCCGGAAGTTTGAAGGAAAAGTTCTTTGGGGCAGCAAGGGCAAACATTGTTATTGATGTTAGCAATCTGGGTTTTTTGAGAGCAAACTTTACGGAATTTCCATAGAAACGCAACAGCAAGTTGGCAAAGTGCAGCCCGGTCAACAGAAATACATTTTGCAAGGAAGCGACATGGTTTACTATTGACAAATCGCGTCTCGAATGAAAAAATTTAGGCCGAAAATTTTATTTTAACGTGGAAACATCATGAAACACCCGGCTATTCGGAAATTGAAGAAAGCATTTTTATCCCTTGCGCTCGGTCAAGACGTCAAAAACAAGAAATTAAAGGTTACACCTGAATTAATTAGTTTTATTGATCGCTTCAGGTCTAACTACGTCTCATGCGATTTAATTCGCATCGGAGGGCGCGGCGATGGGGGATACTTAGCTCCGGACGCGCTGCAAGATGTAAAGTACTGCTTCAGCCCGGGGGTTGGCAGGGTGTCTAATTTTGAAAATGAACTGAGTGAGGAATACGGAATTAAGTGTTTTCTGGCAGACGCCTCTGTCGACTCATTGCCGATTGAAAATAAAAACTTCCATTTCTTAAAAAAATTCTTAGGCAATAACACGTTTGGCAATGTTATCACGCTGTCTGACTGGATTGACCAAAGTATCGGCAAAGACAATGCACCAAGACTGCTCCAGATGGATATCGAAGGCGCAGAGTATGACGTCTTGACGTATGAATCGGTTGAAACGATTGGATCTTTTTCTGTTGTGATCGTAGAGTTTCACGGACTGGAGAACTTATTCGATAGGTATTTTCTTCGCATGGTGGCGACTATTTTTGAGAAGTTTTACAAGAATTTTAAAATCGCACATGTTCATCCGAACAACTGTCGAGGCATTTTCCAAATAGACGGCATCGGTGTGCCTCCCGTTATGGAAGTCACTTTTGTGAGGCAGGATTTGATTTCAAAGTGTGTGAATCAGAGCACAGTTTCACTACCGCATATTTTGGATCAAAAGAATATTGGCCATCACCCCGATGTCGTCATGCCCGAAATATGGTGGAAACCAGTGAACATAAAGACCGACGCCTGAACCGCGATTGAAAATTAATATATTTTAAGTTATGCGTAAGACCTGATTTTAAAATTCAATACATCTGTTAAAAATTCTTCACAGACAACTTCAAAGGAAGATCTTCGATTTGTTTTCAGTCTTAAATCATCACGACGAAAAGAATCTAGAAAATTTTCCCATCCACGACTCGGCTTAGCCATTGCGCAGCGCGTCCAGAAAGGCCTTGGTGGCATGCTGCCAGTCTCTGCCAGCCATGTCGCGGGCGGCGGCGGTGGATAGGCGGGTGAGCAATTCAGGGTTTGACGCCAGCGCGCCAAGCACCCTAAGACAGGCTGACGTGGCATTGGAAAGCGGCAAAAGAAACCCGTTCTGGCCGTTTTTGACCACTTCGCCCACGGCCCCCACATCGGTCGCAAGCGGGACGACACCCTGCCGCATCGCTTCCAGAATCGTCAGGGGCAGCCCCTCGTAGTCTGACAGCAACACAAGCACGTCGGCCCAATCGAACGCCGCGATCAGGTCTTCGTCACGGGTCAGGACAGGTTCCAGACCGCGCAGCAGATCGGGCGGCAGGGTATTCGCCGCTGAGCCGACAACAGGTTTGCCGATGATGCGCCAGTCAAAGGCGGGATCGGCGGTGGCCTGCATCACTTCGGTCAAGCGGTGCAGGCCTTTTTGCGCATCAAGCCGGCCCAGATACAGCACCCGCAAGGGTTGGTGCGGATCGCGCTGCGCTTTGCGTGCCAGACCTTCGGCCAAACGCGCGGCACTGATGGGAAAGCTTGGCGCGTTAGGCACGGGCAGGATCTTTTCTGCCGGAATGCCCATGGCATGGCACCAATCGGCCAAGGCCAGCGAACACGGGGCCACGGCGGTAAAGGCATGTTCGTAGGCCATCGACAAAAAGACATTCCCCGTCGGCCGCCCGACTTCAGTCAGGTCAGCCAGATGCAGCGAGCTGCCCGTGGCAAGACCAAGGCGTTTGAGCTTGCCCATAACGCTCATGAACGCCCCGCCGTGAAAGTCGATCACCGCGTCCAGCCAATGCAGCATGGCCACAGCACGGTCGTGGGTGCCATGGTCTGCCCAATGGGGCACTTCGGTGCCAAAATAGGTCTTGGTCCCACCGCCCCAAGCGCCAAAGCCCGCATCAGCATAAAAGGTGATGCTGTCAAAGACCTTGCGCCAGTCTGCCGAAAGTGCCGCATCCCCTTGGTTAAGCACGAAAAGATGTGGACGGTCGCCGCGGGCCCGAATAGCGCGGGCAAAGTTCAGCGCCACTTTTTCCACGCCGCCAAATTCAACCAAGGGCAAGACCAGACCGATATCGCGCCCGCCTTCGGGCACGCGCGGGTAGACATGTTCTTGCGCAAACTGTCGGCGCAAGATCAGGTGGGACTCCTCTCTGCGGGCCAAGTCACCTTGGCGCCAATCCAACCGCTGTCTTGCCCCTTCGCACCAGACCGAGCCGCGCAAACGGTGCACAAGGTTGAGAAAATCGTAAATTGCCGTGCCGCGCACCAAAGGTGCCATGTCAAACGCAGCTTTGGGCAGACGCACATCAATCAGCGCAATCGAGGGTTCGGGAACCGCCGTTGCCAAACTGTCAATCCAAGAGGTGGCCTCATCAAAGACCGTTTCGCGCAGCAAATTTGGCCCGATTAACAATAAACTGGCATCCGTGCGGCGGCTTTGCACCTTTGCGTGCAGCGCAAGGCCCATCCGGTCTTCGTCAAGTCCGCTGGCCGTTAGAACGGCCAGATTTGCGGTGTCTGCCAGCCTTTCAAGGTGCCAAAATGCCGTATGCTGCAAACCGGTCGCGGCCAAAGCTTGAAGGCAGGCGGTCGTTGTGACGCACAAATAGGGCGGCACCCAGTTGCGCGAGGGGTTTGATTTGGCCAGAAAATACCGATGGATAAAATCTTCAACGCTAAGCGTTTTGGCCTGTCGGGCCGGATCCGTTGTCAAAACCACCTGCTGACTGTCTGACACCACAATTGCCAGACGCGGCATTTCGTGCTGTTCCAGCGCAATCAGCGCACGGGGCGACAGCCCCGCCTTGTGCTTTTTGCGGAGCATGGCGGTGATGCCTGCCGCGTCGCGTTCAGACTCGGCCAACATGCTTTCGGGCCGTTTGCGATAGCGAAAGCCAAAATCTTCAAGATTTCGGCCGACAAAACCGGCACTGGCGGCGGATAGAAAGAACTCCCAATCTTCAAAGCCCGATTTGAACTGGGTGTCAAACATCACGCCCGCTTCGAAAACCTCGCGCCGAATCAGACTTCCCGCCTCGCACAGGTTCATTTCGCTGTGCAAAAGGCGCGCATAGGTGCCGCCGTAATCATGCGCGCTGCTGACGCCGAACATGTCGATATTGGGATAAACCCAGCCGACATCGGGGCAAGTTTCCAGCACATGATAGGCCCGCGCCAAGGCGGGCGGGCGCAGGGCATTGTCGGCGTCCAGAAAATAGACAGCGCGCACATCGGGCAGGGTCGCCAGAATATGGCGCACCCCGTGATTGCGCGCATCCGACAGGCCGCCGTTGGGTTTGCGCAAATAGGTGATGCGGTCAGGGTACAGGCGCGAAAACTGACGGCACACCGCGTCGGTTTCAAGGTGGGGGCAGCCGTCGTTGACCAGAACAATCTGGATGCCAAAGGGGGCGTGCTGCGACAGCAGGCTGTCAATCGCTTCGACCAGCAAGACCGAATGGCGAAAGATCGGCACAACGACGCCGACGCGGGGTTGGGCGCGGGGTTGGGCGCGAGGTTGGGCGGGGGGTTGGGCGGGGGGTTGGGCGAAATCTGTCACGACCTGATGCCCTGCGCTTGCCCGTCAAGGGGGTAAAAGCAGGCATCCACCGGCGCTTCGGGGGCTGTTTCATCGACAAGCCGCGAAAGCAGATACAGATCGCAAACCTCCTCCAGCGGTTCGGCCAAAAACAAGTGCAAATCGGCCCACTCGTTGGGGCGCAGACGCACCCATTCGCTGGTCATGCCTGCGGCAAAGTCGGGAAGTTTGCCCCGCTGGGCGCGCCGTTTCTTGCGCGGGGCAAGAGCGTAGCAAAATTCCACATCGGGCCCGTGTTGGGCTTCGGTTTTGACGCCGCCGCATAGGTGAAGCAATCCTGGCCGCGCGACACCGTCCAGCCGAACGCCAGTGGCGGTTTGGCCAACTGGCCGCACCGCCAAGGCTTTTCGCCAGTCGATGAATTCGACCAAGCTGTCATCCTGAGCCAGATTAACCGCAGCGCGCAGCGCGGCTGGCCCGATCTTCCACCTCTCGGCGGGCATGCCAGAGATTTGGGCCACACCCTCGGCCGGTAAGGGGGCGGCGGCATCCGGCAGATAGCGCCACAGATTTAAGGCCAAGACCGCATGGCTGCCTGTTGCGCGAAAGCGTGGGTCGGGATGATGAAAGGACGGGGCAAGGTTCAAGGGCTCAAGGCCATCCCAGTCCAGATGCAACACAGGGGTCTGCGCATCGGGCCCAAGGGCGCGGCTCAAGCTGAACCGCACCCAGCCCTTGGCCAGATCCGCCGCCGCAATGGCCCAGTGCGCGACCACTTCAGAACTTTCCAGCAATTCCAGCCGCGCTGTTAGGGTGCCACCGCCGGCGGGCAATTCGTCAATCAGCACGGCGATGTCACTTAAACCGACACTTTCCCCCGGCAGGCGTTGTTCAACTGACACGTCCTTGGCCAACACAACCGCGTCCCGTCCGAGCACTTGGCGCAAGGCAAGGCTCTGGGTCCGTTCGGCGCGTCCTGTTTGATATAAAAAGGCTTCCAGCTTGGCAAAAGCCGTCTGAGACTGTTCAAAACTGCCCCGCAACACGGCCAGCTCGCGCATCCCGCCCACACTGCGCGCCTGCGCGTCGCGCCACGCCTGCACCAGCACGGGCAGCAGATGGGCCGCAAGACCATCAGGGCCGCTTGCGCCGCCAAGCGCGATCACAGGGGGCGGCAGAGCCCCAAAGCGCGCCGTCCAGATCTTTGCCAGACGCGCCAGTTCGGCTTGACCCTTGGGCGAGGTATGGCACCCCGCCACGGCGTCGCGAAACACCACGTCGGCGTCAATACCCCCGTCCGCGTCCGCGAAGGTCAGCTT
Organism: Paracoccaceae bacterium; assembly: GCA_947449875.1. GTDB lineage: Bacteria > Pseudomonadota > Alphaproteobacteria > Rhodobacterales > Rhodobacteraceae > Stagnihabitans. Next base: position 12,558 of record CANFSY010000093.1, read on the forward strand.
GTCTTTTTCAAGCTCGAAACTGATCAGCTTGTACCCGTCCGGTACAAAGGCCGCAAAACTGGCCATATCCTTTTGCGGCACAAGACATAGCGGCACCCAATCGGTCTGCATAAAATGACTCCTTCGTACAATATCGAAAGTGTCCCACATCAAAGCGGGCAAGTCCAGAGGGGGGATGGGAGGGTATCCCCCCGCAGAGGTCGCCGGACATGCAGGATGGACGAAGTGGTAGGCCCGGAGGGACTCGAACCCCCAACCAAGGCGTTATGAGCGCCCTGCTCTAACCGTTGAGCTACAGGCCCGCCTTTGGCGAAGCTGCCTTGGGTCTGATTAGGCCAAGGAGGGGGATGGGGTCAAGCAGTTGCGGGGGGGGCGGGATGCTTTATGCGGGCGGCAAATCCGAACC
>CANFSY010000094.1 GCA_947449875.1 Paracoccaceae bacterium
CGTTCTTCCCCCGCGGCCAGCAGCTTTTTCATCGCAAATTCGGGCGAGGTGTGCAGATACATCGTGCGCGCCAAGCCGTCGTTGCCAATGGCTTGGGTCGCAAAGCCGTGCAAATGCGCCTCGTTGCCGGGGCTGGTTTGCAAGGCGGTGGGGTCAACCTCGATGAAATCGCGCGCGCCAAACCACTGGCGCAGGCCGGTTTGCAGGCGGGCGCGGGCCAAAAGGGCGGGTCTGCGGTCGGCGTGACGCTGGTGCGACCACCAAGGCTTTTGGGTCATGCTGCTTCTCTCTGGCGATTTGTGAAAAATACAGGTAAAGGCTGCGCCGATACGGCCCTTCCATAGCGATCGGGGCCCAGGGAAACAAGGAAACCGTCACGTGAAGGTCATCGCATCCTCGCTCCGCAAGGGCAATATCGTCGAATTGGAAGGCAAGTTGTATGTCGTCCTGAAATCGGAAAACTTTCACCCCGGCAAGGGCACGCCGACCACCTCGGTCGATATGCGCCGCATTGCCGACGGGGTGAAGGTGGCCGAACGCTGGCGCACGACCGAGATGGTCGAAAAGGCCACGGTGGATGAACGCGAATATGACTTTCTGTACGAAGACGGCGAAGGGTTCCATTTTATGGAACCGCTCAGCTACGATCAGATCACCGTGTCGGAAGACGTGGTGGGCGACAGCAAGGTGTTCTTGGGCGAAGGCGTGAAAGCCTATGTGCAAACCTTTGAAGGCGTGGCCATCGCCATCACTCTGCCGCTGAAAGCCGTGGTCGAGATTGCCGAGACAGAGCCGGTCACCAAGGGCCAGACCGCCTCGTCGTCGTTCAAGCCCGCGATCTGCACCAACGGGCTGCGCGTTCTGGTGCCGCCCCATATCGGGCCGGGCACCAAGATTGTGATCAACACGGAAGATCTGACCTATCAGGAACGCGCCAAGGATTGATCTGCTTGGCGGGAAAAACAAAAGCCGGGGGCATCGAGCCCCCGGCTTTTGTGTTGCCAGCGCCTAGCGATTGGGCGTGTGATGCAGGTGTGCGCCTGACCAAGCCGCACCGGCAGAGCGCAACGTGAAGCGGTTTTAAGCAGCAGGCCGTGTTACAGCCGAGTCGGCAAACAGCGCCGCCACTTTTCCCGTGCCGTTGAGCATTGCGGCCAAGGGGCCTTGTTCGACCAGACGCCCGCCTTCGATATAGGCCACCTCGTCTGCCGCAAGCACGGTTGACAGGCGGTGAGCGATCAGAATTGTCGTTCGCCCGCGTGTGGCAGAGGCGATGGCATCGCGCACCAGCCATTCGGATTTGTTGTCAAGGGCGCTGGTGGCTTCATCAAGCAGCAGGATCGGCGCGTCTTTGACAATGGCGCGGGCCAGCGACAGGCGCTGGCGTTGCCCGCCTGACAGCAAAACGCCGTTCTCGCCGACTTGGCTGTCATAGCCGTTCGGCAGCCCGACAATAAACTCATGCGCTTGGGCGGCGCGTGCTGCGGCTTCCACGTCAGCATCGGTGGCACTGCGGCGTCCCATGCGGATATTCTCGCGCACGGTGGTGGCGAACAAGAAGGTGTTCTGACCGACGTAGGCGGTGCGTTCTTGCAAGGATTTGCGGGTGACACCGCGCAGGTTTCGCCCATCAATTTCCACAACCCCCTCGGTCGGGTCATAAAGGCGCAACAGCAGGCTCATGATCGTGGATTTGCCCCCGCCCGACGGGCCAACCAGCGCGGTGGTGCGCCCGGCCGGAAAGATCAGGGTCATGTCTTTAAGGGCCTTCACCTTGCCATTGTAGCTAAAGTTCACCCCGCGCAGCGCCACCTGACCCACCTGTGCGGGCAGATCGGTACAGTCGGGGCTATCTTGCATGGCATCAGGACGATCAAGAATATCAAACATCATCTTGACGCCGACAAAGGCGGCTTCCAGCTGCACGCGCATTTGCGACAGCCGCTTTGCCGGCTCGAAGGCCATCAGAAGGGCCGTTATAAAGGCCATCAATTCGCCAGAACTCGCCTTGCCGCCCGGCACAAAGGCTGTGGTACTGACAAGAAGGATGATGGCAATGGCCACCCCTGACAGCGCATCAATCATCGGCACCGTGATGCTTTCCAGCCGCACCAACGCGTTCGAGCGGCTTTCGACATCGCGAACAGCCCCGTCCATGCGCGCCTGAAGGATCTCTTCGAGACCAAAGGCGCGGACGACGCGCACGCCGGCAGAGGTTTCTTGCAGGATCTTCAAAATCTCGGTCAGCGAGGTCAACTCTGCTTTCATGATCCGCCGGACACTGGACAAAACAGTCCGCACGCCCAGAACGGCCAGCGGCCCCAAGACCAGAAAAACGCCTGACAACACAGCGTATTGCCACACCATAACCACGATCAATCCGGCCAAGGTCAGCGTGTCGCGCACAAAAGAGGTCACGACGATGTCAATCATACTGCGCGCCGCTTGCGCGGATTGGGTCACACGCACAAGGATGTTCGAGGATGCCGTCGTATCGAACCAAGACGCCTCTTGCTGCAAAAGCTTGCGGTAAATCTTGCGCTGAATGTCCGCCACAATCCGGTTGCCCGCCTTGGCCAAAGCAACTTGCTGAATATAGCCCGACATTCCCTTGCCGGTCAGAATCAGCAAAACCGCCCCAGCCACAGCGGGGGCCGCGTAGGCGTCGGGATCATTCGACAAGACGTCAAAAATCGCTTTCATGATCCAGGCAGAGGCTGCTGTGGTTGCGGCCACAATGACCATGGCGATGATCGCCACGGCATAAACCCACTTCTGCGTCAGGAAATTCTCGCGCATCACGCGCAAAATGACCTCAAGAATAGAGGCGTTCGGGGGGGGGCGCGGGCTCATTTGTCGACCTTAAGGGGGGCGGTGGGCTCAATCTGCGCAGACCACACACCCGCAAGGAACGCCCAAGCCTTCATGCGGCCGCGTCGGGTTAGCATCGCGGGATTCGCAAATTTGAGAACAGCCTCAACCATTGGACCAAAGGCTGCCCACTTACCATAATGCTTGCAGGCGACATAGACCTTGGAATTGCCCAGATGCCAAGCCTTGGTTTTCGTCAGCGTTGCCGAACTTGGGCTCGACGTGCCGGCATCGTGCACGGCCAACACCCCCGCCGCATAAGCCAAATGCCCACGCTTGGCCAGACGCAGGCACAAATCGTCGTCTTCATGGAACAAGAACACGTTCTCGTCAAACCCGCCGATGCCGTCAAAGACATCCTTACGCACCATCAAAACCCCACCGCCCAGAAAACCAGTAGGCTCTAACTGGGTCGATGACGACAACCGGCGCAGCGTTTTCTTGGCCGGGCTCCACAACTGACCGACCGATCGCCGCTTGCCGCGCACCCTACCCCGCGCATCGCCCTGCAGCGGGCCAATGGCGACCAGCTCGCTGTTTGTATCACACAGATCGACCATCAATTGCAGCGATGCCTGTGTGATGCGCACATCGGGGTTCATGAACAAAACATATCGTCCCCGCGCCTGCGCCGCCCCCAAGTTGCAGGCGGCACCATAGCCAAGGTTCGTGCTGCTTTGGATGTAATCGACATGTTTCGCGGCACACTCGATAGACATCTGTGCGGCGTCTGACTGTGAGTTATTGACAACGATCACGTCCCAACTTGCACCCAAAGGACCCTGCGAGACCATCCTCAAGCAGTCTGGCAGTTCCGCAAGCGAATGAAAGCACACAATCACGATTGAACATGTCGTGGAAGTCTTGCCCTTGCTGGATATATAATTCGCAGCGGCGGATTTTTGGATCGAAGCATAATTCAACTTGGTCGCCACCCTTAGTCTTAGCCTACCCCAAATCATAGATAAAATTTATGAAAGTTGAAACCAGTAATCACAACGGGTCGGCATATTTTATCTCTAAATCTTTAGACTTCACAGTGATGCTACCAGAAGGTCTTTGTGTCAAGGCAAAGTTTCGAAAGTTAACGCTAAGCCCGCAGCCTTGTATACATTGGTTAAGCTGTTGGGGTCAAAGCCCTGCGTCAAGCGTTGCGCATCCGTCACAGCGTTCGAAAATCACTGGGATTGAGCGGCGACCGAGATGGTCACAGGCGTCGCGTACGACAGAGGTCGCACCCCAAACGGGCGAGTCCCACCGTCAAGTTCATCAGGTCTTGCGGTGATTTTCCCCAATCGTCAGCGCTGTTGATGGCCGACTGGACCTTATTTCTTTGGCAACCAAGCCGTCAGGTTTTCGTGAAGAGTGGCGGACCGCCGATCTGCGGGGATTGGAACGGTCTCTCGTCTAACGTGGTTCATCATTCAGGCATGAAAGCGCCCAAGCCCCTGTTCACTGGCGACGCGGTCAGCAACCCTTCAGTAGGCAAGTCACCAACCACCCAGCGTGCAGGCTATACGATCAACTGCCAAAGCCCATGGCTCAGTGCCCAAAGTCGGGCATGGCGCCGGTGGTCGTGCATTCTCACACAGCGGCCTGTTCACGGGTGCGGTTGTTTTGCATCCTCGGGGTGTTCATGCGGGGCAAATCGAAGCATCATCGGGGTGTTGACGTTTGCGATCGGCGTTCCGCGCAAGCAACCCGGCCCGTAGGGGAATTCTGAATTCAAGTGATAGTGGTACATGTATTTCAGCTTCCCGTCCCAATTAATCATCCCAAAATGACCGTGGCAAATATCAAGATCTGTATTTTTCAGAAGTTTTCCACCATCCCCGCGCGGGCCATAAATCCCGAAACCGTCCAGCGCATAGCCAAATAGCGGGGAATGCTGATTGATTTTGCCCTGATTGGGGAAGCAACGCCATGACCATCCGTGATAGTGGTACTCGGTATCATAGGGGTGGCCGAAGCACTTGTCAGGCGGCAGGGCGGCGATGGGATCCACAAAAATGTGGTCGGCAAAGCTGACGGGCGCAATGTTCACATGCCAGACGACTCCGGTTTGTGTCGCCACACCCGACACCAACTGGCTGATACATTTGGGTGTGCTGTTGTAGACCGGAGACTTTGGAACTGTCACGTCAAGATCATAGGCGGCAATCGGGATCTCGTCGGACCAGGTGTAATCGCCACCGGCGGGGGCTGCGTGGTAATAGGGATAGGCGGCCGTGTCTTCTTGAACGGGAAACTCACCGGTTTTGTGATTTGGCAAACCATTCCCGATAAAGCGGCGGGTGTTCCATCCCAAGACGGTTCTAAACTGATGCGATGGCCAAGTGACAGCGCCTTCCACAAAGGGAATTTCTGACACAACAATGTTAAGCCCATGCACCCAAGGCGTGGTTGTCTGCGTGTAAAACGGCGCGCCACCATTGAGATAGGTGACCTCGTCAAGACACAGGAACTGCTGGTCGCGACCTGCTGCATTGGTCGGCGAACCCGTCGCCACCGTCTTGAAAACCTGCGGATCGTTGGCGGCAAGGCTCACCGACGTGTTGTGACCCGCTGCCGACTGGACGCCCGGCACGAGGAAAGACACCGCGACCAAACTGGCCACGAGCGCGCGTGACAGTCTCGTGAAAGCTATACCCAGCATTGCCACACTACTCCTTCTTGGAAACTGTTCCGTAAAAATTCAAGCCCCACGCACGAGATTAGCCAGTCACTAGTGCCGCGCCGCACAAAAAAATTCGTATGATTTCACGCTAAAGGCAAGCCCTGCCCGAAGTAAAGGGGCGCGATATGTACAATTTTCTTGACCACATGCCCGCGGGGACCGGACTGCATAGGCCGCGAAAAGGGCCCTTTAATCATATCATTTTGAAAAGATGAAAACTTTTTGGATGGCTTTGCAAAGAAGCGAATAGATGTGGCTTGGCGGTGGGTGGATTATACCCCGTTGACGCGATCGCCACGGGGCCTTTTGGTCGATCGGGCGGGGCCAAAGACACCCTTTGCGGCATCAGGGGTGGCGCGTTTTGAACGATGGCTGGCGTTTTTGGGCGGTTTGACTGCGGCCGCGGGTTGGGTCTGACGCGAATCAACCTATCTTAGAAGATCAATGCTTTGGGAAAAGATGCCGCGTAGAGCGCGTCAGTGACGCAAGTTTAGAACAAATTTTGGGATAGATTGCGGGTTTCTTAGCACCCTTTGGCCATCTAGGCCCCCCAAAAACCCAGTTAAACCCTGAAAACACCCTTCGAACCCAAATGTGCTAAAAATTGACACATAAAGTCGTGAAATACGGAAAAGTCTTGACCTATGAAATTGGCATGTCAGATCATGGGCTGAGTGGCGGTCGCATCGTCCGTCTCTGCCTGTTTTGACAGGCACTCATACCACTCGCCCCCGACAGAGGGGCTCACAGGGAGAAACATGTATGAACAAGACCCTATTTCTAGGCACCCTCGCCGCCGGTGCGATGCTGGCGGGCATCGCTGCGGCCGGTACACTCGATGACGTCAAGGCGCGCGGCGTTCTGAACTGCGGTGCGAACACTGGCCTGACCGGCTTTGGGGCGCCCGATGCCAATGGCGACTATCAGGGCTTTGACGTTGACCTGTGCAAGGCCGTCGCTGCGGCTGTTTTGGGCGACCAGTCCAAGGTGAAATACGTTCCCACCACCGGTGAAACCCGTTTCACCGCGCTGGCGTCGGGCGAAGTGGATCTGCTGGTCCGCAACTCGACCTGGACGTTCTCGCGCGACACCGACCTGAAGTTGGATTTCGTTGCCGTGAACTACTATGACGGTCAGGGCTTCTTGGTGCGCAAAGACTTGGGCGTCACCTCGGCCAAAGAGCTTGGGGGCGCCACGATCTGCATTCAGACCGGCACCACGACCGAGCTGAACTTGGCTGACTATTTCAAGTCGAACAGCCTTGAATACACCCCCGTCACCGTGGTTGACGACGCAGACGCGCAGCGCCAGTTCTTGGCCGGTGCTTGCGATGCCTTCACCACCGATGCGTCGGGTCTGGCTTCGGCGCGGGCAACATTGCCCAATCCGGATGATTATGTGGTTCTGCCCGAAATCATCTCGAAAGAGCCGCTTGGGCCGGTTGTGCGCCACGGCGACAACAATTGGGGTGATATCGTTCGCTGGACCTATTACGCATTGGTCGAAGCCGAAGAGAAAGGCATCACCAAAGCCAATGTCGAAGAAATGGCCGCTTCGTCCACCGACCCCGAAGTGCGCCGCCTTTTGGGCGTCGAGGGGGAGCAGGGCAAGTTCCTTGGCCTTGATAACGATTGGGCCAAGCGCGCAATTGCCGCAAACGGCAACTACGGCGAAATCTTCGAGACCAATCTTGGGGAATCTACGCCCATCAAGCTGGCCCGTGGCCTGAACGCTTTGTGGAGCCAAGGCGGCCTGCAATACGCACCGCCCTTCCGCTAAGACACTCGGGCGCGGCCTTTCGGGCCGCGCCCTTTTTCGACACCACGCCCAAAGCGGCCCACCCTAAAAGGGCCGCAAGAAAACCGGAAAACCGGATACTCGACCCACAGGGGGACATGCATGTCTGGGGCCACTGACCTGCCGAAACCTGCGTTTCGGCTTTCGTCTCTCATCTACGACACGCGCTATCGTTTCATCACCATTCAAGTGATTGTTCTCATTCTGGCCCTACTGTTCACCGCTTGGCTGGTCGAGAATGTGCGGTCAAACCTTGCGCTGAAGGGCAAAGATATCGACTTTGCCTTTCTTTGGCGGCGCGGCGGCTATGACATTGGCCAACACCTGATCCCCTATACCAACGACAGCACCCATGGCAGAGCGGCGATGGTTGGCCTGATCAACACGCTGGTCGTGGCGGTGTTGGCCTCGATCTTGTCCACGGTTCTGGGCGTCTTTTTGGGGGTGCTGCGCCTGTCCAAGAATTGGATCATCTCGCGGCTTGTGGGGGTTTATGTCGAGATCTTCCGCAACGTTCCCTTGTTGTTGTGGATTGTGCTGGTCGCGGTTGTGTTTTCCGAAACGGCCCCTGCGCCCAAGGATTTTAAGCTGGTCAACGGCGTGGCGAAAGCCAGCATGTCGCTGTGGGATTCGGTTGCCATCACGAACCGTTCCACCAATGTGCCCTTTCCCCTGCTAGACCGGCCGCTGCCCGCGATTGTGACACCGTGGTTCACCCTTCCGACATCTTTGCTGGCCATTCTGGCGCTGATCGCTGGGTCAATCTGGGCGGTGCTCCGCCTGTCACGCCGCGCAACGGCTGTGCAAGAGGCGACAGGGATGCGCCCTGTGACGTGGTGGCAAAGTCTGGCCATCTTATTCGCACCGATGCTTGCTGCCCTGTATGCCCTTGGGTTTCATCTGGACTATCCGGCCTTGAAAGGCTTTAACTTTCAAGGCGGCCTAAGTTTTGACCACGCTTTTACATCGCTGACCTTGGCGCTGACGCTGTATTATGCGGCCATCACCGCCGAAATCGTGCGGTCGGGCATTCAGGCCATCTCGCGCGGGCAGACAGAGGCGTCTTTTGCCCTTGGGCTGCGCCCCGGTCGCACCATGAGTTTGATCATCCTGCCGCAGGCGCTGCGCGTCATCATCCCGCCGATGATCTCGCAATGGGTGTCGCTGACCAAGGACACCTCCTTGGGCATCGCGGTCAGCTATCTTGATCTGCGCGGCACCTTGGGTGGCATCACCCTGAACCAAACGGGCCGAGAGTTAGAGTGTATGTTGCTGATGATGCTGATCTATCTGATTATCAGCCTGATCATCTCGGCCTTGGCCAATGTCTACAACACCTCAGTCAAGCTAAAGGAGCGGTAATATGCAGTTCACCCGCACCGAAATGCTGCCCCCCCGCGCCCCGCCCGTCTCGCAAAGCGGTGCGCTGAAATGGGTCAGAGAGAACCTGTTTTCCAGTTGGCTGAACGCGACCTTGACCATTCTGTCGGGTCTGGTCGTCTATAGCCTTGTGAAGCTTTCGGCCCCTTGGCTGCTGCATGCGGTCTGGAATGCCAATTCTCTGTCGGAATGCCGCAGCGTTATTGCCGCCAATTTCGGCCCCGATGCCGGTGGTGCATGCTGGGCGATGATCCGCGCGCGGTGGTATCAGTGGATCTTCGGCTTTTACCCGCCCGAGGTGTACTGGCGCCCGATCCTGAACTTTGGCCTTTTGTTCGTGGCCATGGCACCGATCCTGTTTTCGGATAACCTGCGCGGGTCGGTCAAGCTGGTGGGCGTGGTGGCAGCGCTGACGATCCTTGGGCTGGCGCTGGCGCAGGGGTCGTGGGGTCTGTTTGCGCTGCTGTCGGCGATAATGCTGGTCAGCCTTGCGGTGGCGGCATGGGCGCCGCGCTATTTGCTGATTGCCACGGTTCTTTACCCCTTTGCCACGGTTTGGCTGCTGTGGGGCGGATCAATCTGGGGGCCGCTGCTGGCTTTGGCGGGCTTTGCGCTGATTGTGCCCGTCTACCGCGCGTTAAGCCCGCGGTTCGGGCTGGTGGTGGCCACCACGGGGGGCGTGATTGTCGCATCCCTTTGGTGGTTTGTGCTTCAGGGCTATGTGGCAGACGCGCTGCAAACGGCCATCCCCCTTGGCATTGTTGCGGTGGAGTCGGACAAGTTCGGCGGGTTCTTGCTGGCTTTCCTGATCGGCGTGTCGTCAATCTCGATCTCGCTGCCCATCGGCATTCTGCTGGCGCTGGGGCGGCAATCGAACATGGTCTTGATCAAGGCGCTGTCGGTGGGGTTCATCGAATTTGTGCGCGGTGTGCCGCTGATCACCATGCTGTTTACCGCCAGCCTGCTGCTGCAATACTTCCTGCCGCCCCGTGTGCAGTTTGACCTGATCTTGCGGGTGATCATCCTCGTCACGCTGTTTTCGGCCGCCTATAATGCCGAAGTGGTGCGCGGCGGGCTTGCGGCCTTGCCCAAGGGCCAATCCGAAGCAGCGGATGCCTTGGGTCTTGATTACTGGCAAGCCCAACGCCTGATCATCATGCCGCAGGCGCTGAAAGTGTCGATCCCGGGGATCGTTTCAACCTTTATCGGCCTGTTCAAAGACACCACGCTGGTGTCCTTTGTCGGCCTGCAAGACCCGCTGCGTGGCATCACCAGCATTGTGCGCGCCGATATCGACTGGAAGGGCATCTACTGGGAGCCCTATATCTTCGTCGCCGCCATCTTCTTCGTCGCCTGTTACGGCATGTCCCGCTATTCCTTGTATCTCGAGCGCAAGCTCGGAACTGACCACCGATAGGAGCCGCCATGGCTGATACCGCTTTGAAACTCTCTGATGATGTGGCCGTTCAGATTACGGGCATGAACAAATGGTACGGCAGCTTTCACGTGCTGCGCGACATCAACATCACCGTGCAAAAAGGCGAGCGGATTGTGATCTGCGGGCCTTCTGGGTCCGGCAAGTCAACGCTGATCCGCTGCATCAACCGGCTGGAAGAACACCAACAAGGCAGCATCATCGTTGATGGCACGGAACTGACATCAGATTTGAAGAATATCGACAAGGTGCGCTCGGAAGTGGGCATGGTGTTTCAGCACTTCAACCTGTTCCCGCATCTGACCATTCTGGAAAACCTCACCCTCGCGCCGATCTGGGTTCGCAAGATTCCCAAGAAAGAGGCGGAAGAGACGGCGATGTATTTCCTCAACAAGGTGAAAATCCCCGAGCAGGCGCAGAAATACCCCGGCCAGCTTTCCGGCGGGCAGCAACAGCGCGTGGCCATCGCCCGCTCTTTGTGCATGAAACCGCGGATCATGCTGTTTGACGAGCCGACCTCAGCCCTTGACCCCGAGATGATCAAAGAGGTGCTCGACACCATGATTGATCTGGCCAAAGAGGGTATGACCATGCTGTGCGTCACCCATGAAATGGGCTTTGCGCAGGCTGTGGCCAATCGGGTGATCTTCATGGATCAGGGCCAGATCGTCGAACAAAACGAACCCAAAGAGTTCTTTAGCAACCCCAAGTCCGAACGCACCCAACTGTTCCTAAGCCAGATTCTGGGCCACTGACGCCGCGATCTGGTGCCTTTGCCTTACGCCGATGTCGGGGCCGCACAATAGGCCTCGACCATCGGGCGCAGGGCCACGCGGGCGCGCAGTTTGGCGGCCAACAGGTACATTCCGCCGATCTTGCGGTGCAAGAACAAGGTTGCCGCAGGGGGCACATGGGCAAGGTCGCGGTCAGCGCCAATCGCAAGGCCCATATCGCGCAGGCGGTCTAGCAGATCGCTTTGGCCGAAATCGAACGCGCCATGCTGGCGCAGCGGGGCCATGGCAAGGTCGAACATCGCTTGGATCAAGGTTTGATGATGCGCGGCGGTTTGCGGGCCGAAATATCCGATGCGGATCATGGCCTGCCGTGTTGCTTCGGCCCCGCCGTCCAGCGCCACTTGGGCAAGGTGGCGGAAATCAGCGGCCAAGTTTGGGGCGATGGGCTGCACCGCGCCGAAATCAAGCAGCACGATGCGGTTTGAGCGGGGGCAAAAGCGGTAGTTGGCCCAGTTCGGGTCGGTTTGCATGGCGCCAAAGACGAAAATCTCGCGCAGAACAAGGTCGATCAAAGCCGCCGCCACCCTGTCGCGCAGTTCTTGTGGCGCGTCGATCAGACTGTCCAGCGGGGCGCTTTGAACAAAGCTCATCGCCAAAACCTTCGCCGTGCAAAGCCTTGGGTGCAGGTTTGGCACAACAAAGCTGTCAGACCCCGCCAAAAGCGCGCCGAACTGCGAAAGATGGGTGGCCTCGGCCAGATAGTCGGCTTCGGCGTGCAGTTGGCGTTTGGCCTCGGCCAGCAGGGGTTGCAGGTTCATGCCGCGCGGCACAAGACCGGGCAGGCGCATCAGGGTGGCGATGTTGTCAACGTCGCTGTCAATGCTGTCGCGCACGCCGGGATATTGCACCTTGATGGCCAGATCCTGCCCATCCAAAGTCTGCGCCCGATGCACCTGCCCGATCGAGGCGGCGGCAAAGGGGCGCACGTCAAACCGGCGAAACTGCTTCAGCCAGCCCGCCCCCCACTGGGCGTTCAGAACACCTTGCAACTGCTTGGGCGGCATAGGCTTTGCATCATCGCGCAGCGTGGCGAAGATGTGCGCGATGTCTTGGGGCAGCACCATGCCCGTGTCCATCGACAGCATCTGCCCCAGTTTCAACGCCGCCCCGCGCAAATGCGACAGCCCCGCCGTCAGCCGCAAGGCATGAGAGGGGGTCAGCAATAGGTTTGGCAGATTAGGGCGTTGACCGCTGACCACTTGCCGCAGCCCCCCTGCCACCACACCCCCCGCAATCGACGCGACCACGCCGCCCATATGCAACAGCCGCGACGTGCGCCCCGTCGGCACCGAGGCCGTTCTTTTGGGGTCATCTGTCATGGCAAATCCAAGCGCAATTGCGGTTGGGGTTGGGGTGCCGCAAGCCCTGACAGGAACGTCGCGGCCGAGCGGGTAATGGCATCGCGCTGCTCTACCGGCATTTTCGCCAATGTCCCGTAGGGCAACGACATCCTTGGGTTCGGGCGCAGGGTTTTGGCGTTTTCGATCAGGAAGTTCCAGTAAAGATAGTTGAACGGGCAGGCCTTTGGCCCCAGCTTGACCTTGGGATCAAAGGCGCAGCCCTTACAGTAATCTGACATCCGGTCGATATAGGCCCCCGAGGCGGCATAGGGTTTTGACCCCAAACGTCCGCCATCGGCGTGCATGACCATGCCGTGCACATTGGGCAGTTCGACCCACTCAAAGGCATCGGCATAAACGGCCAGATACCACTCTTCGATCTGCGCAGGGGCCACACCTGCCAGCAGCGCGAAGTTTCCCGTGACCATCAGGCGCTGGATGTGGTGGGCATAGGCGTGACGGCGCGTGGTGCGGATACATTCGGCCATGCAACGCATCGGGGTGTCGCCCGTCCAGTACAAGGCGGGCAGGTAGCGGGTGGCGTTCAGGTGGTTTGACGTGCCGTAATCGGGCATTTCGGCCCAATAAATGCCGCGTACAAATTCGCGCCAGCCAAGGATCTGGCGGATA